>CAZRML010000023.1:0-11561 GCA_964601205.1 uncultured Actinomycetota bacterium | reverse complement strand
AATATTAAATATTATATTAATAAAAAAGTAAGTAATTTTTTTTAAAAACAAATAGTTGGGTAATAGGTATTAAAATGGAAGAACGTCTAGAGAAAATTTTTGAATTAATTGAATTGGAATCCAATGTTAGTATTGCAGATTTGGCAAAAAGATTTAATGTTTCTGAAGTTACAATTTATAGAGATTTAAATAAACTAGAAAAAATGGGGAAAGTTAATCGTATATTACGTGGTGCGAGTGTGAATAAAAAAGAAACATTCAGAAAAAGTTATTCTGAAAGAATGAAAAAAAATATTAATGAGAAAATTGCGATTGCAAAAAAAGCGATTTCATATATTTCAACGGATGAAACTATAGCAATTTGTGGTGGTACCACCACATACCAGCTTGCAAAATTATTAGGAAATTCTAAATTAAAAGTAAGAGTTTTAACTAATTCAATTGACTCTGCTATTGAACTTATGCATTCTGATAGTATTGATGTTATTATACCTGCGGGTAAAATTACAGAATGGTATACTATTAAAATTATAGAAGATCAATGTATATTTGATAACAAAGGAATAATAGATAAAATATTTGTGGGGGGAGATGGAGTTGATCTTAATCATGGTTTAACAGGTTTTAGTGAGGTAGGCATCGAGGCTAGCTATATATTGGCTAAAAATGCCCGTCAAATAATTGTACTTGTAGATCATAGTAAATTTAATATTATTCGTTACACTAAATTGATACCAATTGATAAAATCAGTATATTAATTTCCGATAATGGTTTATCAAATAAAATTGTTAAAGAGTATAGGGAAAAAGGTATAAATTTAGTTTTAGCATAAGTATAAATAAAAAAATTATAATTTATATTAACCAAATTGTAAGATTAAATAATATATTTATAATATTTATTGCTTAATCATATATTTTACAATTGGATGTAGTGTTGTATATACTATCTTTATCTATATTTTTATTTGGTTTTCAAAGAGCTATTAAAAAACTGGAGTTGTAAACACAACTCTTAAATAGTTCAGCTTATGGTAAACTAATCAATTTTCCGGGCGAGATATGCGGCTCCCAGTGCTCCGGTTATCTGGGGTTCATCCGGAATATATATTTTTGTTCCCAGCTTTTCTTCCATGGCCTTTACCACACCGAGATTTTTTGCCACTCCTCCTGTCATGCATACCGGCTCCTCGAGCCCCACTCTCTCCACCATTGAAATTATCCTATCGGTGATGGAGTATATCAGCCCTTTTATGATTTTATTTTTATCAACGCCATGACCTATAAGTGACACTATCTCGGATTCTGCAAAAACAGTGCAGGTAGAAGTTATATCTACTTTTTCGCCGGTATTAATAAAAATAGTGGCAAATTCCTCCAGGTCTACTTCAAGGGCTCCGGCCATAACTTCCAGGAATCGCCCCGTTCCTGCGGCGCATTTATCATTCATAAGAAAATCAACGGGATTTCCATCTTCAAGTTTTATTATTTTACTATCCTGCCCCCCGATATCTATTACAGTTTTTAAATCAGGGAACAGGGAAGCAGCTCCACGGCCGTGACAGCTTATCTCTGTTATATTCTTATCGGCGAAAGGGACATTAACTCTGCCATAACCGGTGGCCACGATAGTCTTTATTTCATTGCTTTTTATACCTGCCATGCCGAGGGATTTTTCGAATGCTGCTCTGGCGGCATTTTTACTATCAGAGCCGGTAGATGCTATTACATAATATTCAATCTTATTATTCTTTGAGTTTAATATTACTATTTCAGTGGATACCGAACCCACGTCAACACCACAGGTATACATTCTACTTCTCTTCCTTTCTTTTACTGTTAAGATTTTAAAATTTCTATAAATCCCTGAAGCCTTGTTTTTATCTGCCCCTGTGAAGAGTTATTTTTATCCACACAGTCCCCGTCAAGAATCAGGGTAGGAATATTAATTTTTTTTAAACTGTCTTTTATAATTCTTGCTCCACCGTTACTCTGCCTGCAGCCCCAGTGCGAAAATAAAATGGCCCCATCGGCTTTATATTCTTTTGCTGACTTGAGAATCATGCTGACCCTTCTTTCAATACTTCCTGCCAGAAAATGAGAAAGCATTTTTTTAGCGACGCTTTCAAAAGGCCTTTCCGGGTCAAGTTCGGGCCAGTAAACATAATTCATCTCCTCAAACACCACCCTGCAATTTTCACTGTTCAGTATATCAAATATTTCATTTCTGTAATAAGGTTTGAGGTGAAGCCAGAGAATTCTTTTTATATTTTTTTCCTTATCCAATTTATCGCCCGCAGGGCCGCCTGAAGTATCTTTTTTGTTTGGATATCCCTTAAATTCTTCATACATTTTCCTGTAAAGGGTTACTGCTTCTCTGGTTCCTGCAAGTCCATGGAAAGGAAGGATAAAGTTGAGCCCGTTGTAATAAGGAGGATAATCGGCAATAACTTTTCTTAAGTTATTTACTTTTATTGCCCATTTTCTAAATTCATTTGAAAGTTTGATAACTTCTTTAAAACGGTCCGGGTCGGGTTCGGCGCCTGTTTTTGAGCATATGTCATAGTATACTTTTTTTATCTGGCCGGTAAGATATGAAAGCGACCTTTTGGAATAATGGTAGGGAACATCAATCATATAAAAATTGTTTTCAATATTATATTTTATTGAATCTATGTAAAATGATTTCTGCGCGGCATCACAGGCTAAATTGGTGGTTATAATAAAATCCGGTTCTGGGAGTAAGTCCAGTTCTATTGCTCCGGATATACTTCTGTGGAAGGTGCACAGGTCCCGGGGATACCAGTTTGAGGAAGCTTCCTCCAGCGCGCGGGGCGCCAGTTCCAGCGCTGCCATAAATCCTGCCATGACTTCCGGAAGAAGTGGCGTTATGCCCAGTGCATGGAACAATTCATAGGGTAAGAAAATGGACCCGTAGCCAACTGGCCTGTTATTATCAGAGTATGCTTTTTTTAAACTTTCTATGGTAAAAATATTGAGGTATTTATCGGCTGCTGATTGAAAGGTGCTTCCATAAGCATAAAGGAGGGGTTTTGCCGAGATAATACCCAGAAGCCTTTTAATGTAGCGCTGGCTCAAATTTCGCTTTATACTGGTTTTTACGCTGTCTTTTATACTCATTTTTAAGCCTTTTTAAATTATCTCTAAAGCATTTCCAGAAATGCCTGTATCCTTGTTTTTATCTGTCCTTCTGAAAAATTATTATACTCTATTTCCAGGTACAGGACAGGAACCCCGATCTCTTTTAGCCTTTTCTTAATAAGAGGAAAAGAATAAAGCATGTTATCACAAAATTTTAAACTTATAAATATGACCCCCGAGATATTATTTTCTATTATGTTTTTTTTAATTTCGGTTATCTTAAAACCGAGGTCAGACATTCTCATACACGGGGTTTTGTTAAGATAGCTTCTGGCAAGTATTTTTAAAATATCGGTGCCGCTGTCCGGTCCTATCTGGTTTTCAAAATATCTGCTCGAGGTGCAGAGGTCGTCAAAAGCAAGTCTTATGTCCATTCCAGACAGAACTTCCCATAATTTTTTTTCAGAAATAAAGCTGCCGATAACCATAATTGAAGGGGAGTGTTTATGATTGTTATTATATTTAATTATATTTTCGGAGATAGATTCCTTTATGAATTTAATATATTTTTCCAGGTCGGCGGAAAAGATTTCTGGTTCAGATAAAAAAGCAAGTTCCATGATTTCATAATATGTTGAGATACTTAAAATATAGGGATATTTTTTAAGAAGATTGTTTAACTCTTTAAGAAGTTTTCTTTTTCTTGCTGTAACCAGCAATGCTTTTTTAATCTGTTCTGCGGTGATTTTGTTTCCCCCTGAGTTTTCTATAAATGCTTTCATATCTTTAATGTTTCCGGCAAAAAAATCTACAGAATCATTGTCTTTTAGATGGGGGACGTCAAGAAGATATGAGGGAGTATCCTTCAGGTAACTGTTTGCGATATCATAGAACCTTCTCATGCCGTCACAGGAGCTGGTAAATATTAGCCCTTTAAAGTCCGGGGCGCCATCAAGGAGGCTTTCCCAGAGTGATTTAACGTAAGGGCAAAAATTTATGGGAAAGTAGCTTTCAGATTTAGATAACTTCTTTTTCCCCGGTACCCTTATTGGTGTAAATCCTCCTGCAATTACGAGTTCTTCCGGGGTGTATGTGCAGAACCAGCCCATAGAAGGTTTGCCGGTATCCGGAGAAAGGCTATTTTTGAAAAAGTCACCGGCATTGTTTATCTTATTTCTTATTAAATTAATATTATTCTGTTCCTGTGCCATTTTAAATGTTTATGATAGGGGATTATTCAACGGAGCAGAGTTATAAATCTTATATAATTATATTCTATTTGGTTTGTTTTTTCCAAGAAAAGCTAATATTCTGCAATCTCGTATTTTTTGAATTGGTTAAATTATTAAATTCTTATGGAATGTTTTAGGGTTAGATTTAAGGTGTTATTTTATCTGCCATACTGGTTCCGGTTGCCCGTTTGATTTTGTTCGCCATCATCTGGTTGATTTTTATTTTCTGTATTATTATTTCCATTAGACCACTGCTCATTTTGCCCGGCATCCTGATTGACGGTCTTAGAATTCGTATCTGTATTTTGTTCGTTTCCTGATGCATCATTGGGTATACTGTCAGCACCGTGTTTCTGGATGCCGTATCTATTCCTGAGTCTGTCCTTTACTGCTGTTATATCATTTTGCAACTGCTCATCCTCATCTGCCCCCAGGTATTTTCTTTCACGGCATATCCTATAAGTGTTATCTATGTCACTGATCAGGTTTTCTGCAGCGTCAGTATCTTTAAAATCGGCCTGACTTAGAATCATGTCAGCTTCCCCAAGTCTTTCTTCAAGAATCTTTAGATATAGTTTTTCTTCATATTTATATGGGGTAAATGCAACCTTGAGGTTTTCGGATGTTCTTTTTACCGGATATAATATATCTCCCGGCAGCGAATCCCCGGATGCATATAACGTTCCCGTAAAAGAAAAACCAATGAGGACAAGGACTGCAAAAAAAGCTATAAGCGGTTTTAGATAAGCCGGGCGAAGTCCTGCGAGGATAGCACTTTTTGGGGATATTTTTTTTACGCCTTCGGTATCTTCGGTTCTTGCCCGAAAGTAGATATCCTCTAGAGATTTTTCCTCAAAATTTTTATCGGCTGCAATATCTTTTAAATTGTCTAAGCCCTTAATAATTCCTGCATATTCCTTTAAGTTCTGGTACTCACCGGGAAATTTTGAAAGGCATGCATCTATATCCATTCCTTTATCGATAAGACTGAGGAATTTTTTTAGAACTTTTTTATTCATATTCTTACCTGTATTCACTTTGCCATAAGCTCCTTTAGCTTTGAAATAGCCCTGAATTTAATTGCCCTTGCTGCAAGTTCGCTTTTATCTATTATCCTGCCTATTGTTTTGTAGTCCATCTCCTCGACAAACCTCAGAATTAAAACCTGCTTTTGTAATTCATCCAGCCTGTTTAAACCTGCCAGTAGGTCCGGATCTCTAAATTCGGACCCAGTATATTCTCCCGGGTTTACTTCTTTAAAATCACCGGCTACAAGAGAACTATCGACTGGTTCTAATTCATTCAAATCATCATATTTTCTGGTTTCAAGGTACTGATCGAGGGACCGGTCCTCTTTATATTTTGCTTCTTTTCTGTAATAGTCTATAATAAGGTTCCTCGCAATTTTATAGATCCATGCCCTGAAACTTCCTGAATTTAAGCGCGCCTTTGCCAGATTCCTGTAAACATTGTAAAAAACATCGGAAGTTATATTTTCGGCAATCTGGCTATCTGAAATATTTAAAAGAACAAACCGGTATATCTTTTTAAAAAAGAATCTGTATATTTTTTCGAAATGTGAATTATCACCGGTTTTTTTAAATTTTTTTATGCAAAGTTCAAGTTCTTTATCATTCATTCAGATAAGCTGTCAAATAATTTGTTAATTAATAGACCTATTATCTCATAAAATATGACAGTTTAGCAGAGGAGAACCCCGCATATAATTTTACGATATTGCACCTAAATATTTTCACAGCTTATCTCTTCTTTTTTATTTTGAATTTTATTTTTTTCATATTATGCCAATCTTTATAAAACTATTTATTTCTACCGTAACCTTTTGAATTATTGTTATTTATCCCGCTTCTATTCATCTCGCAGTCCTGCCCACAGTTATTATCACTTAATTTATTTTCATTCCTGTATGAAAATTTATTCTGGATCTGGTCTCCTGTTTCTTGGTTATTTTGCATATAACAATTATTTTCCCTGTTCTGGTACTGCTCCTCTGTGCAGTTTTCATTATCACATTCATTCTTGAAGCGATTTTCATTAGGGCAGTTTAAACTGTCAGGATCTTCCTGCTGCAGTCGATATTGATTTCTATTTTCTGAAAGATTTGAGTCTTCACAGTCTGACTCACGCAATCTGTTGTTTATTCTGGTAGCCCCATCCGCGGTATCGGAATTTTTCTGGTATGCATATAAACTGCCTGCGCCTACAGTAAGCACAACTGTAGCTATAATGATTCCAAGTACTATTTTTTTTAACATATCTTTCCTTTCTTTTTTAAGTTATTTATTGATATAAACGAAAAATTTCTTCAAAACGTTATAAATTAGAAAAAATGTATGAAGAATATTAGAATTATATTACTAATAACTTATGGATACAGTAGAAAAGGTTGCAGAAAAAATAAAAAAAGAAGAAGCTATTGAGGATATTGATATATCAAGCCTGGAATCTTATAGATTTATACAGCAAGAATTTAATAAAAGTGATATTTCCTGCAATGATAAATTCCAGACTCGTTTTATGTCGTTCTATAGATTATATGGTGCTGGTTTGACAAAAATTATCCGCAAAACTGCATAAATTACAGTTCAAACAAGAAACACTGTAACCTTTGCCCTTTAAGGGATAAGTGCATATCAGGAGGAAGTTTTAGAACAGTATCCCATTATGACAGTCTCTGTTACGATAAAGCTAGAGGCTGGTATGATTCAGGTTATAGGCGGGTTATGCAGAAACTGAGGGGTACAATTCTGGAAGGAATTATGGGGCAGGCTAAGATCTATCACGGAATGGCAAGAGCCAGATTCAGGGGGCTTAAAAAAGTAGAAATACAATTTCTTTTAACTGCTACAGCACTAAACTTAAAGAAAATGGTAAAAATGCTGGATGTAGAGGAAGTACAATCCAGACTTTCAAGAAAATTTACTGATATTTGCCAAATTGCAAAAGATATTTTTAAAAATTTTGTAATAAAATTAGCTATTGAGGTG
Source organism: uncultured Actinomycetota bacterium (assembly GCA_964601205.1). Classification (GTDB taxonomy): domain Bacteria; phylum Actinomycetota; class Humimicrobiia; order Humimicrobiales; family Humimicrobiaceae; genus JAQVEM01. The sequence goes on along the minus strand of CAZRML010000023.1, from coordinate 4,219 downwards.
CCTTTGGCAACAAGCCCTATGGGGTTCAGATCACATTCCTAAAATTGTTTAGTTGACTTCCGAAATTTGTTATATCTTTGTGTTTAATGCAGGTATTGTACCTCCGATTTCATGTTGTTTTGCATGAATCTCTTTGATTTCATTAAAAATATTTGAAATATTAGCGATTAAGTCCTGTTTATCTTTTTCAAATATTTTTTCTGTAACTATCCCAAGCCTCTTATCTGAATCTTCTGATAAAAAATAGTCATTAGGGTACTTTTTAATTATCCCTAATTCAAAGTTTTTATTTTCTTCTGATTTTTCATTGATATTAATTCCCAATACTTTAATCTCTTTTTGTTCTAATTGAAATTGTAAATGAATTTCAAGTTTATTTTCTTTATTGTGGTAAGGTATAGCTTCGCTTCTCATCTCCTTATTTATATTAAAGTCTTCAAGAGCTTCCAATATTGCTGTTTTGCCTGATTTTTTTTGCCAGCTAGTATTGTTATATTATCTCCAGATAAGTAACATATACCACTGTCTATAATTGACCGATAATTCTTTATCCTAACCGATTTTAATTTCATGCTAGAAATAAATTGTATTATTGTGATATTATTTTAAAATATCAAATTTAATATTGAAATGTTCTCAAAGTCAAGTTTTAATGTTTTATCTATTTTTTTCTTATATTTAGGTTCAAGAGTATTAAGTTTAGAATCTGTCTTTTTTACTGAATTTTCAACAAAAATTTTAATGAGTAGTTTAATAAATTACTATTTATAATAGTATATACCTTGGTATCTGTACTTTATTCTTCAATAACTTAAGTGTTATTGCATCTTTAATTAGGAAATTATTTTTGATTTCGAATCAGTCAGAAGTTTCTGATCGACTAAAGCTTCATGTACTTTTTTACCATATTTACGTGAAAGTTCAAAAGTATCACGCTGAATCCTATCAGGTATAGCTTCGGGTCGTAAAGCTACTCCACTTGATTCAACTTTCTTTTTTGCAATTTCCCAAAAACAACGTTCTGCAACTAAGTCAGCTAGAAGTACCTGTGTGGGCAATGCTTTTCTGAATTGGCAATCATCACCAAGGTAATGTCTAGTTGATGGGAAATTCACATAAATAATTACTTTGCCTGTTTCTAAACTGTATGATGTCCGCTGAAGGGGCTCTGAATCATAGTTAAATTCTGGCTCATTGAACATACCCTTTCTTCCCTTCTTATCACTTTCTTTAGCTCTAACTTGTACTTCCAAAAGACCTATATAATTTTCACACTCTGCTGTTATAATAGCATCTTGTCCTTCACCTTCACCCCAGACTTCTAATTTGTATTTAGCCACACCCCTTTTTGCATCTGCTTCATTTACTATAATCTCTTGTTCCGAAATATGCACTGACTCATTATCGGAAGAAAGTTTAATCTTACTTCCACATTCTATCATTTTAATATACACTAATAAGTATACTTTTCGAGCTTGATTAGGTCGTAATGTTAAACTTTCAGGCTGAAATACCATCCCTTCAGTAAACAATAATTCTTTTTCTGGTACTACGTAAATTTTCGATTCAGACAACTTATTACCTGTTGAAACACGAATAATCCCTTCAATATTTGGTTCTTTCCCTTCAACAGTAACGAACTTATGTAAAATTCCTGAACCGTCTTTTAGACTGATATTTATCTCAGAAGGTGAAGCATTGATTTTATAGTTAGTGGAGGTGACCTTAATGTGGGGTGAACCCATAAGTTAGACACAATATTAACTTAAAGATAGAATAGCTGATGAGACTTACAAATACAAGAGATAGGAGGTCTCATCAGATGAGAGAAAGAAGAAACTTTAGCAGTGATTTTAAGAAGCAGATAGTAGAGTCAATACTATCAGGTTCAGCAACCCAGGCAGAGCTGGCAAGAGAGCACAGAATATCGCCGGTAATGATAGGCCGGTGGAAAAGAGATTACAAAGCCGGAAAGTTCTTTGAAAATGTAACATCTTCTGATATGGCAAAACTTGAACTAAGGATAAGGGATCTGGAAAGACTTGTGGGAAGGCTCACCCTGGAAAATGAGATGCTAAAAAAGATAAGGGATCTAAATACAAAGGAAAAAAAAGAGTCTTCATCCGTAATAACCTCAAGAGACTGGGATCAGCGGGAAAGGGGTGCCAGATAGTGGGAATACCAAGATCAACATATTACTTCAAACCAAAAGGAGATAAGCTCTCTGATATTGACCTTGCAGAAAAGATTGAAGAGATAGCCCTGGATTTTCCATCTTATGGCTACAGGAGGATTACAGCAGAACTTCACCACCAAAAGTTAAAGGTAAACCACAAAAGGGTACTTAGGTTAATGAGAGAGGAAAACCTCTTGTGTAAGGCCAGAAGGGCTTTTAAGGCTACTACAGACTCCTCCCACAGACTTAAAAAATATCCCAACCTAATAGATGGCCTTGTGCCTTCAAGGTGTAACCAGGTATGGCATGCAGATATAACATACATCAGGATTGCCGCATCATTTGTATATCTTTCAGCTTTAATTGACGGCTTTAGTCGAAAGGTTATAGGATATGGACTAGGAAGGACACTTTCTGCAGATATAGCCATTGCAGCACTTAAAGATGCCATATCAAAGAGAAATACAGATTACCTTATCCACCATTCCGACCAGGGAATCCAGTACTGCTCTAAAGATTACGTAAAGATCCTAAAAGATAATGGGATTTTAATATCTATGTCAGCAAAAGCAAATCCTTATGATAATGCCAAAATTGAGTCATTTTTCAGGACCTTAAAAGTAGAGGAAGTCTATATGTTTGAATATGAAACATACATCGAAGTACTAAATAGGATTCCATATTTTATAGAAGAAGTTTACAATAGGAAAAGACTTCATTCTTCTTTGGGGTATATGTCCCCGGAGGAATTTGAAAATATTAATAATAAAAAAATGAAAGGAAATGAGTCCCATCAGCTGATTATGCTTAGTTAAGATCGTGTCCAAAAAATGGGGTTCATATCACTATCAATCTTGTATATAATAAGGGCATCAATTTTATGTTTATTGATCCTGGAGTATTCAAGCATTTCTTTAAGCTGTGTCCTGTTAAGGGTTTTGGCACTTTCACCTTTCTCAACAAATATTTTAAGCACCTCATAGCCATACCTTTTAGCATATTCAAGGCATATTTCCTCTTGTGCTTTTAAGCTATATCCAAGTTCAGCCTGTTCTGATGTAGATACCCTGATATAGATTATTGCTTTCATTTGTTTTTCTCTTTATATTCTTTTAAAAATTCTTGATATAGCTTTATTATGTTTTGAATATATTTTATATTCATCCTTACTGTGCTATATCCTGAATTGGCAAGTTCATCAAAATAATTTTCAAGTCCATCAGCCATCTCGTCAATAAAAGGGGGAACCATAATACCCCACTTATTTATTGGTTTATACTCGTATTTTTCTCCAAATTTTTCTAGCCAACCATCCTTAAGTATAAAATCAACCGGAACATGCATAAAATTACAGGCTTTTTCTAGTTCTTCAGATGATATGCTTCTTCCGCCATTTTCAATCATTGAAATAGATTGTTTTGGGAGTCCTACTGCATCACCAAGTTCTTTTTGCGTAAAGCCTTTTAGATTCCTTAGTTTTTTTATTTTTTCACCTAAAAAATCATAACCTTTACTCATATTACCTCCTAGTCAATTTAATATAAATATAAATAAGTATTGATATTAAGTCAAGATAAATCTTGACTATTATGATTTTGATAATTATAATTAAAGTCAATAAAAATCTTGACTTAATTAAATGAACAGAAATAAAAAGATATATAGCAAAGAAATAAATAAATTTTTAGAGATGGCATATTGGCTATTTCAAAATGAAATAAAAAAAGGAAATTCTAAAGATGAGATACTTAATAAGCTGTCTGTTGGAAAGTCAGCACAAAAAGCTAGGACTTTTCAACAGACAGCGCTCAAATTTAAATAGAAGTTTGGCACCTATTCCGGACACAGATTCACGGGATACCATAGGAGGGTTCCCTGTGAAGCTGTGGGTGGTGTGCCTTATCTCGATACTCATAGAATTAAGTTAGCAGGATTTAAGTAAAAATGGAATTAAATGAAGAATATTTTAATAAGCTAAGGGATAGAAAAAATAATGCAATTAAAAATATAGTTTTTATGCATACGCTTTGGCAGGAATACAGC
>CAZRML010000022.1:0-32684 GCA_964601205.1 uncultured Actinomycetota bacterium | reverse complement strand
ATATTAAAGTTAAGGGAGGTGATGGTAAATAATTTTTTTAATTTAGGGTCTGGAATTTTCGTGACCCTAGACTCTGGAATTTTAGTTGACTTTGAGGATTACAGCTGGGAATGCCTGCTATCCTTTGCATCAAGAAGCATTACCTCTATCGAGGTAGTAGAGTTTTTGGCAGACCTATTCTTAACAAGAGGAATGCCTGAGTGCATAAGCTCGGACAATGGGTCGGAATTTACCGTTAAAGGGTAAGGCATTTTATCTCGAACCCGGGGACATATCCCGCGTTTGTAGAACCGGGGAGTCCCCGGGGAATGGCTATATTGAATCATTTAACTTAAAAAATGAAGGACGGATTGTTAAACGGAGAGATCTTTGATACTCTGACCAAAGCTAAGGTTTTAATTGAAAGGTGTAGGGCTTACCACAATAGTATCAGACCCCATAGCTCTCTTAGCTATATTTCAAATGCACCTGAGGTCAGGTTTGTTGATATTGATTTACAAATGGCTTAATACTAACTTAAAAAACTGGACCAAAGAATGGGATAAGGTCAAGATATGTTTTTAAAAATATCGTTAATCCGGGTTATTTTTTTTATATATAATGTCTTCGTTTCTTTCAAATTCTTCGTAGATTCCTACATGCCCCCAGAAATCTTCTATGTAGAGACCCTCTATTTCTCCTGTGTCTTTGCCTTCTACGGTTATTTTTACTTTTTCTATTTTCTCGGATTCTGTCAGTGTATTAACGATAGAATAGATTGCGAGTAATTCCGTGGTGGAACTGTGAGGTATTTCTTCAAAGTTGGTTAATATTTCTTTGCTGAAATCAACAGTGGCAGTGCCATCTGAAACCTTTACCGAATTGACCCTGACATTGGATGGTATCGTAGGATAAAGCTCACTACTTTCCGGGCCTTTGATAAGCTCTTCAATGCAGGTCTGGTAAATGTTTTCGTCTACGGTAATTTCCCTTGACTCTTCTGCAAGCTTTGCTTCCGTGCCAGTATCATAAGCAAAGTATAAAGAGACTATACGCGTGCACGAAGTTAAAGACATGATTAAAAGTATGCCCGCTAATATTGAAACTACTAATACGAAAATATTTATTTTTTTTCTTTTCATTTTTTTGCTGCCTAAAGTTTGCTTTTTTAAAATTGACGGCTTTCAATATGGATTGTTTTATTTTTATTTTAGCCATCATTAATTCTATAGAGGGGAAGATAAAAAGACAATACGAAAATTATAAGGATAAAAAAATACAAAATTTATCGTTCAAATGTTATTATTATATCCAGTAGTTTTCTCTTAAAATGTTTATAAAAATGTTAGCGGCAAGAAGAATAACGGCAGAAACGCTTAAGAATATATAAATTTTAAATAAAATTTTAAGGTTTTACAGGATGGTGGTTATGAGTCAGAAAGCTTTGCTTATAATAGACATGTTAAATGATTTTGTCCTTGAAGGCGCTCCGCTCAGGGTCCCAAAAATTGAGAAAATTATAGAGCCGATTAAAAGAGAAATCTCAAAGGCAAGGACTGAGGGCTATCAGGTGATATATTTATGTGACAGTCATGAGAAAGATGATAAGGAGTTTGAGCTGTTCCCGCCGCATGCGGTAAAAAGTACCGAGGGTTCAAAGATAATTGATGACTTAAAACCGGAGGGCAGTGACTTAATCGTAAGGAAGAATACATTTTCGGGTTTTTTAAATACGAACCTGGACGAGATATTAAAGAAGTTATCGGTAGAGAAGTTAATAGTTACCGGAGATGTTACCAATATATGTATTTTATATACTGTGGCAGATGCCGTGATGAGGGGCTACAAGGTTGACCTTGTAAAAGATGCAATAATCGGTATTGACAGAAAGGACCATAATTTTGCGCTGGAACAGATGAAAAAAATATTTAAGGTAAATATAGTATAAAGGATGTATGTATGTTTCACATTGCAAATGAAGATGATATAAAGAAGGGCCGTCTGACTGATATTTATTTTGAGCGGACAGAAAAAATATTGAAGGCTGTTAAAAAGAATCCTGTAGTTAAAGCTGAGATATTCTTAAAAAAATTTCCTGAAAATTACAGCTGGGGAATTCTTGCGGGTACCGAAGAGGTGATAAATCTTCTTTCGGGCGTGGATAAAATATCAGTAAGATGCATGCCGGAGGGAACTGTATTCAGGGATTTTCAGCCTGTAATGGTGATTGAAGGAAGGTATCTTGATTTTGGAATATACGAAACAGCTATTTTAGGGTTTTTATGCCAGGCAAGCGGAATAGCGACAAAAGCAGCAAGATGCAAAATAGCAGCGGGCGACAGGCTGCTTTACAGCTTTGGAGCCAGGAGGATACATCCGGCCATAACCCCGATGGTGGAAAGAAGTGGTTTTATCGGTGGAGCTGACGGAGTTTCTACAACCCTCGGTGCGAAATTAATAGATCAGGAACCTATTGGAACCATACCCCATGCACTGATTCTGATAATGGGCGATACGGTTGAAGCAACCAGGGCTTTTAATGAGGTCATTGAACCGGCGGTTAAAAGAATTTCCCTTATTGATACTTTTTGTGATGAAAAATTTGAGGCCATAAGAGTTGCTGAAAGCCTTGGAAAAAGTTTATACGGAATAAGGCTGGATACTCCTTCATCCAGGAGAGGAGATTTTAAAAGGATTCTGGAGGAAGTGAGATGGGAACTTGATATCAGGGGATTTAATGATGTAAGTCTCATTGTAAGCGGCGGGCTTGATGAAAATGATATCCTCAATCTGCGGGATATAGTAAATTCCTTTGGTGTGGGGACAGCCATAAGCGGGGCGGAGATACTTGATTTCTCCATGGATATAGTGGAGATTGAAGGAAAGAAGATAGCCAAGAGGGGCAAGATGTCGGGGGCCAAGAAAGTCATAAGATGCAGCAAGTGCTTTAATGATAAAGTGGTGCTTGAGGATGACAGGACGTCGGATTATAAATGCGATAAATGCGGGGGCGCCTATAAAGATATTTTTATAGATGCGATAAAGGAAGGAAAAATACTGTATGACTTCCCACCGGCTAAAGATATAAGAAACAGGGTAATAGGACAGTTTAAATATTTAGAGCTATAGTAAAGGAGTAAAGACAGAAGGATGGGTATAAGAATTTTTTTAATCAGGCACGGTCAGACTTCGTGGAACGAAGAGGGTAGATATCAGGGGGGCAGTGATACGAGTTTAACACCGATGGGAATCAAACAGGCAAAACTTGCTTCAAAATATCTATCAAAAGTAAATCTTTCAAATATATACAGCAGCTCACTAAAGCGTGCTGTAGATACAGCCGGGTTTATCCAGGAAGGCAGGAAGATAGAGGTGATAATAAGAGAGAACCTGAAAGAAATAAATTTCGGGAAATGGGAAGGGATGAAATTTGACGAGATAAATGAAAAATTTCATGATGATTACAAGAGCTGGCTTGAGGACCCGTATAACGGTTCACCTGTAGGGGGAGAAAGTTTTAAGATTGTACAGGAAAGGGCAATAAACGAAATTAATAATATAATCGGAGAAAATAAAGATGGCAGCAATATTGCAGTGGTGGCCCATGGCGGGATAATAACTTCGTTGATTGTCTACTGGCTTAAAATTCCTGTTTCAAGGTGGAGGTCTGTTATTCAGCGGCAGGGAGCAATAAATATCGTGGTTATTGACAGGGGTTTTCCATATATTTCAACCATCAATTACACAGGCCACCTAAAGCCTTTATATGATGAGAGGGAAGATAGTGTAATAAAAGTTTACAGCGGTCTCAGCAGTAAAAATTAAGTTGTAAGGGCATTGTGTTTTATTGCGCAAAACTGTTCGCATTCAGTGATTTAAAAAAAATTTTTAAAATAAAATTTAAAGAGGGTGTTTTAAGTAATGGAAAATAATGACGGGGCTCTTGATATTAGCACCGGTAATATTGCCAGAAGCTTTATGGATAACTGGCTCAACATTGTAATAATAATAGGGGCACTGATTGCCATAATAATTGTGGTTAAAATTATATCCATGCGTCTGAGGAGACTGGTTGAGAAGAAAATTAGTGATGAAAAAATACTTGTAAAAAAACGTACTTTTACCCTTACCAGCGTGATATCAAATTTAATAATAGTTAGCTCTTCAGTAATAGCACTTCTAATAATTGCTGACCAGGTGGGTATCCCCGTAACCCCGTTACTTGCAGGCGCGGGAGTTGCAGGTGTTGTAATTGGTTTTGGAGCGCAGAGCCTTATAAAAGATTTAATAAACGGGACTTTTATTTTAGTGGAGCAGTGGTATCAGGTAGATGACATTGTTACCATAGGTGATACTTCGGGAGTTGTAGAAAGGTTTAATTTGAGAACTACGGTACTCAGGGACCTGGAAGGAACCCTGCACTTTATACCCAATGGCGAGATTGCAAAACTGGGCAACCGTACCCATACCTGGTCAAGAGCTCTTATAGAGGTGGGTGTCCACTATAAGGAAAATATAGATAGAGTGGTTGAGGTTCTGGAAGAGGTATTTAGTGAACTGGTGGAAGATAAAAAATATAAGGGCTTTATTCTGGAGAGGCCGGAGATACTGGGAGATGGCGGAGTAAACGAGCTCGGCGATTCGGCGGTTAAATTTACCATTATATGTAAAGTAAAACCGGGGCAGCAGTGGACCATTGGAAGGCAGTTAAGAAAGAGAATAAAAGAAAAATTTGATAAAGTGGGAATTGAAATTCCTTATCCCTGCACCAATGTGTACATGAGAAATGAAAAAAAATCAATGGATTGAATTAAATTTTTTTAAGTTTTAGAGTCAGAATTTAAGAAATTTATTGAAGTATAAATATACAATTTCCGGATGATTATATTGATGAAGTGGTAATCCGGGGCCGGAAAAATTAAATAATTAGTTATTGATTATTGGTTCTAAATGTTATAATATCCCTATGGTAATAAAAGTAAAAAAATCAAATTTTTTTATCTAATTATCTTTCTGTTCTGCCCTATAACGGCAGAACCTAATTGTTAAAATTAGTCCATAGGAGGATTAAAAATTGAAGAGCTATGAATTAGCGCTTATACTTGACCCGTCTCTTGAAGAAGAGGATATTGATAAGGAATTATCTAAAATAACTTCACTGGTTGAGAAAGAAAAAGGTGAAATCACCAGTACCGACAGGTGGGGAACCAGAAAATTAGCCTATCCCATTAAAAATCAGGAAAGCGGGTTTTATGTTATTGTTTATTTTGAAGGCAACAGCAGTATTATTCTGGAAATTGACAGGATAAATAAAATCAATGATAAAATACTCCGTCATATGATTGTAAGAAGCAGCCAGCAGACCGGTCCCAAGTAATTATAAAAAATCAAAAGAAGGTGGATTACTATGGCTTTTGGTGTTAATAATATAACAATTCTGGGAAATTTGACCCGTGATCCAGAACTGAGGTTTACTCCCAGCGGAACCGCAGTGGCCAGTTTTGGACTGGCAGTTAATAGAAACATTCAGAACAAAAGCTCCGGGGAGTGGGAAACCAGTGTTGATTTTTTTAATGTTACCGTATGGTATAAACTTGCGGAAAACTGTGCTGAAAGTCTTAGCAAGGGAGACAGGGTTCTGGTTTCGGGAAGACTTTCACAGGACAGCTGGGAAAGCAAAGACGGGCAGAAAAGGTCAACAGTGAAGATTATTGCCAGCGTGGTGGCTCCGAGTATGGAGTTTGCTTCCTGTAAAATTGAAAAGAACCCACGTGCAGAGGAAGGGGTGTCAGTAAGCGATACATCGGAACAGAGCAATATTGAAGAAGTTGATTTTAGTGATGAGGACATACCGTTTTAAGTTATAGGAATTTTGTAAATTAAAAACATAGAAGGAGAAAATTTAATTGGCCAGGAAAAATAAAAATATAAGGAATGAAAAAAATTTGAGAAGTGCAACCGGTACTTCTATTAATTTAAGGCAGAGAAAAAGATTCTGTTATTTCTGCAGGGAGAACATTGATAATATTGATTATAAAAATGTAAGCATGCTTGAAAAGTTTATTTCAGATAAAGGCAAGATAAGGCCGAGAAGGTCCACAGGAAATTGCGTTCAGCACCAGAAGAAAATAGCAATGGCAATTAAAAGAGCAAGGATTATGGCTCTGATTCCATATTACAAGAGATAATATGCCCTTTGATAATTTAAAGAGTCCTAAAATAGAAAAGCTAAATCTGGCATTAATGGCTTTATTTACTTTTTTATCTCTGCTTTTTGCATATTTTATACCAATATTCGGGGTTGCAGGAATGATATTTTTAACCGTTCCGGTTACTCTCCTGGTAATATCCGGAAGGGTAAGAGACGGTATAATATGCGTGATCATAGCATGTGTTTTTTTGATTTTTTTTGATTATTTAATGGCACCGGTGGCAGCACTATTAATACTGGCGGTTTCCTTTATTTATAAGAATTCTATTGAGAGAAATAAAAGTAAATTATTTACCGTGAGTTGTATTTTTGCTGCTTTTTTTGGGGCGTTGGTGCTGTACTTTGTTATAAATTCTGCAGTGGACAGAGTTAATTATGTAAGTGAAGTAATAAAGAATTATAATAATTATGTTAACGGGGTGTTTAACGAGGAGTATGTAGCGGCATATGCCGGATGGCTTTCTATTGAAAGTTCACAGTTAGAAGTCGTAGCAGAGCAGGCGAAAAATGTTTTAAAATATGCTGTTAATATAATCCCGGGAATTTTGATAGGTTTATTTGCTTTTGTAAGTTTCATGAATTATGTGGCAACAGGCACCATGCTTGAAAAGTATGATATCAGCATAAAGAAATTTCCATCATTTAAACAGTGGGATATATCCTGGTACTGGTGCTGGGGTATCATTCTGGGGCTGGTGCTTATTCTTATACCTTTTGGGAATCAGAGTTTAAATAAAATATCGGATATTGCAGGATTTAATTTACTGGCTGTTTTTGGCCCGTTGTATTTAGTTCTCGGGGTATCTGTATTATGGGGACTGATGGAAAAATTTAAGATTTCACTTATATGGAGAACGGCAATATTTATTTTTCTGGGTTTATTTATGAGCTTTACCATATTTATGGTGCTATTTATCGGATTAATTGATGTATGGGTTAATTTCAGGAGATTGGAAAGAGCCAGCTAACATAATTTTTAATTTGAATACAGGAGCAGAGATAAGGAGAAAGGATAGGAGGAAAATTTGAAGGTAATACTTACTAAATATCATGAGAAGCTCGGGGATATCGGGGATGAAGTGGAAGTAAAATCAGGGTACGCGAATAATTATCTGATACCCAATGGTCTTGCGGTTCCTTTCACCAGAGGTAATTTAAATCAAATGAAGCTTGTAAAACAGGCAGCTCTGAAAGTTGAGGCAAGAAACATAAAAGAGGCAGAGGAGCTTGCCGGAAAGCTTAGTGAACTTGAAATTACCTTTGTGGTTAAAACCGGTGAAGAAGGTAAACTTTATGGTTCAATAACCAGTAAAGACATTGCCCAGAAGATTCTTGAAGAAAGAAAAATAGAAATAGACAGAAAGAAAGTGGATCTGCAGGAGCATATAAAGGAACTGGGAGAATACGATATAGACTTAAAATTGTACAGGGAAATAAAAACTTCAGTAAAGGTAAAAGTAGAGCCGGATAAAGAATCAAAACAGTTGATTGAAGAGTATAAAGCACAGAAAGAGAAAGAAAAAGAAGAAGAAGAAAAAGTGGAAAAAGAAAAACCCGGAAAAGCGCCAGAAGATGAAGAAAGTAAACCAGATGCAGTAATGGAAAAGTCAAAAAAGGGAAAAGCTGAGAAGGGCAGGGCAATAGATAAGTATAAAGAGGTTCCGGATAAAAAGGCCGGTAAGGATTCAGATAAAACAAAGAAGGAATCAGAATAAAAAAGCGGAGCTTTTATTTTAAAATAAATAAATTTCATGCAAGAACAAATTAGAAAAGAAAGGGAACTTTCTCCCCTGGATACAAGCAAGTTAGAGCGAATACCGCCTTATAGCATAGAAGCTGAAGAATCCCTGCTGGGTTCTATGTTAATTTCAAAGGATGCTATAGTATCAGTGGTGGATCTGGTTTCAGAAAAAGATTTTTACAGGAAATCCAATCAGGAAATCTTTAAGGCAATAATAGAGTTATATATAAAAGGGGAGCCTGCCGACCCTATAACTGTGGCGGAACATCTAAAAAAGAAAGGGTTACTGGATGAAATAGGGGGTAAAACTTTTATTCACTCTCTTATAAGCAATATCCCTCTTGCTGCCAATGCAGGTTATTATGCTAAAATTGTAAGCGACTACTCGGTTCTGCGGAATCTGATTTATGCAGCTACCGAAATAGCGACTATGGGATATGAGGTTCCCGAAGACTTGCAGGGGACTGTTGACAGAGCCCAGCAGCTTATATTTTCGGTATATAAGGATTTAAACAGGGGAAGCGCGCGCGATAGAAGCGCAGTAATGAAAGACCTGGTTTCTGAAGCTTACGAGCTGGTAGAAGTATTGCATGAAGGCAGTTCGGATATATCAGGCATACCTTCAGGTTACTTAGACTACGACCGGCTGACTTCTGGTTTTCAGAACTCGGACCTGGTTGTTATAGCGGCAAGACCGGGAATGGGAAAAACTTCCTTTGTGCTGGGGATTGCGAGGTATATAGCGCTTAAGGAAAAGCTCCCGCTGGCTATTTTTTCACTGGAGATGTCCAAGCAGCAAATCGCATTAAGATTGATGAGCGCTGATTCAAAAATTAATCTGCATAGTCTGAGAAAGGGAAAAGTAAAAGATGACGAATGGGCGAGACTGGCAAGAGCGGTTGAGAGGCTGTCAGAGTGTAAGATATATATTGACGATACAGCCTTTTTAAATGTAATGGACCTGAGAGCCAGGGCCCGTATGATGGTAAGTACCAATGATGTAAAATTGATAATTGTTGATTATCTTCAGCTAATGCAGTCTACTTCAAATTACAGGGGAAACAAAGTGCTGGAAATTACAGAAATATCACAGAACCTTAAAGGTATCGCCAAGGAATTAAATATACCGGTGATAGCGGTATCGCAGCTTTCACGTGAAGTAGAAAAAAGAGATAGAAAAAGGCCAATTCTTGCAGATTTAAGAGAGTCCGGTTCTATTGAGCAGGATGCTGACCTGGTTGCATTTATATACAGGGATGATTATTATGAACAGGATGAAAGCAAGCACACCGGAAAAGCTGAAATTATGGTTGCCAAACACAGAAACGGGCCCACGGGTAAAGTGGATATGCAATTTAATAAGGATTTTGCTTTATTTTCTAATTTAAGCAAACCGTACCAGACTGAGGACAGGAGTGAATGAAATGTCAAGTATAGCTATTGTAGGAGCGCAGTGGGGTGATGAAGGAAAGGGCAGGATTGTAGACCTGCTTTCAGGTCGTGTTGATATGGTTGTAAGGTTTCAGGGTGGTAATAACGCAGGGCATACGGTTGTGAAAGGAAACGACCAGTTTAAACTTCATTTAATCCCATCAGGAATTTTGTATCCTGAAGTTAAATGTGTTATTGGAAATGGGGTGGTGCTGAATCCGGAAGTTTTAATAGAGGAGCTGGACAGCCTTGAGAGCAAGGGAGTAAATACTGATAATTTAAAGATAAGCTGCAATGCTCATCTGGTTATGCCCCATCATATAATTCTGGATAAAGCGGCTGAACACAGACTGGGTAAGTCCAGCATAGGAACAACCCGAAAGGGTATCGGTCCCGCGTATGCGGATAAGGCTCTGAGAACGGGCATAAGAGCCCAGGATCTGCAGGATTTAAAAATATTCAGAACCAAGCTGGAGGAGTCACTGAAGTTAAATAATGCTATAATTGAAAAAATCTATAACCTGGAACCGCTTGACCCGGATGTAGTTTTTAATCAATACAAAAAATACGCCGAGCGAATCAATAAATATATAGTGGATACGACTTCTTTAATAAGCAGGGCCCTTGAAGAAAATAAGAGGGTTCTATTTGAGGGTGCCCAGGGAACTATGCTGGATATTGACCATGGAACCTACCCCTATGTAACCTCATCTTCAACTATTGCCGGAGGTATTTGTGTCGGAGCCGGCGTTGGCCCCTGCAGGCTGGATGAAATAATCGGTGTGGTCAAGTCCTACACAACAAGAGTGGGTTCGGGCCCTTTCCCGACTGAAGAAAATGGAAAAACAGGGCAATACCTCAGACAGAAAGGTAACGAATACGGCACCACCACCGGCCGGTCGCGAAGGTGCGGGTGGCTGGATGCGGTTATGTTAAAATATTCAAATATGGTAAATACTTTTGACAGTATTACCCTGACAAAGCTGGATGTTTTGAGCGGACTTAAAAAAATAAAAATATGCACCGCTTATAAGTATAAAGATAAAATTTACAGGGAAATGCCCGGTCACCAGACAATATTACATAAATGCGAGCCCGTGTATGAGGAATTTAAAGGCTGGGATAACGATATAAGTGAAGTGAGAAATTATGAAGACCTTCCTGCAGAAGCGCGTAATTATGTAGGGAATATTGAAAAAATTCTCAGAATTCCGGTCTCAATGATAAGTGTTGGTGCAGAGAGAAACAGGATAATTGTAAAAGATAATGTTTTAAGAGATAGATTGTTCAGTCAGGGCAAAAGATCAACTCTTATAGTTTGATAATTTTATTTAAGGAAATAAATTGAATATACTGGTAATAGGCAGTGGCGGCAGGGAACACTGCCTGATATGGAAAATCTCAAAAAGCCAGCTTGCAGATAAGATATATGCAGTACCGGGTAATGCCGGAATAGCCGGGATTGCTGAATGCATCAATATGGATGTATCCAGAGATAACTTTAATGAACTCGTAGAACTTGTTAAAAATAAAGGTATCGACCTGACTGTAGTAGGGCCGGAAGCTCCGCTGGTAGATGGAATTGTAGATTATTTTAATGAGAGGGGTTGTAAAATTTTTGGCCCCGATAAAAAGGCTGCTGCCATAGAGGGCAGCAAAGTATTTACCAGGGAATTTCTCAAAAGAAATAATATACCGACCCCGCAGGGTGTTGTTTTTGAAAGGGAGGATTACGACCGGGCAGTGGACTATATAAAAAGCAGGAATGAATTCCCCCTGGTTATAAAAGCTGACGGGCTGGCAGCCGGAAAAGGGGTTATTATAGCAGGCGGCAGGGAACAGGCTCTTGAAGCTTTAAAAGATTGCCTGGTGAAAGATAAGTTCGGTGTTTCGGGAAGCAGGGTTATAGTTGAAGAATTCCTGGATGGTTACGAAGTATCCGTATTGAGTATTTGTGACGGTAAAAAAATAATACCCATGGCTCCGGCCCAGGATTATAAGAGGATTTTTGATAATGACAGGGGCAAAAATACAGGAGGAATGGGAAGCTACAGTCCGGTACCAGCAGTTGATGATAAAACTTACAGGCAGATTCTGGATGAAATTGTTTTTCCTTCATTCGAGGCAATGATAAAGGAAGGCATAAGGTATAAGGGGGTTCTTTATGCTGGAATTATGATAAGTAAAGGTAAACCCTATCTTCTGGAATATAATTGCAGGTTTGGAGACCCCGAAACGCAGGTTATACTTCCAAGATTAGAAGATGATTTGCTTCCCGTGCTTCTGGAATGTGCGGAGGGTAATTTAAAAAGGGAAGAACTTGGATGGGATAAAGATAAATGTGTCTGTGTGGTGGCTGCATCTGAGGGATATCCGGAGAGCTCATCTTCAGGAGATATTATAAAGGGACTGGACGATTTTGAAAATGACGGTGATCCAGTTGTATTTCATGCCGGTACAAAAATGGAAAATTCTAATGTAGTAACAAATGGTGGAAGAGTTCTGGGCGTTGTTTCTAAGGGTGAAACTTTTAAGGAAGCAAGAAAGAAAGTATACAGGGCAATGGAAAAAATAAGATTTAGAGGGATTCAGTACAGAAAAGATATTGCGTTAAGAGCTGAAAGGAGTGGATAATGGCTGCTTATGACAAAAAAGTTGCAGTGGTTATGGGAAGCGCTTCAGATGAGAGTGTGATGAAGAAAGCACTGGATATTTTGAAGGAATTTGGAGTAGAGTATGAGGTGAGCGTGATATCGGCTCACAGGACGCCTGAAAAAACAAGAGAGTTCGCCAGGAACGCAAAAGATAATGGTATAGAGGTAATAATCGCAGGGGCCGGGAAAGCGGCTCATCTTCCCGGTATAATTGCATCTTATACTACAGTCCCCGTGATAGGCGTACCGGTTAAAACGCAGGGTCCCGGAGGGCTGGATTCACTTTTGTCCATAGTGCAGATGCCGCCAGGGGTTCCTGTAGCATGTATGGCTATAGATGGTGCGGAAAATGCGGCAATTATGGCTGTTCAAATACTTGCCCTTAAGTATAATGACCTGGAAGAGAAGTTAAAGGAATATAAAACAGGATTAGAAAAGTAGTACTGACTGAATTAATCTGTCATTGAATTATTAAAGTTTTATTAAAATTATTACCTTATGGTTAATTATTTTAAAGATTTCTGCTATCATTCCGCTTGATTTAAAGATTTAGAATAATTTTTATGTTTAAAATATTACACAAATCCCGGTGTTGAATTAATGAAAGAAAATGGAATAAAAATAAGAATAAGAGATTATGGATTTTATTATGGCACCATAAAAGTGCTGGCGGATATTGATATGGACATAAAGAAGAATGCCATAACTGCTATAATAGGTCCTTCAGGATGCGGGAAATCTACTTTCCTGAGAACATTTAACCGGATGAACGAATTACTGCCCAATACCAGGGTGGAAGGTGAGATAAAAATTGATGGTGTTGATATATATAAAGATAATATTGATGTTGTAGAATTAAGAAAAAGAATAGGAATGGTTTTTCAGAGACCGAATCCCTTTCCAAAAACTATTTACGAGAATATAGTTTATGGCCCGCGATTACATAAAAGATACAGGAGAGATCAGCTTGATTCGATTGTAGAGAATAGTTTAAAAAGGGCTGCCCTCTGGGATGAAGTAAAGCACAAGTTAAATTCAAATGCTCTTGACCTATCAGGGGGCCAGCAGCAGAGATTGTGTATCGCCAGGCTACTTGCTGTAAATCCTGAAATAATATTAATGGACGAACCTGCATCAGCGCTGGATCCCATCTCTACTCAGAAAATAGAGGATCTGATAGATGAGCTCAAGGAAAATTATACTATAATAATAGTGACCCATAACATGCAGCAGGCTGCAAGAGTTTCACAGAAGGCGGCGTTTTTTCTTACAGAAAAAATTGGGGAGCCGGCAACGTTGATTGAATATGACGATACAAACAGGATATTTACAAACCCCGGCGATAAAAGGACAGAGGATTATATAACCGGGAGATTCGGTTAGTTAATTTTTTGCTTTTGACATCTCATATATCATACCATATAATACCTCAATTAAATAAGTGATTTATTAATAACCTCAGTACTGGAAAAAAAATATTAATGAATTATTAATAGAAGTTCAGAAATCGGAGGAATCGGCTTATGAAAGAGTATCGCCTAACAAAAGAAGGATACGAAGAGTTGCTTGGTGAGAGGGAAAATCTCATTAATGTCAAGCGTAAAGAGATAGCAACAAGATTAAAAGAAGCCAAGAATTCAGGAGGAGATCTAACCGAGAATTCAGAATATGAATATGCTAAAAATGAGCAGGCTTTTATAGAGGGAAGAATAGAGCAGATAAATGAAATTCTTAGCAATTATGTGATTATTGAAAGTAAAAAGAGCAAAGAAGTAGTTGGGCTGGGTTCAGTTGTAGTGGTAAGGGATATGGCCAAAAAAAGGGATAAAGAGTTTAGAATAGTCAGCTCTATAGAATCTGACCCGGAAAAAAACAAAATTTCAGATGAATCACCCATGGGAAGAGCCCTGCTTAACAGAAAAGCAGGAGATGAAGTAATGGTTAAAACTCCGGATGAAACCAAGAGGCTGAAAGTAATAGAGATTAAATAAAAATTAAAGGGCCATAATTTATTCTGGTTTAACTATGAAAAAAAATGATGATAAAAATAAAACAGGCGATGTACTGGATATAAGCAGTGATAAAACCGGTGAACTTCTTTCTTCGGAAAGCAAATATTTAATGGATTTTGAAAAGCCGCTGGCAGAGGCTCTGGAAAAGAAGCTTGAGAAGGTAAAGTCTTTAAGAGAAGAAGGTAAAAATATTTATGCGGCAGGATTTGAAAAAGATAGAGACATAATAGATGTAAAAACGAAATACAGTAGCCTTTTAAAGGGTGAAAAGGATGACGCTGTTTTTAAAATAGCAGGAAGACTTATGAGCTTTAGAAAGCATGGAAAGGCTACTTTCGCTGATATAAAAGACTTTACAGGAAAAATTCAATTATATGTTAGCCTGAAAGAAGTCGGAAAAGAAGGTTACGAAGAATTTTTGAATCTTGATATTGGTGACTGGATAGGGGTAGAAGGAAATGTTTTTGTGACCCACACCGGTGAACTTTCTATAAATGTAGCAGGGTTCAGGCTGTTGAGCAAGGCTATAAGGGTTCTTCCCGAAAAATGGCACGGCTTAAAGGATAAGGAGTTAAGATACAGACAGAGATATCTGGACTTTATCATGAATCCGGAAGTCAGGGAAGTGTTTCTGACAAGAATCAAGATAATAGATTCCATTAGAGATTTTTTGAACGGCCGTGGTTTTAAGGAAGTTGAAACACCCATGCTTCAATTAATTCCGGGAGGGGCTGCAGCAAAGCCCTTTATAACCCATCATAATGCGCTGGATATAGACCTGTATTTAAGAATTGCTCCTGAATTATATTTAAAAAGGCTGATTATAGGTGGATTTGAGAAAGTTTTTGAAATTAACAGAAATTTTAGGAATGAAGGAATATCTTACAGGCACAATCCGGAGTTTACCATGCTGGAGTTTTATCAGGCGTATGCTGATTACAATGATATGATGAAGTTAACAGAAGAACTTGTAAAATTTATTTCAAAAAAGGCAACGGGTAAGTTAACCGCAAATTACAGGGGTAACGAGATTAATCTTGGTGGAGATTGGGAGAAGCTAACCATGATTGAAGCAATTCATAAAGTTGGCGGGGTCAGAGTAAGTTTTGACAACACAAGTAAAGAATTATTATCAATAGCAAAGAATTTTAATATAGAAATTGATGGGGATGCGGGCAGGGGTAAGATTATAAATGAGATATTTGAGTCTCTGGTTGAGCCTAAACTTGTCCAGCCCACTTTTATAAAAGATTATCCAATAGAAATATCTCCCCTGGCAAAAAGACATCCCGAAAATGAAAATTTAACTGAAAGATTTGAGCTATTTATTGGAGGAGAAGAAATTGCCAATGCGTTCTCAGAGCTGATTGACCCTGCGGAACAGCTGGAAAGATTTAAAAACCAGATAAAGAGCAAGTTTGAAGAAGAAAGAATTACTGGTAAAATTGATATAGATTTTTTAAAAGCCCTTGAATATGGAATGCCACCCACAGGCGGAGAGGGAATTGGAATTGACAGGCTCGTTATGTTACTGACGGGCAGCGATTCCATAAGAGATGTAATTCTTTTTCCCCTTTTGAGACCGGAGCAAGAATAAGCAAATTAATAATTTAATTTGACTGATTCAAGTTTATTCTTAAAAAAAAGATGATATAATTTTTTTGCAAATACAAAAATAAAAAGTTTAAAATAAATAATTCTGTAATGGAGATTTAATAATGAAATGTGATTTGTGTCATGTTAATGAAGCCAGTATTCATTTGATAAAGATTCAGGGTAACAGAGTAGAAAAATTGAACATTTGCAGGGAATGCGCTAAGAAATTTTATTTCCTGGATGATGAAAATTTTTATGATGATCTTTCAAAGATTCTTTACAGGCTGCTCGATACAGGTAGCGACGATTATGTTTCTGAAAGGGATAAAAAGATCTGGTCAGGTTTTAATTACAGAAGGAATAAGAAATGCTCTTATTGCGGCATTGACCTGAAAACTATCCAGAGGAACAGGAAGGTAGGGTGCAGCAATTGCTACAGGGAATTTAAGGATGAGCTGTTCCCGGTTATAAGGTCCATTCAGGGGAGTCTGGAGAATAAAAGTAAAGTACCTGTTAACGCTAACAGAAAAATAAAAATGGAAAAAAGTTTGAGAGACTTAAAAAACAGGCTTCAGAATGAGATAATAATAGAGAATTTTGAAGAGGCTGCAAAAATAAGGGACAGTATAAAGAAATTGGAGAAAAATATATATGGCAGATAAGAAATTTTACCTGCTGGAAAATGAAACCAGCAGAGATAAACATAAAAATATAAATAAGAATAAGATTATATTAAATACTAAAGTAAAACTTGCGAGAAACATTGCTGGAATGAAGTTTGCGAGTATAAGCGGGAGCCAGGGAAAAAATGCCCTGTTAAGGGAGATAAGAAAATATATAGGTGATTGCAGAGGATTTAAAAACTTCCGGTTTTATGATATTAAAAGCATAAAAGGACTGCAGAGAAATCTATTAATAAAAGATTACATACTCGACCCGGAGATATTACGTAAGGTAAGCGGTAAGGGTATTTTTTTAAAAAATAGCCGGACCCGGTCAGTGTCCTCGGCAGTAATTATTAATCACGAGGATCACATAACAATTCAGAGCATATATCCTGCACTTCAGATATATAAAGCATATAAAGAAGTTACCAGGATAGAGAGATATTTTGAGAAAGGATTAACTTTTGCTTTTGATAAAAATCTCGGGTATCTTACTGCGAGTCCATCTGATATAGGAACTGCATTAAGGGTAACTGTAGTTGCGCACCTTCCGGTGCTTGCGGTAAGTTCTGAATTCGCTGATTTGCTAAAAAGGATAGGTAAAATTGGCTACCGGGTCAACGGATATTTTGTCAAACAATCTGAAATAGTTGGTAATTTATTTAAAGTCTTCAATCAGGTTACCCTGGGGAAGGAAGAGAAAGAGATGCTTGAAGAGATGCAAGCAATTTGTTTGAGTATAATTGAAGAGGAGCAGAAGGCAAGAAAACAGCTTAAGAAAAATGATCTTCTGGGAATAGGAGATAATATCTACCGCTCCTTTGGTTTGCTAAAGTATGCTAAAATGTTATCGTATGAAGAGGCATTGGAGTTATTATCAATTATAAGACTGGGCCTTGATATGGACCTGATTGATGGTGTTAATGACTTTAATTTTTTTGAATTAGCGGGTAAAATAAGTAATTCACGTATTATAGTGGATATGGAGATAAGTGATAAGCCGGGAGATGACAGAATTGATATGATCAGAGCTGATATGATAAGAGAAAAAATATTAAAGGAAGTTGATTAAATGTTTGAGAGATTTACCGAAAAAGCAAGAAAAGTAATAGTCAAAGCTCAGGACGAAGCAAGGTTTTTGAAGCAGAACTATATTGGTACCGAGCATATCCTGCTGGGGCTGGTTGATGAAAAAGAAGGAATTGCCACCAGGGTCTTCTATGAGTTAAATATATCAATTGAAGAAATAAAGACGGAAATAAAAGAGATAATTACCGAGGGTACTTCTGAA
Organism: uncultured Actinomycetota bacterium; assembly: GCA_964601205.1. Lineage (GTDB taxonomy): Bacteria > Actinomycetota > Humimicrobiia > Humimicrobiales > Humimicrobiaceae > JAQVEM01. The sequence goes on along the minus strand of CAZRML010000022.1, from coordinate 15,104 downwards.
TCATATGAGCATATACCGTTTACTCCGAGAGCCAAGAAAGTTTTAGAGCTGTCTTTAAGAGAAGCTCTTCAGATGGGACATAATTATATAGGAACAGAACACATTTTACTGGGTTTGCTGAGAGAAGGAGAAGGTGTGGCAGCAAGAGTTCTAAACGGCCTCGGGATTACCATGGATATTGTAAAAGATAAAGTAAAAGAACTTTTAAATAAGCAGCCCTACTATTCAGATACTGAAAAAAATACGATAGAGAAAGGTAATAAAAAACCGATTAAGATGCTGCTTCAGTATGGAAAAGATTTGACCCTGCTGGCGCAGGAAGATAAACTTGACCCTCTTATTGGAAGAAGAAAAGAAATTGACAGGATAATACAGATACTTTCCAGAAGGACTAAAAATAACCCTATTTTAATAGGTGAATCGGGTGTTGGGAAAACCGCAATTGTCGAAGGGCTGGCCCAGTTTATCTGTTCAAAAAAAGTTCCTTCAAATCTTTCCGACAAAAAGATATTTACCCTTGACCTTGGAGCTCTGGTTGCAGGCTCCAGATACAGGGGAGATTTTGAGGAGAGATTAAAGAAGGTACTTGCAGAGATTAAAGATAATGGCGATATAATACTTTTTATTGATGAAGTTCACACCCTGGTAGGCGCAGGTGCCGCTGAAGGTGCCATAGACGCTGCAAGCATACTAAAGCCGATGCTCGCCAGGGGAGAAATTCAGACTATTGGAGCTACTACTGCAAATGAGTATCGCAAATATGTGGAGAAAGATAAGGCCCTTGAAAGACGATTCCAGCCTATCTTTATAAATGAGCCGACAGTCTATGAGACCATGGAAATATTAAAAGGGCTAAGGAATAAATATGAATCATTCCATAACCTTAGCATAACAGATGATGCAATAGTTGCGGCAGCAAAATTATCCTACCGCTATATTAGTGATAGATTTTTACCCGATAAAGCCATAGATTTAATAGACGAAGCTGCATCCAGAGTAAGAGTTAGAACGCTTACCACGCCACCCGACCTGAAAGAAATTGAAATAAATATTGATAAAATTGCGGGTGAAAAAAAGAAAGCGATAATTTCACAGGATTTTGAAAAAGCAGCGCAGCTGCGTGATAAGGAAAAGCAGCTGATTAAAGAAAAAAGAGATATAGAAGAGATTAACACCAGGTCCAAAAAGACCGGCAAGGAAACGGTTGGAGAAAATGAAATAACAGAGGTACTGTCAAACTGGACAGGTATTCCTGTATATAAGCTGACTTCAAGCGAATCATCCAAGTTGATGGGTATGGAAGATGAACTGCACAGGAGAGTTATAGGTCAGGATGAAGCTATTAAGACTGTCTCCAGGGCTATAAGAAGGTCACGTTCCGGGCTAAAGGACCCGAGGAGGCCAATAGGTTCCTTTATGTTTCTGGGGCCCTCTGGTGTTGGGAAAACGGAACTGGCCAAAACCATAGCAGAGTTTTTATTTGATAAAGAAGAAGCCCTGATACAAATTGATATGTCAGAGTATATGGAGAAGCACTCTGTATCAAAGCTGGTTGGTTCTCCGCCCGGGTATGTTGGTTATGATGAAGGAGGGCAGCTGACCGAACTTGTAAGAAGAAAGCCCTACAGTGTAATACTGCTGGATGAGATAGAAAAGGCGCACCCTGATGTTTTTAACATTCTACTTCAGATTTTTGAAGATGGTCATCTTACTGATTCACAGGGTAAGAGAGTAGATTTCAAGAATACAGTAATGATAATGACGTCAAATCTGGGAGCCAGGGAAATACAGAAGAATACCCCGATGGGTTTTAAAAGAATAAGCACAGAAGATCTGTCCTATGATGAGATTAAGGAAAAAGTGATGAGTGAGCTAAAACAGGCTTTCCGGCCCGAATTTTTAAACAGGATTGATGAGGTCATAGTGTTTCATAAATTGCAAAAGGATCAAATTTACAGCATCATGGACCTTATGATGGCCAGGGTGCAACAGCAGCTGGAGCTTCAGGGTATTACCATAAAGCTTAAGAAGAGTGCAAAGGATTTACTGCTGGAAAAGGGGTATGACCAGGCGATGGGTGCACGGCCCATGAGAAGGTGTATTCAGAGTCTAATAGAGGACCCACTTTCCGAAAAGCTGATAAGTGGCGAGGTAAAATCAGGTCAGAAAGTGGAGGTTAGTGCCAGAGATAAGAAAATACACTTTGAAATCAAGAAATTAACCCACGGGAAGGCATTAAAAGTTTAATTTAATATTACGGGGTAATGAATGAACAGGAAGAATGAAGAGCTGTTATTAACAGATTGTTTAAAAAAAATAGCCCCAGGCACCGGCCTTAGACTTGGAATAGAGTATGTGCTTCAGGGGAGAACCGGAGGCCTGGTTGTTGTTGGAGATACCGAAGAGGTATTAAAACTTGTGAATGGCGGGTTTTATATCGGCTGCAGTTTTACCCCGACTAAGTTTTACGAGCTTGCCAAGATGGATGGCGCAATTGTATTAAGTACTGACGGCAGGAGAATTTTATATGCCAATACGCATCTTTTTCCTGACCCCAATATAAAAACTTCTGAAACAGGGACAAGGCACAGGACAGCAGAAAGGGTGGCAAAGCAGACAGACACTCTGGTTATTTCCATTTCGATGAAGAGAGATGTGGTAACAATATATAAGGGTGATATAAGGTACATGCTTGAAGAAACAAGAGTTATTTTATCCAGGGCAAGTCAGGCACTGCAGACACTTGAAAAATATAAAGAAGGTCTGGATGAACTAACCTTTAATCTGACGGTAAAGGAGCTGGAGGATATAGTTACGCTTTTTGATGTAGCTACTGTGCTCCAGCGGTCGAGTATAGTGCAGAAGACAGAAAAAGAAGTTAAGAAGTATATTTATGAGCTGGGAACAGAGGGAAGGCTGTTAAGCATGCAGGTAGAAGAATTAATGGCCAATGTAGCGAATGATTCATTAAATATAATTGGTGATTATGTGCACACGGATGTTGTGGAAAAGCCCCTGGAAATAAAAGATAAAATAAACTTATTGAGTGAGAAAGAGTTGCTGGAGCTGAACAAAATTGTGAAGTTTATGGGTTACCAGGCTGAGGGTAGCTTAAGAGAATTTGATCTGCACCCCAGAGGTTTAAGGATTATTACAGAGGTAAGAAGATTGCCCCAGTCTGTTGTAGTCAGTCTGATTGATAAGTTTGGTAACCTTAAGAATATTATGAATGCGGACGTGGAGGAATTAGCTGATGTTGCCGGAATGGGCAAGAATAAGGCAAGGTCACTGTATGATAAGCTAAAGAAGTACTCTGAATACTATTTATATAATGAGCTCTACACCAGAAGAGGAGGAGTAATTCCTAAAATCAGGATGTAAAATTATTGCAAGAGGTTATGGTTATCCATATAGTTTTATAAACCGTGTTCTCCACTTAAGCAAATTCTTTTAAAAAAATACTAATAATGATTATTTATGAATGTAGCAGTTATTACAGCAGCCGGAAAGGGCACGAGGCTAAAGGGCAATATCAGCAAACAGTTTATGGAAATTTACGGTAAACCGATATTGGCACATACTGTAAACGCTTTTCAAAATTCATCCAGAATAAAAGAAATATATATTACGGTTCCCGGGGATTACCTTGATTTTTGTCAGAAGAAAATAATTAAGAAGTACTCATTTGATAAAGTAAAGAAGCTGGTAATAGGCGGCAGGAGCAGGCAGGAATCTATCTATAATGCTTTAAAAGAGATACCTCCTTCTACCAGGCTCGTATCTATACATGATGGTGTCAGACCTCTTATCACTCCGGAAGAAATTAATCTTTTAATAAATGTTTTGATAAGGGAGAATAAGAAAGATTACAGAATCAGGGGAGCTATTATGGCAGCGCCGGTGATGGAGACCGTAAAGATTTCGGATAAAAATGTTATAGGTAAAACTATACCGCGCGATACTGTATGGCATGCCCAAACACCCCAGACTTTTTTTTATAAGGATATACTTGAGGCGCATAAAAAAGCTGTAGAGGACGGATTCGCAGGTACCGATGATGCTTCGCTGCTTGAAAGAATGAAATGGAAGATTTATCTGGTAAGAGGAAGACATGAGAATATAAAGATTACCACTCCTATTGACTTATTCCTGGCAGAGCTGGTTATGACCAGAGACGGAAAAAAATGATTTAAATTAAAGATTATTAAAGGAAGGGATATCTAAATATGAGAATTGGTATGGGTTTTGATGTTCACCGATTTGAACAGGGCAGGAAATTAATACTGGGAGGAGTAGATATAAATTACACCAGAGGCCTTGCCGGCCATTCCGATGCAGATGTTCTTCTGCATTCTTTAATGGATGCTATCCTTGGAGCCTGTAACCTGGGAGATATAGGAACTCATTTTCCGGATGATGATGAGGGATATAAGGATATATCCAGCCTGGTTTTGCTGGAAGAGGTAAGAAAAAAAATGGAGGATAAAAATTTTAGCATTGTAAATATTGATGCAACTTTAATTATACAAAAGCCAAAAGTCTCCGGGTATATACCGGAAATGAAAAAAAATATAGCAGAAATCTTAAAAGTGAATGAAGATGTTATAAGCATAAAGGCCACCACCACTGAAGGTCTTGGATTCTGTGGCAGGGGTGAAGGTATTGCCGCGGCCTGCGTGGTTATGATAAGTTAGGATAATGAGTTTTTAAAGAAAAAGTTTATAAAGCATATCCGGGTTTTTGGATAGTTATGTCTGGATGATAAGGATTTTTACAGGTTTCCGGATGTAATAAATATTTTTGAGTGATGGAGTGATAATGACACCCTGTTTTAGGTTTGCCCCGTCTCCTACAGGAGGTTTGCACATCGGAACAGCCAGAACCGCCTTATTTAACTGGCTGGCTGCATCGAGCATGGAGGGGAAGGTAATTTTAAGAATTGAAGATACTGATGTAAAGAGGTCCAGCAGAGTTTATGAAAAATCAATAATAAGAGATTTAAGATGGCTCGGGCTGAGCTGGGATGAATTCTACAGGCAGAGTGAAAGGATTAATATATATCAGAACTTTGCTGCCAGATTGCTGGAGGAAAATAAGGCTTACAGATGCTTCTGTACCCCCGAAAGACTGAAAAAGCTCAGGGAAAGTCAGTATGCTGCCGGGAAGATGTCAAAATATGATAACAGGTGCAGAGAACTTGATGATGCTGAAATTAAAAAGAATCTGAGAGAGGGCAGGAAATTTGCTATAAGATTTAAGGTGGAAGATAACAGGGATATAATCTTTAATGATTTGATAAGGGGAGAGATAAGGTTTAAATCCAGCGTAATAGGAGACTTTGTGATAATGAAATCTGACGGCACTCCCTCTTATAACTTTGCTGTTGTGGTAGACGATGGAGATATGGGGGTGACCCATGTCCTGAGGGGAGAAGACCATCTAACAAATACTGCAAGGCAGATTTTGTTATTTGAGAGTCTCGGGTTTAAAGTGCCTTCTTTTGCTCATATCTCCATGATACTTGCAAAAGACGGTTCAAAATTGAGTAAGAGGTTCGGGGCTACCACAATTTCCCAGTTCAGGCAGGAGGGATATCTGGCCGAAGCTATAGTAAATTATCTTTCAATACTTTCATGGTCACCGGACGATAACCAGGAAATCTTTGATACCAGAGATATTAAGGATAAATTTAACATAGCTGACATATCAAAAAGCCCGGCCATTTTTGATATAGATAAATTAAACTGGCTGAATGGCATTTACATCAGAAAAAAATCGATAAAAGAACTGGTGGAACTTGGTTTGCCTTATCTGGTTAAAGAAAAAGTACTGGATAAAAAGGATATTAAAAATAAAAAAATCATGGATAAAATTTATAAATGTGCGGGAGCTTTCCAGGATAATTTAAGAGTTATGAGTGATTTTACCCGGTATGTAAGGGATTTTTTAACCGATGAATTTTCCGGGTACAGTCCGGAAGCGCTTGAGATTTTAAGGCTGAATACTTCCGGGTTAGTTATACAGGAATTTCTCGGTGAGCTTGAAAAAAGCTGGAAATCTTTTGACAACAATAAAGATATAGATTTAAATGAGGAACAGAGTAAAAGAATAATTAATAATGCAGGAGAAAAGCTAAAAAAAATGAAGATAAAAGGGAAATTTTTATATATGCCTATCAGGGTATCTGTTACCGGAAAGACCGCCGGTCCCGGGCTGCCTGCAATTATTTCAATACTGGGTTTAAAAAATTGTATACAGAGAGTTAAACAAACTTTAGAATATATGGAAATTAATATTTGAATAATAAAAAATATTGGTAATTAAAAGAGTAAATTTATGGGATTAATAGCCGAGATAAAAGATCTGGTACAGGCAGCAAAGGAAAGGGATCCGGCTGCGACAAGTACCCCGGAGATTTTGTTTACCTACTCGGGTGTTCATGCTGTTATAAATCACAGGATAGCACACTGGCTTTACAGGCACAGAATACCCTTTATCCCCCGGTGGATATCGCAGTGCAGCAGGTTTTTTACCGGAATTGAGATTCATCCCGGTGCAAAAATAGGAAGAAGATTTTTTATAGACCATGGTATGGGGGTAGTAATTGGAGAAACTTCTGAAATCGGTGATAATGTTACCCTGTACCAGGGAGTAACACTGGGCGGTACCGGAAAGGAAAAAGGTAAGCGCCACCCGACTATTGGAAATAATGTGGTAATATCTGCCGGTGCAAAAGTGCTTGGCTCTATTGAAATAGGCAGTAATGTAATTATTGGTTCAGGGGCGGTAGTTATAAGGTCCGTGCCCGATAATTGTACAGTAGTTGGGGTTCCGGGTAAAATTGTAAGAATTGGAGGGGAAAAAGTGCTGTCTGACGAATTTCACCGGATGAATCTTCCTGACCCGGTCAGTGAAATTTTAAGTGATTACAGCGCCAGGATAGATTTTTTAGAAAAAGAGTTAAAAAAAATAAAAAAAGAAAAAAATAAAGATAATAAAACTTAAAAAAATTCATGCAGTAATTAAATTAGAATAAATATAATTTCATTCAGGAGGATACGGGTGAGTTTAAAAATATACAATACTCTGCAAAGAAAAAAGGAATTATTTGAGCCATTAAGTAAGGACTGTGTAAAGATGTATGTATGTGGCCCTACTGTTTACAACTATATATCTATAGGCAATACGAGGCCGGTTATCGTTTTTAACATGGTAAAAAATTACCTTCAATACCTGGGGTACAGGGTGGAATATGTTCAGAATATTACTGATATCGAGGATAAGATAATAAAAAAGGCGCTGGAAGAAAAAGTTGATTATAACGTGATAACTTCAAGATATATAGATGCTTTTCTGGAAGACCTGGAAACTCTGGAGGTAAGCGGTTTCAGCAAGATGCCCCTGGCTACGGAAATGATAGGTGAAATAATAGATATTATAGAAAAAATTATTGAAAATGGGTTCGGCTATGAAGTTGACGGAAATGTTTATTTTGAGGTAAATAAATTTCCCGGGTACGGTAAATTATCCGGGCAGGATATAAATGAGATGAAAGATAGCGGGGAAGAAGGTTTTAAGAAAAAAAATAAAATTGATTTTGCCCTGTGGAAAAAAGCCAGGAAAGGGGAACCTTCCTGGGAAAGCCCCTGGGGTAGAGGAAGACCTGGCTGGCATATCGAGTGTTCTGCGATGGCAACCAATCTGCTGGGCCCGAATATTGACATACATGGCGGTGGTATAGATTTAGTATTCCCGCACCATGAAAATGAAATAGCTCAGTCAGAGGCGGCTTTTCCTGGCAAAGGTGATTTTGTAAAATACTGGATGCATAATGGTATGATTGAGGTAAGAGAAGGGAAGATGTCGAAGTCACTCGGTCTTAAAGAGAACTGGATATTAAAAAATCTGCTTAAAATTTATTCTGCCAATATCATAAAAATATACATTCTTTCCACTCACTATAGAAGTCCGCTGGAGTTTAATATGGAAAAACTGGATGAAGCTGAAAAAGCGCTGGACAAAATTGTCAATACTCTAAAAAATATAGATTTTTTAGTAAATCAGACTGAATGTCTACCTGAAATAAAAAAAGAAGGGGCGGCAGGTAAAATGGCCGGAAGCGAAGTTGCACTAAAGCTGGAATCTTTAGTAAAAAAATTTGAAAATGATTTTAAAAATTCAATGGATGATGATTTTAATTCAGCTAAAGCAATAGGTGATGTTTTCGAATTTATAAAGAGTATAAACAGTATAATACAGAAGCCTGATTTTCAGATTAACGAGTCTGTAAAAAATAGTCTTAAAGATGCTTACTCAAAAATAATAGGACTTGGAAAGATACTGGGATTTAATTTTGAAAAAGAGATTTTAAGAGTGTCAGAAAATATTGAATCAAAAATGGAGTTAGCAAAAGAAGAAATAGAAAAGCTTATAGCAGAAAGAGAAGCTGCAAGAAAGAAGAAGGATTTTAAGAAATCAGATGAAATCAGAAATTACCTTCAAAAAAGGGGAATCATGCTGGAAGATAGAAAGGAAGGCACTATCTGGGAAATTAAGGAATAAATTGAGTTTCTTTTGGTTTTTGATTTAGGGTTGTTTTATTATATTTCCTGCAAACAGGTAGAATTTATAGTGAAGAAAAGTAGTGGATTTTTGCAACCATCAGGTTTTTTATCAATCTGCTACAAGTTAGTGGCAGAAAGTCATTGTTGTTATGTATGATATTAAATTCTCCTGTCTGTTCAATTATTTCTGATATATAGAGATACTTTACTGGACTTTCGTGTTTATCTCACTTTACTTGTAGGTCGTTTTACATATAATCTTTAACCCGGCTGGTGTTATCGGGTCGCCTGTTGTATATAAAATAACATCTATTTTTTTAGCGAGTACCCCATGATAGAGAATTCCTCTCTATCATGGTTTATATCCTTTTTGGAATCTTCCACGAATTCGGCGAAAATATGGCAACTTTTTACTCCCCTGGTATCTTCGCAGATATTTTTTGTCAAAACAAATTAAAGTGCTTATAAAAATTACTTTAAAAAGTGACTTGACAAAGTAAAACATATAGGTTATAAATAAGTTAAAATAGAAGGACAAAATAAATCTAATTTAAAAGTTAGTCTAATTCATTAAAAATAATATGGAGAGGGTTGAAATGCAAGAGAAAATAAAAGTACTGCTAGTAGGTGAAACATGGTTTGTGCTCAAGATGCACATTAAGGGATTTGACATGATTCATCTTGGGGGCTATGAGGATTTTGGAATTTATTTTTTAAAGGAAATGGCAAGGTTCGAAGATATAGAAATAGAACACATGCCAAACCATATTGCATTAACTTCTTTCCCTAAAACAATTGAAGAAATGAACAAATATGATGTGATTATTTCAAGTGACTGTGGGAAAAATACCCTTCAGCTCTATCCTGATATGTTTACTGTCCCAATGGGGCCTGATAGGCTTGAGACTATAAGAGAATATGTTGAAAAAGGAAAGTCATATATCATGGTAGGAGGATGGGCGTCTTTCCAGGGGGAAAAAGCAATTGCAGGTTATCATGGTACACCAATAGAAGAAATACTTCCTGTAGAGATTAGCCCTTATGATGATCGTGAGGAAAAGCCGCAGGGCTGCATACCGGGGATCATTAAAGAAAGCCATCCTTTGTTTAAAAATGTAAGTAAAAATTGGCCGGTGTTTTTAGGATATAACAGAGTAACAGCTAAGAAAGATGCAGATTTACTGGCAGAAATAAACGGTGACCCGTTTATAGTTGTCAGTAATTACGGAAAAGGAAAAACAATGGCATTTACGTCTGATTTTTCGAAACACTGGGGAACCGCATTTATTACCTGGGAATCGTATGGTGTGTTCTGGCATAATGTATTGCTCTGGCTTTCAGGCAAAATGTAATATAAGGTTTTTCATAAGAGGGGATTTATAGAGGTATTTATATATGAAAGCTAACAATTTCTAGGACTATTTCTATCGTATTGTTATCAATAATATCAATGATAGCCGGTGATAGAATGAACTTATACTTAAGAATATTTATTTCAGCCCTTTTTTTATATTTCTTTTTTATCATTTTAAGATAGATCTATTTTTATTTGACTTAAAAGTTTAGATATTTTAAAAGTATTTTTTTATAAATAATATTGATGCATTTTTAAGTTATATATTTTTTTATAAGTTATTTATCAAATAGCTATGTAGTTATTACTTATAGAATAATTTAGTCAGGAAGATGGAAGGAGGTGTTTAATATATTCAGAAGAAAAATATTTTATTAAAAAAGAGATGTTTGACTTTAGCTCAATTGGAGTTAAGGCAAGTCAAGCAGTTATTACCAATGTGTTTATGAGATAAAAAAGGAGGAATGCTTAATGAAAAAGTCATTATTTTTGTTGTTAATTGTGGTACTTATTCTATCTATAGTAGCAACCTTTTCACTTGCAGGATGTAAGGAAGAAGTAGCTGAAGTAGAGGAAGAAGAAGCCGAGGAAGAAGAAGTTGAGGGCAATTTAGTTATTTACCACTGGTGGACTGCAGGTGGCGAGAAGGAAGCTATTGACGCTCTTTTTTCTGCTTTTCTGGAGAAATATCCCGATGTAGAAATTGTTGAGAATCCTGTATCAGGAGGTGGTGGAGATGTTCTCAGAGCTCAGATTAAGACTATGATTATGGCAGGCGATCCGCCAGACACATTCCAGATAACTTACGGAACAGGAATGATAAGATCATTTATGAGTGTTCTGCAGCCGTTAAATGATTTGGTAGCAGATTTTGATGTTCCACAGGATCTTCTGGATTGGGGCACTATAGATGGGGACTTATACGGTATCCCTGTAAATGTTATGCAGAACAATATTCTCTGGTACAACAAGAATGTTGTTGAAGATGCAGGTGTCCAGATGCCTGTAGAATCAATTGAAGATCTTTATGCAGCATGTGATAAAATCAAAGATGCAGGATATACGCCAATTGCTGTTGGATCTGGATCAGGGCAGGATTTCTGGCTGGGTACACTTTTTGAAGCAATAGTATCTGGCCTGCCAGATGGTCCGGAAGCCCTGCAGGAACTTTACAATGGTGAAGTAAAAATATCAGAAAGTGAAGCTCTAAAAGGTGGTCTTGAGGTTATAGCTAAATTAGTGGATGAGGGATATATTAATTCGGATTATGGAGCCCTAACCTGGGATCAGGCCGGTCAGTTGCTTTCTACAGGTGAGGCAGCATTCTTTGTAATGGGTGACTGGACAAAAGGTCTATTTGATGCATCTGGCTTAAAAGCAAATGTAGATTATGGCTACCAGAGTTTCCCTGGAGCAACTGTATTTGTAGGTCACTCGGATTGTTTTGTTCTTCCTGAAGGAGTAGATAATATAGTTGCTACCAAGTGGCTTGAGTTTCTTACTACAGCTGAAGCCGGAACAGCATTCTGTCCTATTAAAGGTGCAACTCCCCCAAGGCTGGATGCACCTATTGAGGGAATCTATGACGAGGTTTCAATAGAGATAATGGACAAGTTCAGAGCATCAGATGTTACTAAGATTCAATCACAGTTTGGTGGTCCACCGGAAGCATATCTGTCATCATTCGGTACAGCTTTAAGTGAGTTCATGCTTAATCCATCAGTTAGCGACGATATGCTAGCCAGATTTGATAGTGCATACGATGAAGTGTTCTCTGAATAATGATAAAATGAAGTGAACGAAGAGAAGGTAGATTTATATTCAATATAAATCTACCTTCTCAGAAAAGATTTTAAAGCAAATAAATGAAAAGAAGACTGGAATTATTATTTTTTCTCACGCCCGCCCTGCTACTGGTTGCGTTATTTGTTTACGGATTCATAGGGTGGAGCTTTCAGGCCTCTCAAATGGATTGGAGAGATGTAGGTTATTTCGGGGATTATATAGGGCTCGGAAACTATATAAGATTGTTTGCAAAAGATGTTGTGTTCAAAACGACTCTTTTGAATACATTAAAGCTAAGCGCAATCTTTGTAGGAGCTACTATTCCGCTGGGGTTAATGTTAGCGATATTACTTGATTTTAAAGTTGTAGCAAAGAAATTTTTTAGATTAATTTTTTTATTGCCTTTGTCATTTTCATTTGTTGCGTCTGCATCAATGTGGGCATGGATGTTCTCACCTCAAGTTGGTGTAATAAACTCGCTTTTAAGATTAATTGGTCTTCAGTCTTATGCCCAGCCCTGGATTACTTCAAGCACGCAGTCTTTGTTGTGTATAGCTATAGTTTATATCTGGCAATTTTCAGGGTTTTCCACCCTCGTATATTATGCAGGGATAAGCGGGGTTTCTGACGACATCAGGGAAGCAGCCCGGATAGATGGGGCAAATAAATTCCAGGAATATTTTAAAATTGTTATCCCAATGCAAAAACCTGCAACATTAACTGTGCTTATAATATTACTTATGTACTCTCTTAAAGTTTTTGACCTGGTATATTTATTAACCGGAGGAGGTCCCGGGAGGTCTTCAGAAGTGCTTTCTACCTTAATGTATGAAGTTACATTCAACAGGAACTTGTTCGGTCAGGGAGCGGCTATAGGAATAGTGATGTTTGTTATTTCTATGATTATTATTTTACCTTTCTTTATAAAGAGGAGAAGTAGTTATTATGAGTAGGAAGTTTTATAAATGAAAGAAAAAGCAAGCAAAGTAATAATAAAAATAATGATATATACAATTCTTATTATGGCTCTGGCTTTTTATATCTTCCCGATATATTCGGCCATAAATACTTCGTTAAAAACTGATGAAGAACTAATGTGGGGCCCTGTCCAGTTTATAAAGGACCCTACCTTTAGCAATTATGTAAAAGCGGTTGAGATTATAAAAAGGCCAATGTTAAATACGGTTATATTTACCCTTTTCGCAACAGCTCTTTCTGCGTTGTTAGGGGCTATGTCGGGTTTTGCTTTTTCGAAATTACAATTTAAGTTTAGTAACGTAATATTGCTTTTTGTAGTAATGGGATTTTATATAGCGCCTCAGTCAATCTTGATCCCCCTGGTAAAATTTATGGGGTCTACAGGGTTATATAATACATATGCGGGTCTTGTTCTTGTGCATACAGCTTACGGAATGCCAATTACTACACTGTTATTTAAGAATTATTTTGATACATTACCAACTCAGATAATAGAAAGTGCGAGAATAGATGGGTGCAGTAATGTAGGAGCGTTTTTCAGGGTTATTCTTCCTTTATCATTTCCCGGTTTTGCAGTGGTAGCGGTATTCCAGTTCACGAACATATGGAATGAATTTTTGTATGGGTTAACACTGACCAGTGGGGTTTCTTCAATGCCTTTAACTGTAGCTATCGCAAATTTAAAAGGAACCACTGTGGCTGCCTGGAATGTTCAAATGGCAGGTGTGATGATTTCAATAATCCCTGTGTTATTAATGTATATTTTCTTTATGGAATTAATTGTCAAGGGGCTGCTTGCTGGTTCTGTAAAAGGATAGAAAATTCTAACCTATTATTTTCTAATTGTTAGCAGAATGGGTTCTCCTATGTTATGTTTTTAGAGTTTTTTTGTATTTGTAATAAATTATAGAAAATAGACAGAATTTATGAAGTTAGTAAGTCAGTATTTTATTCTAATATTGATTTCTATGCTTTATAAAACTAATTGATTAAGTTTTTATTGTATGATAGTTTTTTTATAAATTATTTGCTCGTATTTAAGAGGATAAGCTGTGTATCAAAAGCATGTAAGAAATTACAACAGGAAAATAATTCTTAACGCTCTTTTAAGAAACAAGAAGCTAACAAAAAAAAAGGTTTCTGAAGAGATAGGATTGAGCCTGCAGACCGTCAATAACATAATTAGCGAGCTTTCCTTAGAGAAGGTAGTTTCGGAGGAAGAATTAGCCAACTCTACGGGAGGACGAAGGCCTGTATATGTCAGTCTTATTGCCGATTCAAGATTTACTTTTGGAGTAGATTTTCATTCAAGTTATATTCGCATTGTTCTTACAAATTTAAAATCTGAAATTATAGATAATATAAATATAAAAGTTTCCTATTCAGACTATAAAAAGGGGTTTTTTGATAATATTATGGATAAGGTCCGTTCCAGTGTTGAAAGAATAATATACAAGCATGATATTTCTGAAGATAAGATACTGGGTATAGGTTATTCATTCCCGGGTATTGTTGACGAAAAAAGAAAATTGCTTATATACTGCCCAAATCTATTTATTAAAAATTTAGATTTTAGTAAATATGAGAACATGTTTAATTTCCCATGTTATATGGGGAATGATGCCAACCTCGCAGCTTTTGCAGAATCCAAACTCGGTGTGGCGAAAAGCAAAAGAAATATGGTGTATGTTTATATAGTGGAAGGAGTAGGGTTCGGTATAATTATCAGGGGCAAGTTATACAAAGGTCATAATGAAAGGGCTGGAGAGTTTGGCCATATGATTATTGAGAAAGATGGAAAGAAATGTATTTGCGGTAAAAGAGGATGCTGGAATGCATATATCTCTATAGATGCATTAATAAGTTATTATAATAGTAAAGCAGGCAATAAGATTAATTCGCTTGAGGAATTTGTAGATCTTCTAAAGCTAAAGGATATAAAAGCACAGAAAGCTTTAGATAAATACCTGGAATATATGTCGATAGGATTGATAAATTTAATAATGGCCATAGATCCTTATTATATAATTATAGGTGGTAAGATTGCTAAAATAAGCAGCAGCTATTTGATAAAGCCGTTAAAAGCAAGAATTCTTGAAGATAATCTTTTTATAAAAAAGAAAGATATCAATTTATTATTGTCTAAACTTGGAGAAGATGCCTCGGTGCTGGGTGCCTCCATTCTTCCTCTGAAAGATTTTTTATATATAGATAATTACATTTCTTAGGTCTCATTTCTTATTTAAGTTTCTTAGCTATATTTGACTATGTTTATAAGAAATATCTATATGCCAGACTACATTTTAAAAATTGTCTTATCATTTATTTGTACTATCTAAGCTTGGTGTTTACAGTTTAACTTCCTCCAAGCATAAAATATTAAATATTATTTTATGGTGATAATTGAAAAAAGTCACCTAATT
>CAZRML010000021.1:0-19384 GCA_964601205.1 uncultured Actinomycetota bacterium | reverse complement strand
AGGTAGTGTTTAATCTATCAATTTTATCTATATTTTTATTTTGTTTTCAAAGAGCTTTTAAAACTAGAGTTGTAAACACAACTCTTAAATAGTTCAATTTATTTTTTACTTAATCAAAAAATTTATATAGATTAATCTTTGCTTGCTGAAATTATATTCATTTTATATAGCCAGTGTATGTTGTATAAAAAAACTAAAAAATAACATTACCTGTATCTCTATTTGCATTTTGAAGAGCAGTTTTAAAGTTACAGGTACTGTTTTTATCTTTTAAAAATAAAGGTAAGAGGGTATTATAGTTATTAAAATAAAATCAGAGTGCCTTTTATTTTCTTTACTCCATATATAAGGATATTAAAAACTATGGATAAAAATGTAAATTATGAATATATATATGGAATAAATCCGGTATATTCTCTTATTGTCACCAATGCAGGGAGAAGAAAAATATACAGTATTATTATTGACAGGGGGAGAAGAAAAGATTTAAAAATAAAAAGAATAATTGAAGGAGCAAAAAAGAATAAAATTGAAGTATTAGAACTTGTATCAGACAAGTTTGGAGATATTTGTTCCGGAGATATCAGCTCCCAGGGTATTGGTGCCCGGGTTTCTCCATATAATTATTTGAATCTGGATGATTATTTAAACAAATTGTCTGCCGTAGAGAATAAAAGTAGGAGCCGGTTAATAATTCTTGATGGTGTCACCGACGCAGGCAATTTCGGCTCAATCATAAGAAACTGTCATGCGTTTGGATTTGATGGGATTATTATACCCGAAAGAAGAAGTGTGACAGTAAATGAAAGGGTCAGTAAGATTTCTGCCGGTGCGCTTGAGGAAGTACTGATTTTTAGAGCGGTAAACATTGTAAGGACTATAAAAGAACTAAAAAACAGGGGGTTCTGGATTTACGGAACAACACTTGATATAGATTCGCGTGTGAGTTACTTAAATGAGGTTAATTTTACTTTTCCCATGGCAATTGTTATGGGAAGTGAAGATAGGGGTATAAGCAGGCTGGTAAAAGATAATTGCGATTTTATGATTTCTATAAGGTTAAGTGGCAGGATGCAGTCATTAAATGTCTCGGTTGCCAGCGGAATTATTTTATATAAGGTTCAGGAGCAAATTGAAAAACAATCCGGAAAAGCAAAGTTATGAAAAAAATTTAATTATAGTAGACGGGCATAATTTTATCTTTAGCTCTTTTAGCGCCCGTAGCTTAAGCAGTGGAAGAATAGATTATTTAAAGGGCAAACTGGTGGCAGACCTGACCTGGTATAAATATCTCAAAAGCTGGGATGTGATAGTAGTCTTTGATGCCAGAAACAGTGATAATTCTGATAGGGGAAGCAGAATAGTAGATGGAGTGAAAATTATCCATTCAAAGAAAAACGAGACGGCTGATGATATTATTGAAAAGCTGGCTGCTATGGAAACGGGATACAAAAGTATTTTCGTGGTTACGTCTGATTACCTGCAGCAGAAAGTCATTTTTAGAAAAAATGTTTACCGCAAATCCAGCCGTGAATTTAAAGTTGAGCTTAAGGAACTAAAAAGGAAGATAAGAGAGGATATCGATTGCCTGAGGAAAAGTTATGATAAAGGGTTCCTTTCGCTGGAAAAAAGGTTAAGCAAAGATACGCGAAAAAAGTTTTCAGAATTGCGAAAGAAATAAGATAATATGTCTGCACGGGTTAAATTACTTTTTATTCTGGCAACAATCATTACAGTTTTTCTTTATGGTTGTGGTCTTTATTACGATTATGGGGATAATACGGGCAATAATTATGAAGAAAAAACGTCTGTCGGCAGAGAAACTGAAGATTTAAACGGTGACTTAGTTAAAGAAGTTTTTGACGGGGATACCATTGTTCTTTCGGATGGAAGAATCATAAGACTTACAGGTATTAATACTCCTGAATACGGGATGTATTTTTTTGAGGAAGCAGGGCAGGCCCTCAGAGCAATGGTTCTGGATAAGGAAGTGTCTTTAGAAAAAGATGTATCCGACAAAGACAGATATGGAAGACTTTTAAGATACGTATACACAGGTGAACTTTTTGTGAATCTGGAAATGGTCAAAAGAGGTTTTGCTAATTGTTATACATATCCTCCTGACGTAAAGAATACAGAAAAATTTCTTGAAGCAGAGAGATACGCGAGAAATTATAAACTGGGTCTGTGGGAAGAGTCAAAAATAGATAATATAAAGATAGAAGTACACTATGATGCCCGTGGCAATGATAATACTAATTTAAATGATGAGTATGTAATATTAAAAAACACAGGGGCCGCGCCAGTTGATATCAATGGCTGGACCATTAAGGATAGCGGTACCAGCATCTATGAATTTGACAGGAATGTTTTTAAACAGGGCACTACTATATACCTTTTTACCGGAAGCGGAAAAGACGGTGAGGGTAAATTTTACTGGGGAAGCTCAAAACCGTTATGGAACAATGACCATGATACACTTTATCTGAGAGACAGAGAGGGCCTGCTGGTAGAAATCTATGATTATTAGTTATCCATTTCTTCTTCAACAAAGTGGGTGTGAATATTTCCCAGAAGAAAATTCTTACTCTGGGCAATTTTTTTATAGAAGGGTATTGTGGTTTTAATTCCATCTATTCTAAATTCGTTCAGTGCCCGCTGTGATTTTAAAATTGCTTCTTTTCTGGTACTGTCATGCACTATAAGTTTTGCTATCAGGGAATCGTAAAATGGGAGAATTTCACAATTGGGGTGTATAAAAGTATCCAATCTTATACCCGGTCCACCCGGTAGAAAAATATTTGTTATTTTCCCGGGACAGGGTTTAAAATCATTATCCGGGTCTTCGGCGTTGATCCTGAATTCAATGGAGTGCCCGCGGGGGGTGTAATTTTCGGTTAAGTAATCGGTTTTTTGTCCCGAGGCTATTCTTATCTGTTCTTTTACAAGGTCAATTCCGGAAACCATTTCTGTTACCGGATGCTCTACCTGGATTCTGGTATTTATTTCAATGAAGTAAAAGTTTCCCTGTCCATCTATTAAAAATTCTATGGTCCCCACATTCTTATAATTTATTGCCCCTGCAGCTCTTACTGCAAATTCTCTCATTAATCTGACTGTTCTTGGCGGCAGGTTAATCGCGGGTGCTTCCTCAATAAGCTTCTGATGTCTTCTCTGAATGGAACATTCTCTCTCTCCCACACATACGGTATTGCCATAGTTATCTGAAAGAATTTGAAATTCAACGTGCCTTGGTCTTGGAATATATTTTTCTATATAAACTTCGCCATTGCCAAAGGATGATTCAGATTCTGATTTCGCAACTGGAAAATGGGCAATGATATCTTTTTTATCACTGCAGATTCGCATCCCTTTTCCGCCTCCACCGAAAGATGCTTTTATTATAACAGGATAACCAAGACGTTTTCCCAGTTTAAGAGCTTTTTTGATACTTTCTACATTACCAGACGAACCGGGGATAACGGGTATTTTGTTCTGCTGCATTATTTCTATGGTTCTGGATTTATTTCCTGCAAGGGAGATTACTCCTGCAGGAGGACCTATGAAAACCAGGTTATTTTTCTCGCAGGCATTTACAAAATCAGGGTTTTCAGCAAGGAATCCATAGCCCGGATGGATGGCATCGCATCCGGTTATCTGTGCAGCTGAAATTATGCTGTTAATATTAAGATAACTTTTAGAGGGAGGAGGAGGACCGATACAGACACTTTTATCAGAGAGTTTTGTATGTATTGAGTTTTTATCTGCTGTTGAATATACTGAAACGCTTTCTATGCCGAGTTCTCTGCAGGCTCTGATTATTCTTACAGCTATTTCACCCCTGTTTGCAATGAGTATTCTTTTAAACATAAGATTGTCTATTTTTCTTCTTTTTTTATGATAATCAATGTCTGGTCAAACTCCACTGCTTCTTCGTTAGAAACAGGTATATCTATTATCTTACCATCGCAGTCTGAAGTAATTTTATTCATAAGTTTCATAGCCTCAATTATGCAGAGCGTATCTCCATTTTTGACCCTATCACCAATTTTTACAAAAGGCGGGCTGTCCGGACCGGCGGAGGAGTAAAATATACCCACGATTGGAGATTTAACTTCGATCAAACCGGTTGATTTTTCCTCCTGTGACCCGGATATCTCCTCTTTTGCGGGTGTGAATTCTTCTGATCTATGCCGGGGGTTATTTATGGAAATTTTGACCCCATCGACTTCAAGCTTAATATCTTCAATATTACTATTCTCGACCAGGCTGGTTATTTCTCTGAGTTTTCTGATATCAAGATTTTCTAATTTCGCCATGGAGCCTGATTTATCTGCTCTGAAATTAATATTTTCTACAAATGAGGCGGAGCCTTTTACTGAATGTGATTTTCTTAAGCCGGCCTTTTTTTTCTCAAGTAGTTTTCTTGTCTTCTCAGGATAAAAACAATAGCTGAGTATATCGTCCTCTTTATCGGAAAAGTTTATAAGTTCATTTTTGCACTGTTCATAGGTGTCCTCTTCTCTGAGCGCGGATTTTATATTGTTATCCGGAGTGCTTTCTAATTTTCCCAGAATTTTTTTATTTACTTTTCCGGGAAGTTTTCCAAAATATCCCCATATAAGCTTTTTTATTTCATCACATAATATATCCCATCTTGAATCAGAAATAACGGCGTTGAGTATAGCCTGGCTTCCTATAATTTGACCTATAGGTGTAGCAAGTGTGGGGTTGCCTATCTCATTTTTTATTTTAAATACTTCTTCCAGTACAGAATCCATAGCGTCCAGCTCCCCGATTTCAGCAAGTTGATGGTTAATGCTTGAAATTAACCACCCGGGGAGGAGGTTCTTGTTGGAACTATCCAAAATAAAACCGGGGGTAAATAAATCCTGCTTAATTAAGGGGTAAATATATCTTTTAATAATATCATTTAACTGAATTAATTTTGAATGTTCAAGATTATGAGAAATATCTTCGTCTTTTAAGCTTAATATAAATGAAAATATTGTATGGTTACAGTCACTATAGGACGAGGGAAGAAAGCTTAGATCTATACCCCCGCAGCCTTTGCGGCAGGCTTCAAAATAATTGGGTATTTGCAGATTTCTCAGGTTTGAAGTGCTTAAAAATACAGGTATACCAGTCTCGCTGCTGAGGGCTTCAAAGAGCCTGCCTGTTTTACCGGGCAGTATTATGGATTCTGCATCTTTTATACATATACTGCTGCAGCCCTGTTTTTCCAGTTCTTTCGCTGTACCCAGGTAGAAATCTATGTCTTTAAAGCTATCGTATATTATCGTTCCCTGACACGAAGCTTTATTTTCAATAATGGTAGAAATAGTATATTTAAGATTATCCAGATCGTTTAACGAGTCGTATACTCTGAAAATATCCACGCCGTTTCTTACGGACTGTCTGACAAATTTATTTATTATGTCGTTTGAATAAACTTCCAGGCCTCCAAGATTTCTTGCCCCTATAAGTATCTGAAGTGGTATAGAAGGTATCTTATTCTTTATATAAGAGATAAGCCCCAGAGGTGTCAGGTTAAAATTGCTTTCCAGAATTCTTTCAAAACCTGAACCTCCCAGTATCTCAAGGCTATCATACTGTATATCATTGAGGTGGTTCAGAATCATATCAAATGTTTGTATATCTATATGCTGGACCTCTGCGTTCTGAAATATTTCTCTTATTGTAATATCGTTTATTTTTATCTTTTCCATTTATTGTTCTTCTTTAAATTTATAATAAATACAATAGTGATTGTTTTTAGAAGGTCTATTATGAGGAAGGGCTGTGTGCCCGATTTCCAGGTTTTAATCAGCGTATCTGAAATTGAATGGGTCCCTGGTAAAAAATGAAAATAACCGGCGAGGTAAACAAATCCAAAAAAATGTATGAGTGCCACTCCTGCGATGCAGGAAATAAAAGAAATAAGCAATTTATATTTGTAGGTGGCGCTGTTTTTAAATAATTTTTCGTAAGTAAAACCAACAATGAATGCTGCTGCCACAAAACCAATTATATATCCGGCCGTGGGTCCTGTGAGAGCAACCGGACCATTTTTAAATCCACTAAAAACCGGTAATCCCATAAAACCCATTAGTATATATATTAGCTGTCCCGTAAGCGCCCACCTGCTTCCGAGAAAGAGACCGGAAATAAGCACCGTGAATACCTGGGTTGTCACCGGAACAGGGGTAAAGGGAAGATATATAAAAGAGTTTGCAGATATGGCCATGAGCAAAGCAAAAACTAAGGAAAATAATAACCCGGAACCGGTAGTGAGTGTACTTTTAATAATATACGGGTAACTATATGTACTCACCGGATAATTAATATGGCTGTTGTTATTCATAAAAGTTCACCAAAAAATGAATTAAATTATTTTTTGCTCAAAAATAAATATTAAGATATCAGGCTTTAAATTCAACTGGTTAAGACGCTAAGATAGATATAAAGTTTCACTATTATAAATTAGCCTGATAGGCTGGCCTGATTATTTTTTAGCTGCTGGAATTGAAACTATTAAATTATAGCTCCGTCTTTTTGTACAAAGTTTAAGATTAGTGATAATCATAATATTTTAATAGAGGAATTTATGAAATATTTTTTAACCGAAGAACAACAGATGATTGTGGATATCTGCAGACAGATAGTTGATGAAAAGATTATCCCGGTAAGGGCTGAGCTTGACGAAAAAGGGATATTCCCCCGGGATATAATAGAAGAGATTGGCAGGAGCGATCTTTTCAGATTGTTTGTCCCGGAAAAATATGAAGGCATGGAAGGTGGTATTTTTGAAGTCTGCCTGGCCACCGAGGAACTCAGCCGTGGAGATTTAGGCATTGCGACCACTTTTGCGGCATCCGGTCTGGGCATTATACCAATAGTTATAGCCGGGAACGAAAACCAGAAAAAGAAATTTTTGCCGCCGGCGGCAAGTGGAAATAAGCTTGCAGCTTTTGGATTGACCGAAGCGGAAGCAGGGAGTGATATCGGAAATATAAAAACTACCGCAGAAAGAAATGGTGACCATTATATTATAAATGGCACCAAGCAGTGGATATCAAATGGTGGCGAAGCAGATATTTATACTATATTTGCAATGACAGACCCGGCTAAAGGAGTCAGAGGAATGAGTGCCATTATTGTAGAAAAAGGAACTCCGGGGTTTGAATTCGGGAAAAAAGAGAATAAACTTGGCATGCGAAGCTCGGCCACCAGGGAACTTATATTTAATGATTGCAGGGTGCCGGTAGAGAATTTGCTGGGGAAAGAAGGAATGGGATTTATTATCGCTATGAGGACTTTTGACCAGTCAAGACCGCCGGTGGGAGCCCAGGCGGTAGGAATTGCCACGGGTGCACTTGAAGAGGCTCTAAATTTTTCCAGGGTAAGAAAACAATTTGGTACTGCGATATCTTCATTCCAATCAATTCAACATATGCTTGCTGATATGGCTACCGGTGTTGAGGCAGCTAGGGCACTGGTGCATTATGCTGCAAAAGTGATTGATAGTGGAGAAAAGAATATTACACGGCTTTCATCAATGGCAAAACTTTTTGCGACAGACATGGCGATGAAAGTGACCGTTGATGCTGTTCAGATACTGGGCGGGTATGGATACATGAAAGAATATCCTGCAGAAAAGATGATGAGAGATGCAAAAGTAACCCAGATTTTTGAAGGAACAAACCAGATTATGAGGAATATAATCGCACTGGACATGATTAAAAGGGGCGTAGTTTAAGAAAAATCCGGGGCGGTGGACAATAAAATATCTGCGGATAATATAAATATCATTTCTAATAAGTAATATCTCTTTATCTGTATTAAGTGTAACTTAAACTAACAAATAAATGAGGTCTGGTGATTAAAATTAAGATTGTGGTATGCGTAAAACAGGTTCCGGGCACTACTGAAATAAAAATAGACCCCGTGACCAATACCCTGATAAGAGAAGGGATTGAAAATATAATAAATCCATTTGATACCTATGCCATTGAAGAAGCGGTGAGAATAAAAGGGAGATTTGATAGTGAAAATGTTGAAGTGATTGCTATCACCATGGGCCCCCCTCAATCTGTAGATATATTAAAGGAAGCTATATCAGTAGGAGTGGACAGGGCCATACTTCTTTCAGATAAGGCATTTGCCGGTGCAGACACCCTGGCTACTGCAGGTGCACTCGCCGGTGCCATAAATAAAATAGAAGACTGCGGACTGGTTATACTGGGCAAGCAGACTCTTGACGGGGATACCGGTCAGGTCGGACCCCAGCTGGCGCAAAAAATGGAAGTACCTTTTATAGGCTATGTGAGCGGTATTCTTGAAATTGACAGAAACAAAATGAAGGTTAAGAGGCTTATGGAAGATAGATATGAAATCTTTGAGGTGAACCTTCCTGCTGTCATATCAGTGATAAAGGATATAAATATACCCAGGGTGCCATCTTTACGGGGTAAAATTAAAGCAAAGAGTGCAGATATACCGGTCTGGGGTTTAAAAGAGCTGGAAATTGATGAAAAAGAAGTTGGTCTTTCGGGCTCCTGTACGAGGGTTGCACGGATTTTTACTCCAGGGGTAAGAAACGAAACAATTATGATTGAGGGAACTACTGAAGAAAAAGTAGAGAAGTTAAGCAGGATACTGAAAGAATTAAGTACGGGCAAGATAAAATAAAACCGGTACCGGATACATTTACATGGTTTGATTTATATAAAAAGTGTGTTTTTTTATTTCAGGGAAGTTCAGCAGGAAGATAGAAACGGGTAAAAATTTTATTTTGTGGAGTGTGCATGGAGATTTATAAGTCTAATTCAATTAAGATATCCAGGACCTCTGGAGAAGCAGGAGATTTTTCTGGTTACAGGGGCGTATGTGTATATCTTGAGACTGATGAATGTAATGTAATAGATGTTGGATTTGAGCTGATAAGCGAGGGCAGGAAACTTGCTGATAAGCTGGGCGTGGAGCTTTCTGCAGTAGTGGTTGGAAACAATATTAGAGAAAGCGCAATGGAAGCTTTCCAGTACGGGTTGGATAAGCTGTATGTAGTGGACAGTCCTGTTTTTTCTTACAGACTTGATGATATTTTTTCCAGAATACTCGCACAGGTAATAACCAGGTACAAACCGGAGATATTTCTGGCAGGAGCCACCTGGTTCGGCAGGACTTTGATTCCAGAAGTCGCCGCTATCCTGAAGACGGGTCTGACGGCTGATTGTACAGAACTGGCGATAGATGGTAAAAAAAAGATACTCCTTCAAACCAAACCCACTTTTGGTGGCAATATTCTTGCAACTATTGTTACTCCCGGTGCAAGACCTCAGATGGCTACCGTGAGGCCGCATGTTATGGAAAAAAAGAAGATTGGTATAAGTAAAAGTAATTATGAAGGTAGAGTTGAGAATATAAAAATTGAGCCCTCTGATTTTAAAACAAAATATAAATTACTCGGTGTTGACAGAAAGATTAATGAGAATATAAATATTAATGATTACGATGTGGTCGTATCGGGGGGCAGGGGACTGGGAGGAAAGGAGAATTTTTCAATTCTTAAGGAACTTGCCAGTCTGGTGGGCGGTGTAGTGGGAGCATCAAGGGCCGCGGTAGATTCAGGCTGGATATCTTACCCCCATCAGGTAGGACAGACCGGAAAGACAGTTAATCCTAAAATATATATTGCCTGCGGTATATCCGGGGCAATCCAGCATGTTGTAGGAATGCAGACTTCTGATATTATTATTGCTATAAATAAGAACCCGGCTGCTCCCATATTTAAGGTAGCTAATTATGGAATAGTGGGAGATTTATTTGAAGTGGTGCCCGTGCTGATAAATAGAATTAGAAGCGGCAAACCTCTTATTTAATGAAATATTTTGGATTACGAAATTATTCATTTGTCATTCTAATAAAACATGCCCAAAAAATAGTTTCAACAGGGAGGACCATTAAAAATAAGATATACAACAGAGCATTGATTTAATAATAAATACTGCCGGGAAAAGAATGCTGATGCATAAAAAGGCTATTAAAAACAGTGCCTGAACTTTTATATGCCATAGTATAAAAATTTTTTTATGTTTTTGAATATAGTATTAAAATCTTTTGTCAGAGAGTAATAGTTATAATTATTTTCAAACTCATGAAGTATCCTGGATAAAAAAAGTTCCCTTCCTATGTTCTTCACAGGTATGTCTTTAACGGATGTTGATTTATTATCAAAAGGTTTAAGATTTTCTGAATAAATATTTATATTTATCCCCAGCCCAATTATTATGAAAGTGTAATTATTTATTTTCTCTACTTCGGTTAGAATTCCGCCAAGCTTAAATTTTTGATAGTATATGTCATTGGGCCATTTTATGGTGGTCCTGATACCGTAATCTTTATTTAGGACGTAGACCACGGAGTAAGCTCCAATTAGAGTTATTTCCGGCAGTTTTTTTTCTTCAAGTTCTGTTTTAAGTAAAATAGAAAACCACAGGCCCCCTGGAGGAGACAGCCACGGTCTTTCCAGTCTGCCCCTTCCTTTTTTCTGCGTCTCGGCAAGGACTATGGTTCCATTCAGAGCATCATACACCCGGTTATTATTTTTTTTTATTAATTGTGAAGCATAATCATTTGTCGAATCTGTTCTTTTTAAATAAATTATATTTTTACCTATGAAACCGGCACCCGAGAGCTTTCTGTATTTTTTTACATCAAACTTTTTCATTTCAAATTAATCCGCGTTAAATTGCTCAAAAAATATGAATGCTCCGGAATTTAAGTTAAATTAATTCCTCAAACTTATAATTTTAACTGATATTAAGATAATATTTTATATTATATTAAAAAACAAAAAATAAATAATTAAAAAGATAAAACGGAGGGCAAATCAGGATGTAGACATGTTAAAAATGCTATGAGGAGCAAGAATTCCGCTGGAGCTCCCGGTTGAAACTATAAAAATATAGCTGCGTCTATCTAAAAAACTGCAGAGGAAAATATTTATTTAAAAAAGCACTTATTATCTAAGAAGGAATAAATTATGGAAGAAATGAATAAAAGGGATATTGAAAATATTATTCCCCACAGGGACCCATTTTTACTGGTTGATAAAATTATTGAGATTGAAGCCGGCAGGAGAATTAAGGCGGTAAAATACGTGAGAAAAGAAGAGTATTACTTTAAAGGTCATTTTCCTTCAAACCCGATTATGCCAGGAGTGCTTATTGTAGAAACTATTGCCCAGGCGGGAGCGGTACTGGCGCTGATGCTGCCCGAAAATAAAGGGAAAATGGTGCTTTTTGCAGGTATAGATAGAGCGAGATTTAAAAGAATAGTCAGGCCGGGAGATGAATTGATGCTTGAGATAGAACTGGAAAATATCAGGAGGAATATTGGAAGGGCAAAAGGAAGAGCATCGGTTGAAAATGAGACGGCCTGTGTTGCGGATATTATGTTTGCCGTAAGTTAAGTTTCAGAATAAACTTCGGATGGAGGTGCGGATAAAATTCCCGGGATGTTAAAAAAAGTTGTCTTTATGTTTCCCGGACAGGGGTCACAATACAGAGGAATGGGCAGAGAATTTTTAGATGTATTTAAAGATTATAAAAAATACTTTGAGATTTCAGGCAATGTCGTCAAAAGGGATTTATTAAAAATAATTAATGAAGACAGCAATGAGAATTTATTGGATAGTGCACGCTTTAGCCAGATTTCTATTTATACTTTAAGCTGTATTTTAAATGATTATTTGATTGGCGATCTTTCTATAAATAAAAAATATATAGATACTGTTATCGGTCATAGTCTGGGAGAATACAGTGCTCTTTACAGTGCAGGAGCTTATAGCTTTATAAAGGGTGCTGTACTGGTCGGCCATAGAAGTATACTTGCAGAAGAGGCCGGAAGAGATGAAAAAGGGATGATGGTGGCCATTCTGGGAGAAGAGCCGGATAGAATAAGGAAGATAATGGAAAACTTTGAGGGCAGAGTTTTTATTGCCAATTATAATGATTACAGCCAGATAGTAATAAGCGGTTATGAAAATCCGGTCAGGGAGTTAATAGAAAAGCTGAAATTAAATGGGGTGAAAAAAATGGTACCCCTTAAGGTAGGGATGGCCTCCCACTGCCCGATCATGAGGGAGGTTTCGGATAGGCTGAAAAAATTTATTGATGATAATATTGAATTTGAAGATATTGATTTACCTTTCTTTTCCACTACAGAAGCAGGTTATCGGAAAAAAGAAGAAATTAAGAAGACTCTTGGGGGACAGCTTGTAAATCCTGTAAGGTGGGTTGAAAGTATAGAGTACTTATTAAATAAAGGCATAAATATATTTATTGAAGTTGGTCCCGGAAGAGTATTGTCCGGGCTGGTGGGAAGGATTGCAAAAAAGAATGGCAGGGAAATTATATTACTTAACACAGATAAAATGGAGGATATTGAAAATTTAAAAAGAACGCTGAAAGGGGAGGGGATAATAAATGAAGCTTAGAGATAGAGTAGCTCTGATAACCGGGGGTGCCAGGGGTATAGGAAAAAAGATTTCTGAAACTTTCCTGAAGGAAGGTTCATCTGTATATATTTTTGATGTTAATAAAGATGAAGGAGAAAAAGCTGAAGCGGAGTTCAAGAAAGCTTATGGCGATGACAGGGCAGGGTTTTTTAAACTGGATATAACGGATGAGGGCATGGTGGAAAAGTCCATTGCTAAAATTATTGAAGAGAAAAAAAGAATTGATATCCTGGTAAATAATGCAGGCATTACCAGCGATAATTTAATATTGAGAATGAGTCTTGATGACTGGAAAAAAGTGATTGATATAAATCTAACCGGAGCATTTATTTGTTCAAAACATGTTGCCAGACATATGATAAAAAATAGAAGGGGGAAAATAATAAATATTTCTTCAATAGTGGGGGTACATGGTAACGCGGGACAGAGCAATTATTCTTCATCAAAGGCCGGAATAATAGGCCTGACGAAAACTCTGGCAAAAGAGCTTGCCGGAAGAAACATTCTGGTAAATGCTATAGCCCCGGGCTATATAGAAACAGAGATGACCGGGAAGTTGAATGATAAAATAAAGGAAAGTTTACTGGGGCAGATTCCGACAGGAAGGCTGGGCAGCGTAGATGATGTGGCGAAAACAGTGCTTTTCCTGGCAAGTGATGATTCTAATTATATAACCGGTACAGTGATTAATCTGGATGGTGGAATGGGTATTTAATCCGGAGATACTTTATACAGGAAAGTATTTTTTGGCCA
Organism: uncultured Actinomycetota bacterium; assembly: GCA_964601205.1. Lineage (GTDB taxonomy): Bacteria > Actinomycetota > Humimicrobiia > Humimicrobiales > Humimicrobiaceae > JAQVEM01. The sequence goes on along the minus strand of CAZRML010000021.1, from coordinate 6,111 downwards.
GGAATAGTAAATTTAAAAATATGTTTGAGGGAAACAGGAGTCTGGAAAACTATTTTAAATAGAGGGATTATCAGTGAAATTGGGAAAAAATAAAAGAAGAGTGGTAATAACAGGACTGGGAATAATGTCGCCACTGGGGCTGGAAGTAAATGAGTTCTGGAATAACTTAATTTCAGGTAAATCGGGCGTTAGTAAAATTGAGCGGTTTGATGTGGATAAAATCGCTTCTAGAATTGCAGCGCAGATTAAAAATTTTGAAGTTGAAAATTATATGAATTTTAAGCAGGCCAGAAGAATGGATAGATTTGCGCAGTTTGCGGTAGCAGCGGCGTTAAATGCTATCAGGGATAGCGGCCTTAAGATAGATTCAGCCAATGAAAATGATATTGGAGTTTACATAGGAAGCGGGGTAGGGGGTCTTGAAACTTTAGAACGGCAGCATGAAAGGCTACTGAATAAGGGAGCCAATAAAGTCAGCCCTTTTCTTATTCCCATGATGATATGCAACATGGCAGCCGCGCAGGTTTCTATAATGAGCGGGGCAAAGGGACCGGTAAGCACAACTACTACAGCCTGCGCCGCAGGTTCAAATGCTATTGGTGATGCATTTGAGATAATCAAAAGGGGAGATGCAGAAATCATGATTGCCGGCGGGAGTGAGGCTGCAATAACTCCACTCGGAATGGCAGGATTTTCAAATATGCAGGCTCTTTCAAGCAGGAACGATGAGCCGGAAAAGGCATCAAGGCCATTTGATAAAGACAGGGACGGATTTGTCATGGGTGAGGGTTGCGGTATACTAATTATGGAAGAGCTTCAATATGCCTTAAGAAGAAATGCCAGAATATACTGCGAAATGTTCGGATACGGGTTATCCGGTGAAGCCTATCATATAACTGCACTTGAGGAGTCCGGGAAAAATGTTGCCAGGTGCATGAAGAATTGTCTTGATGAGGGAGGTATAAGATTAGAAGAAGTTGATTATATTAACGCGCATGGGACATCAACTCCCATAAACGATATCATTGAAACTGCTGGAATAAAAGAGTGCTTTGGAAAGCATGCTTATAAGGTAAATATAAGCTCAACCAAATCAATGGTGGGTCACTGCCTTGGCGCATCAGGGGCTATTGAAGCTGTGTCTGTTGCATTGACTTTAAAGAACAAAATAATACCCCCTACAATTAATCTGGAAAATCCGGATGAAAAGTGTGACTTAAATTATACCCCAAAAGTAAGTCAGAAGAGGGAGGTTAATGTTGCTCTCTCTAATTCTATAGGTTTTGGAGGCCATAATGTTACCCTTGGTTTTAAAAAGTATCTATAAATAAATACTAAGGAAAGTATCTGGATAAAAATTATGGAAAAAGTTAAATGCAAGAATTGTAATAAAGAAATTGATGGTGAGACTTTTTTATTAAACTCAAGAGTCTGCCCGTATTGCAATTATCACCACACAGTTGGTGCAAGGGATAGGCTACAGATAACTGTAGACGAAAATAGTTTCGTTGAGCTTGGAAAAAATATAAATTCAGTTGATTTTTTAGATTTCTTTGATGTTAAGTCTTATGCCACAAGGCTTAAGGAAGCAAAGTTAAAAACCGGCATGAATGAAGCTATTATAGTGGGAGAGGCAAAGATAGAGGGTATTGGTCTGGCTATTGGTATTATGGATTTTGGTTTTATGGGAGGAAGTATGGGTAGCGTAGTAGGCGAGAGAATAAAAATTCTGGCCGACCATAGCATTGAGAAAAATATTCCCATGGTCATATTCTGTACATCGGGAGGTGCCAGAATGCAGGAAGGCGCTGTATCCCTTATGCAAATGGCAAAAACGGTATCCAGCATAAATAGGGTAAAAGAAAATAAAATTCTTTATATTTCTGTAATTACCAACCCTACTTCGGGTGGCGTGAGTGCCAGTTTTGCTACTCTTGCTGATATAATAATAGCGGAACCAGATTCACTTTTCTGCTTTGCAGGGCCCAGAGTTATAGAACAGACAATAAAAAAAAGTCCACCACCTGATTTTGGCTCGGCAGAGAGGAACCTGAAAAATGGTCAGGTAGATATGATTGTAAATAGAAATGATTTAAAAAGGGTTCTGGCAAATATATTAAGATTATTTGAATAAATTCCTGAAATAATCAGGCAAATTGCAGGGTTGATGTTATGAATTTTAAAAAACTGACGGAAATTCCAAAAAGTTATCTTAAAGAGATCCTGGAAGCGCTGTCCAAGCTTGAAAAATTAAAAAAAATTCCTTTCTTTACCGGTATTCACTTCAGGGATGCAGAAAGAGACCTAACCCGTAAGATTGATGACTACAAAAAGTATGAGAGAGACGCTGCAAAGGTGTGGAAAATTGTAGAACTTTCCAGAAATGAAAAACGGCCCCGGACGCTTGATTACATAAATGGTATATTTGAGAATTTTGTCCATCTCAGCGGTGACAGATTGACCGGAGATGATAAATCAATAATAACCGGGCTGGGGAGTGTCGGTGGAAGCACTGTGGCTGTTATAGGACATAACAAGGGCAGAAACATAGAAGAGAGGATGATTTATAATTTCGGCATGAGCATACCGCAGGGGTACAGGAAGTCCCGGAGGATAATGGAACTGGCAGATAGGTTCGGGTTTCCAATAATAACTTTCGTAGATACCCCGGGAGCATACCCGGCTATTGAAGCAGAGGACAACGGTCAGGCCAGCGCAATTGCAAAAAGTATTTCTACTATGTTTGAAGTTAAGGTTCCAATTATTTCCATTCTTATTGGCGAAGGTGGGAGCGGAGGGGCACTGGCACTGGCTATCGGAAATGAGGTGGCTATGCTTGAAAATTCTACCTATTCAGTTATCTCACCTGAAGGATGCGCTGCTATTTTATGGAAGGGTCCTTCGGGCACCAGATTGGCTTCCAGGAGCTTAAGATTAACGTCAAGGGACCTTATTAAATTAAAAGTCATAGATAAAATTATTTCCGAGCCTATTGGCGGAGCCCAGAATGCACCGGAAAGAATGGTAAAAATTGTAAAAAAATATATTATAAATGTACTGGATAAATACAGTCGTCTTTCAACTGAAGAGATAAAACTGGGAAGAGCTAAAAAATTTGAATCAATGGGCTTTTTTGATTCTGAATTAAACCCGGATTGAGAAAATAAAATACATCCACTGCCGCCTTAACTGCCTGTAAATAAAATAATGCTTGAACCGGGGGATACATAGGAACCCGATTCGGGAATCTGGTTGAGAACGGTATTAACCTGTAAGGGGTAGCCGGTCTCTACATAGCTTATTTCATAATTTATATTAATAGACCCGAGTATATCTGCCGCTTCTTCCAGACTTAATTGTGTAAGGTCGGGGACCATGACCAGAGGTTCTTTTGTTGAAATGAATAACCTGACCATACTGTTTACTTCCACTCTGGAGCCGGGTTGTGGTATTACTTCTGCTATTTTTCCGGGCTCATTTATAATGTCTCCTTCTACTGTTGGAATTTTAGAGCTATCTATAACAAGACCCAGGGATATAAGATAATTTGAAGCTTCTATATAATCTTCTCCGATAATATTGGGGATCAGAATGAACTCTCTGCCCTTGCTTACTATAAGGTTAACGGATCCACCGGGTTCAATTGGTTCATTAACTTCCGGAACCTGCTTTATTACTGTATTCTCTGTAAAATTATCCGAATATTCTCTGGAAATGTCCCCTCTTTCAAGATCGCAGTCCCCGAGTATGCTCCGGGCCTGTTCAAGATTAAGGCCAATTAAATTAGGGGTCAGCAGAGAGGTCTTTTCAGGACCCTGGCTTATGGTAATTTCAATATCACCTCCCACCGGTATGCTTTCACCGGGTCCGGGGTTTTGTTCTAATATAAAACCGGCAGGAATTTGTGGGTCATAAGCTTCGCTTTTTATTGTTAGATTCAGACCAAACATTGACAATATTTCGTCTGCATTTTCCAGCGGAATATTTTCAACCGGAGGTACCGATATAATGGTGGGTTCTGCTGAAGCTCTGTAGCTGTAATATTTGTAAATGTAAGTTATAGATAAGCTTAAAAAAATAAGCATTAAAATGCCTGTTATGATGCTTATTAAAGCGTAGATGTTTTTTTTCTTAAGAATTCCTGTCCTGACGGGAATCTTTGATTTCGCACTAAAACTTAAAGGTTTATACGTCTGGTAGTTCTGTAAGTCACTGATAAGTTCTTCAAGGTCAGGGTAACGCGCCAGAGGGTCTTTTTCGAGGCAGTGCATCACTATCTTTTCCAGTTTTTCTGGTATATTTTCTATTAATTCAGTGGGTTTTAAAGGTTTTTCGTTCAGGTGCTTGAGGCTAATGTCTATTGAGCTTCCCCCTCTGAACGGGACATCCGCTGTTAACATCTCATACATTACAATCCCGAGTGAATAAATATCTGTTCTGTGGTCGAGAACTTCTCCTTTTGCCTGTTCGGGTGAGATATAATGAGCGGTACCAATGATATTTAATGTTTTAGTAACATCGGTAATCATGGATTTTGCTATGCCGAAATCAGTAACTTTTACCTTGCCTTCAGGAGTTATTAGTATATTCTGTGGCTTTATATCACGGTGTATAAGATTATTTTTATGGGCCAGGTACAATGCACTTGAAATCTGTATTGCGTAGTTGGTCACAATTTCATGAGGCAGCGGCCCCTTTTTTTCAATAATTTCTCTGAGGCTATCTCCTTCAATGTATTCTATGCAGATAAAATAAGAACTGTCGTATTTCCCCCAGTCATATATCTGGACAATATTGGGGTGGCTTAACCGTGCAAGTATCTGTGCTTCACTTTTAAATCTTGCCACAAAATTTTTATCATTTGAATAATTGGATGATAATATTTTTATGGCGACTTTTCTTCTTAATTTTAAATCCTCTCCTAAATATACATCAGCCATTCCTCCGGAAGCAATTTTTTTTATTATTCTGTATCTTTTCGCAACTAATTCGTATTTGTCTGAGTTGTTAGTTTCCATTTTTTAGATTTTTATGGTTATGATTGTTATGTTGTCCATTCCGCCTTTTTTTATTGCTTCCTTTATAAGATTTTTTACAATATCTCTGGTTTTATTAAAGTTATTGACAGTACTTAAGATTTCTTCATCCCTCAGCATAGCATTAAGACCATCGGAGCATATAATAATTATGTCTTCCGGCAGTATTTTATATGAGTAAAGATCAGGTTTGATGTCTCTGGCAACACCAATAACATTGGTAAGATAATTTCTTTGAGGATGGTCAAAGGTATCTTCATAGCTTATTTCTCCCTTTCTCAGTAGTTCTCCTGTTACAGTGTGGTCAGAGGTGAGTAATTTTAACTCATTTCCCCTTTTAATATAAAGTCTGCTGTCACCAATATGGATTGTGTAAAATTCATTTTCATTAATGTAACATGCGGTTAGCGTGGTTCCCATACCGTAATATTCAGGAAGGGAGAGTGCTTTTTTAAAAACTTTTTTATTGGAGATTTTGATACTGCCGATTAACAGTTCTTTAATTTTATGCTGGATTAAATGGTTATCTTTTTCAGAAAGCGGTTTTGTATTTTTTCGGGACGAAGTCTCTTTTTTTATATTCGGAAGCTTACTTCTAAATTCCTTTACAAAAGTTTCTACGGCGAGTTTGCTCGCGACCTCGCCGGCCCTGTGGCCTCCCATACCATCGGCTACAACAAACAGGTTGTCCCCGGCATAAAAGTAATCCTCGTTTTTCTCTCTATATTTTCCAATATCTGTGTCTGCAAAATATTCCATATGGGTATTATATGTTATTATTTATGATTTATAAAACTATATCGGTGGGTAAAAATTTGTAATTATTGTGAATCATAATCTTAGCAAGTATCAAAAAATGAAATTTAAGCTTCAGATTATTGAAATAGAAGGAGCTGTCGGCATTTTTAGAATGTTATAAATTAGATTTTAAATTTAATGCCAAAGAGAAGAAAAGCTAGTATTATTATAATATTAAATGTACTATCTAAGCTTGGTGTTTACAGTTTAACTTCCTCCAAGCATAAAATATTAAATATTATTTTATGGTGATAATTGAAAAAAGTCACCTAATTTA
>CAZRML010000020.1:0-132866 GCA_964601205.1 uncultured Actinomycetota bacterium | reverse complement strand
TCCGGTAATATCAGACATCTTATTATATCCACCAGGTACGGTAGTCTCTACAATCTTATATGTATCAAATGGAATATTTTCCCAGCTTACCGTGCCATTTCCGGTTATTTTCTTTTCTCCTCCTACAGCAGCACCGTTTGAATCATACAGAGTAAACCCTGCAGTATCATCGGAATCAAGCCCACTCTTGTTAAGGGTTACAGAACCACGGTCAATAACAATCCTTGAATTTGTTCTGTCAAAGGTATGGTTCTGCTTCTCGTCACCAACCACTATTCCGGTAATATCAGCCATCTTATTATAACCAGATGGTACTGTGGTCTCTACAATTTTGTATGTACCCCATTTGAGAACATTCCAGCTAACTGTGCCATTACCGGTAACTGTTTTTTCACTTCCAACCGGATTATTACTGGAATCATAAAGGGTAAATCCTGCAACACTTGTAGAGCCAAGCCCGCTCTTGTTTAGCGTTATTGAACCAGGAATTTCAGGGTCATTTTCAATTTCTATTACAATTTCCTGGTCATTTTTAGTAAGTTCAACATCTACTGATTCAGGAGTCAACGTATTTGTTGCTATTACTGCTCCATTAACTTTAATAGTTACAAGATAACCTACATCCGTTTCAGTAATAGTGTATTTACCAAGTAAAAGGTCTCCGCTAGTCCAGGTTCCATTTGGAACAATTGTAAATCCATTTACAATTGAATCTTCATCTTCAATAGTGAAATTGAAAGATGCTGGTGGATTTACACCAGACTGGCTTACAAATGTTTTTGTAACCTTAATTTTGCCGGTTGCCTCTTCATTTTCAACATCAACTTCGTATACCCCGTCAGCTTCCGATCCATTTACATCTACATATTGATCTGCCATTGTGACAAAACCATCAGGAGTGGTTGTCTCCCTGATATAGTATTCACCATAAGAAACATCTTCCCAGGTTATGCTTCCGTCACCTGAGAGGAACTTCTCTGAGTATCCGGCTACTTGTATTTTATCCTTGTCAAGAAGGGTAAATCCTGCCTGTACGCCAGCAGGCAGTTCGCCGAGGCCCGTCTTGTTAAGAGTTATGTCACCTTCAATTTCTTCTATACTGGTATTAACCACATCGAAGGTTTTATCAGGTCCAAGATCAAATTCCTGCGGGAATGTTATATTAGAAGTATAAGTGATACTATTGTCACCCGGGTAGCTTTCAGTTAATGTATATTCTCCTGGAGGCAATCCTGTCCATGTTTTACTACTATAAGGCCCGCCCCAATAATCATTCCACCAGAAATTATCAAGAACTACACTTCGTACATCGCTATTTAGACCTTCAGGTCCTGTAAGTGTAAATGTGGCTTCATCAGCCCACCAGTATCCCCATTCAAGGCCAGATTTATTAACTGTAACACTATATTTCTCAGCACAGTTCGTTACACAGATATCTTCATTCCCATTGACAGTAACTGTCTTGGGATTCGGGCTAAGAGTAGTATTATATGTATAAACATTTCCTTCGCCCCATTTCTCTGTTACTGTGTATTGCCCGTATGGTAGATTACTCCATCCACCACTTGATGGATAACCACTTCCTGATTTATTATCAAGAATTACATCATCAAATGGCCCTGTTCCTGCCGGACCTGTAAGTGAGAATATGGCAGTATCGCTTCCCTCAAGGCCTGACTTCCTAACTGTAATTGAGCCTTTTTCTGGAGTATTAGCAATTGTATCAGTCTCAGCACCATTAACGGTAATATTTTTTACCGGGTTAGAGACTGTATACGTATACACGTTTGTTGTTATTCCATTAAAGTCTTCTACTATATGGTAATTACCGTATGGTAAACCTGTCCAGCTTGCTGTTCCATTATTGGACACTTTCTGCGGTGATGTGGCAATCAGGTTATCATCTGAATCATACAGCGAGAGGTTTGCCTGGTCGCTACCTTCGAGGCCTGTCTTTGTAACTGTAATGGAGCCGGTGCTAACTACTGGACATTTAAAATAAAATTCAATATGGCTTATGTCTTTTGTACAACTATATTTCTCTGAAACACTCACAGAACCGGTACCGCTAAAATTTACATTATAATAAGAAGGTTTGGCATTCCCTTCTAAACCGCCTTCACTTATTGGATTATTTTTATACCAATATGCACGGCTTCCATCAGGATAGAAATGCAAAAAATAATTACCGGTCTTAATAACAACGACAGTAAGCTCTACAGAACTGCCACCGCAAGGTGACACAAATCCTGAATATGGGAAAGTGACAGGACCAGTATCACCAGTCCCCCAATTTGACTTAACCCAGTGAGTAGCCCCTCCTATATTACCATCTTTTAACATTGGTTTATCATTAGGATAAGTATAAGCACCGGAATCAGGATCCCATGATGTTGAGTCAGTAAATTCCGTCCATGCCAGAAGATTTCCCAGAATTATTGTTTCAACAACATCTTCTTCAACTTCAAATTCAATTGAATCACTCTCCAGAGTCTCTGTTTCCCCATTCTCATCTTCAACCACTGACCTTGCCTCAACTCTGTATTTCTCGGCGCCTACAATATTGTACTTGTAAACAAATGTACCATCCTCGCCAACATTATCTATTATGTCAGTGTGCTCTATAACACCACCCGGGTTCTCAGCAGTTATGGCATAAAATATTATCTGGATTTCCTCGCCGGGAACAAATCCTTCGCCGGAGATGGTTACTTCATCGCCGGGATGGTAGTCTTCTTTATCTGAACTTATAGAAGGAGCATATTCTGGTTCATTATCTGACTCCCCACTACTCTCTTCCTCTGAAGATTCAACAACATTTACGGTTCTTGTAACTTCAGCAGCAGCATTCCCGGCACTGTCACTGACATTATAGGTAACAGTATATGTACCGGCTACAGAAGTATCCACATCGCTTACCACTACTATAGAATCAGATATATCTCCGTCTATATCATCAGTTGCAGTGGCACCGGCATCTGTATATTCAGAGACAAGCTCTACAGTAACTGTGCTTTCCCCGACTAAAGTTATTGCCGGAGGAGTTGTGTCATCTGTTGCCTCTCCACCTTTATCATTCAGAGCTGCCAGAGCTGCATCAAGTTCTGCCTTGGCATCGGCTACAGCCTGCTCTGCTGCTGCTACCGCTGCTTTTGCCTGCTCATCTTTATCCTTTGCTTCTTCTAAAACTTTATTAGCCTGGTCTGCAGCAGCCTGCGCTGCTTCTAATTTAGTATTGGCCTCATCTAAATCATCCTGCGCTTTTTCCAATTTATCCTTTGCCTCATCAGCACTGTCTTTAGCTTCATCACAGGCAGCCTGAGCATCGGCTACTGCCTGCTCAAGAGCTTCAATATCGTCTTCTTCCCCTTTATTTTCAAGGTCTGCCTTAGCATTGTCTAACTCTTTCTCAGCATCCTCCAGGATTTTATTAGCTTCATCTAAATCAGCCCGGGCATCTGCTACAGCTTTACTGGCTTCATCTGCCTCTGTCTTTGCCTCTTCCAGCGCTGCATTGGCTTTGTCTGCTGCAGCCTGTGCCGTCTCCAGTTCTCCCGCCGCACTTTCTGCAGCTGCATTGGCCTCTGCCAGTTTTGCGCTGGCATCAGAAAGATCCTGCTGAAGCAGCTCTATATCAGATGACTCGCCTTCACCAAATATAAGGTTGGAAGGGAGCATCCAGAAAATAAGGGTAGCTATCAGGAAAAATACTCCTATCTTTGATTTAAAGTTTCTTTTAATATAATTCATTTTATACCTCACATTTTTAATTTTTTTTATTCTAATAATCTCTTTATATAATTATTTATATCTAAAAACTGGTCTTAAAAGCCAGTCTGGTTCAATTACTTAATAGTTCTCAAAAAAACAAAAACCGACCCATTTAGTCGGTTTCGCTACTTGCTCCACTTTTCTCAAGCGTCCAAATTAGAGAAAAGTTTCAAAGCTTCTAAATTTTAAAAAATTACAATAATTAAATTTTATTGCTATATTAGGACCTTCTTTAAATCCTTATATAAATATTACAAATCTTTGATGAAATTATATAATATTTTTAACAAAAATGTCAAACTTTTTTAAAACTTTTTTTAAAATTCTATAATTATTCTATATTATTCCACAATTAATATTTATCAGTCACAAAAATAAAAAAATTTTATTAATAAAAAAATAATGCTAATATTTCGCTTATGAACATAATTTCTAAAATAAAAAGGTTCATTACCTACCATAAAAGAAAGATTATAAGGTACGGGGGAATAGCTCTTATAGTAATAGGGATTGTAATTATCGCTTGGCCCTTTTATATAAACTTTGTTATGGCAAGAAGAGAGGTGGACATGCTTACCTCCTGGGATAAGGACCTTGTGTTATCAGAGAATAATGCAGCCATAAAAGGAGACGGGGAAACCGGTAATGAGCTGGAAAAAGAAACCGTACTTATTGACTCCGAAAAAAAACTCCCCTTCAGGATTACCATCCCTACAATTGATGTGGACTGGATCGTAAACGAGGGTACCGATTACCTGACTTTAAGAGAAGGGCCCGGCCACTATATCTCTTCGGCCCTTCCGGGTGAAGACGGAACCTGCCTGGTTGCAGGACACAGGACCACTTACGGGGCTCCGTTTAACAGAGTGGATGAACTTGAGGAAGGTGATGAGATATTAATTGAGACCGAAGGAAATGAAAAATTCACCTATCTTGTGACGGGCCAGGAATCAGCGCTCCCCACAGACATGACGGTGCTGGAAAATACAGAATATCCCTCTCTGGTGCTTTCCACATGCCACCCTAAATATTTTGCCACCAGAAGGCTTATTATCTATGCCAGGATTGCTGAATAATAAATTTATTTCTTAATATTCCACAATCCGCAATATGGTAAAAAAATAACTTCGGTATTATTTATTTTAACTTTATCGCTATAATTTAAACTTACAATAAATGCTCTTCCCGGGTCGTATTTTTCAATAAAACTTCTAAGAGACCTTCCAATTTTTCTGGATTTAAGAACCTTATATTTTACTTCCAGTGGGAAGAAACCTGCTCCTGATGAGATAACAAAATCAACCTCTGCCTTATCAAGTGTCCTCCAGAAGTTTATTGATGATGGGCTTTCATAATATATACTCTGTAAAATGTTATAGATAAAATTTTGAAATAAAAAGCCCCCGTAAGTAATCTCATCAAAACCAGTAAACAATCCCAGTAAATAATTTTTAAAACCTAAATCATGAAAGTAATAGACAGGAGACTTTGTAATCTCTTTTCTTATATTTCTGTAAAAAGGGGCAACTCTTCTCACAATAAAAGTCTTTTCAAGATACCATAAATATTTTTTTACTGTTTCGGTAGATAAACCGATGGTATTTGAAACTTCGGAATAATTTACCAGCTTTCCTGTCTGAGAAGCAAGGAGTTTAACAAGACTGGATACTTTTTCTATCTTCTGAATATTTAAAAGAAAAGAGATATCTTTTTCTATATAACTCCGGTAAATTTCATCAATCTCTTTTTTCTTTTCTTCAACGGATTCCGCAGTAACTACCCTCGGGTATCCTCCAAAATGCAAATATTCATTTAAAAGTTCTCCGGTTTTCTCATTTTCAACTCTGAAAAAATCATAAAGATTATCCTCGTATCTGTAACCTGTCCGGTAATTTACAAACTCTGTAAAACTAACCGTTGTAAGTTCAAAAATTCTTTTACGCCCGGCCAGTGATTCATGAATTTTTTCCTTCAGTTCAAGACTGCCGGAGCCGGAAATAATAAATTTATAGGGCAGTTCAATATCATAGATTCCTTTAAGAAATAACCCGGCATTTTCTTTTCTCTGGATCTCATCTATAAATACAAAACCTTTCGCGCTTCCCAGCTCAAGTTTTATTTTATTTATTAGTTTCTCCTGAGACAAAAAATGTACCCTGTCTGATTCAACGTCAAGATTTAGAAAAACAACTTTTTCGCCTTTTTTAATAAGATAGTCCTTAAGAAGAAGCATCAAAGTAGTTTTACCGGACTGCCTTGGACCGATTATCAGGCTGAATTCCTTCTTTTTTAAATGAGACTTTAACTTATCTAATAATATTCTCTTTATCATACTTACATTTTAACCCGATAATTTACAAAGTCAAGTTTGCAAATTATCGGTATGTGCATAACCAGAAAGCTCATTATCTATGCCAGGATTGCCGAATGATAGGGCCAGATGGAGAATAAACAGTGTATTGATACTGTATTAAGAAATTATTTCTCATTAATATGATAAGGGCAAGTGTTCAAACTTTTGGACGCCTACATTAACTTGCCCTTAAATCATTCTATCACTATTTTTTTCCAATTCAATACAATAATAATATAATTCTGACTAATTTATTGAAAATCTATAAGAATTTTATAATATTCAGAAAATTATTAAAATTAATTCATAAGTAAACATGAAAATCAGTTAAGATTTTTTTAGAACCTTACACCGGCTGGAGAATACCGTCAGTACTGCCCATCAGGAACTATAATCAAACCACCTGTCATAAATTTCATCATAGGTCCAGTCACTTTTAATTTCTTCCAGTATTTTATTGACCTCTTCTATCAGGGCACTGTCCTGCTTAAGAACAATGCCAAACTCTTCATTTGATTTTACGACTTCAAGCACTTTATATATACTGGTATTCCCGGTTAATAGATTGACTCCCATGGGAAGGGAAATTAATATTCCATCAATACTTTTATTTTTCAGGTCATCAACCATAACCACCACATCGTTATATTCCACGATGTTATAATCAAGCAGATAATCTTCATCCAGGTATTTTTTTTCAATACCCAGTATCCCCACAGCTTCACCTTTAAGTTTTTCTATGGTCTTTATATCAGTTTCATTTAAGACTACTGACATGTATTCCATGGTAAAATAAGGAACCGATAAAGCAATTTTATTATTTCCTTCAGAAATTATGGGAACCGCAGATATCACCATGTCAAGCTCCAGATCCGGGGGCATCCCGTAGGTTTCTTTCCAGTCAATTGTGACTATCTTTAATTCTCTTCCCATCCTGCTGGCAATCTCCCGGGCAATATCTACATCAAAGCCCACAATATTTCCATCCTCAAGAAATTCAAAAACAGGATAGGACGGGTCACATCCAACTATAAGTTTTGATTCATCACTACCGGCATCAGGAGCTTCAATTAAATTGCGGGAGGCTCCGCACCCGGCAGAATAAAATAACAAAAAAAAGACTGCACAGTAAAATAATAAACTTATGATAATTAAAGGAGCTTTTTTTCTGTTTTGTCTAATATAAAAAAACATTTACAAAAATCTATTCAATATCTTTAGCCATTTTTCTATTAATATTTCTGCTGGCCTATGCCGGCTTTGCTTTATAGAGTTTACACTCTTTTGGCTAAAAACGGAACACATTTTTAAAACCCGTATCTCCAGCCTAAAACCGGATAAATCAGGTACCTTTAAGAATACCCGGAAGCAAATATTCTGCCCGCCGCTTATACCGTAGTGTATTTACATTTTTAATACCCTGAAAATTAATTACAACATAACTTATCTTATATTTACCAGCTTTATCAATGATTTGTCTGATAATCTTATAGTAATTGCAGGCATTGCGGGTATGGCAATTACTGCATGGTAATCATTACCCAGCTGGCAAGAAAGAAAAAAAAATTTATTTACTACTCATTATATGTTAGCATATACAATATACTATAATAATATTATATATTAATATCATCATTTTTATAATTTTTGGTTAAAATGGATAAAAAAATATTTCAATATTTGCTGTAAATATAAATTAATAAGTTAATTTGATTTTTACTTTAAAATAATATAAAGTATTTCAAGCTTTATTTAGACGATAACAAACATACAAAAATGAGGGTTGGTGACAAAAATGGCTAAAAGTGACGAAGTTAAGAAGAAGTCAGAAGAAATAGGGATAAATGGCCTGAACAGCATAAGCAATCTGGAAGCTGAGATCATGAAAATCATCTGGAAAAAGGGCAGAGTGACAGTCAGGGAAGTGCACGAAGACATGCTCCGAAAAGAAATTGAAAGCAAGGAACATGGATTCATTCCCTATACCACCGTAATGTCAACAATGACCACTCTTTCAGAGAAAGGTCTGCTAAAGCAGGATAAAACTTCCAAAACTTACCTTTATTCTGCCGCAGTTGACAAAAAGGAGCTTTCAAAAAGAATAATAAAATCAGTCTCCGAGAAATTGCTTGAGGAAAGTACAAGTGGCATGGTTTCCAAATTCCTATCTGATAGCAAAAATATATCCAGAGAAGGAATAGAAAAGTTATTAAAAGAAATAGATAAATACTAGAAACGTGGTTATATCTACTGAATTTACCTGAAATCCTGCAGAGTATCCGGTTAGCTTATTTCAGGTAAAGACTGCATAGAAATTACATGGGATACAGGCCGGAATATTTTCTGCTACTATAGGGCATTGGCTAATAATATATTTTAGAAACTGTTTATTTTTTGTTTTTATTTCTGTTATTAGAATAAAGATGGGCTATGCTCATCTTTAGTATTATTATATAATTATCCGGTTTTATGTTTTTTTCAAAGGTACTGATAAACTATATTATACCCATTATTTATACAAGCTTCGCAAGCCTGGTTCTGGTCCTGTTTTTCCTTTCTGTGTTCAGGATAAAGGATTCAAACATAAGAATATTATTTTTTTTCATACCACTTATAAAACCATTTATAATTGTTGCAGAAAAAATCAATAACGCCGGGCAGTATCTTCAGTCAAGGACGTTTGCGGGTTTGCTAAGGCTGCCCGACCCGAACAATATAGTCAGAGATTTTGATATTTCTGAAAAAAGCCCGCATCTTATTTCTGAAATTAATTATTTTATCCTTTCCTCGGTATCTGTAATCATTATTTTTGTACTCATAGCAAGATGGCTCAATATTCTTTTCTTTTACAGGGAACTGTCTTATGAAGAGACGGTTTTTAGAAAAGATGTGCCGGAGATATATAACATCATGGATAGCTATACCGGTAAAATAAATATTAAGATACCTGCCGTAAGTCTTACCCACAGGGATTATTCCTCGCCCTTTGTTGCCGGGATAAAAAATTATACTGTTTTTTTATCACCAAATTTAATGGAAAGACTGACTTTAAATGAAAAAGAAGTTTTGATACAGCACGAACTATCACATATTAAACGAAAAGATAATATTACCGGATGGATAGCGTTAATATTAAGAGACCTTTTATTTTTTAATCCTTTTGCCTATATCGCCTATCAGCTGATAAGGTGCGAACAGGAAAAAGACAGTGATAAGCTTGTGTTAAGGTACTCGGGCAAATCCAAAAAGGAAATATCAAAAAGTATTCTAAATATCATTTTAAAAATGAAATTCAGTCCTGTTTCAAAACATGCTTCAGGAAGAACCGGCCAATCTTCAATCTCACCATTTAATTTATTTGACAGGATTAAATTAAGAAACAGAATAAATTCTATTTCCAGGACCAATCCGAATAAAATCTACAGCCGCATGTTACCAAGAATACTGATGTGCGCGTGCTTTGTCCTGATACTGCTGTTCCAGATAATTTTTATATTTAAAATAAATGACCAGATTATATTGCTCAGATAATATTGCTCTGTCATTTAAACATCGAAAGCTTATTCTTCCGGTGCCCTATATTTTATCCGGACACCGGTGTGTTAATGCCCCGTTTTTAATTAGTAATTCCTGCTTTTTATTTACCTTGACCCGCCTGCATTTTTGCTGCTTTTAAAGTATTTTTAAGAAGCATGGCAATGGTCATAGGGCCCACTCCCCCCGGAACCGGAGTTATGTAGCCTGCTCTGGGCTCTACTCTCAAGAAGTCCACATCTCCAATCAGGGTAACGCCCTTCTTTTCAAAGTCTTCTTTTCTCCATTCCAGAAGCGCGCTATCTGCTTTATCTTTGCTTATCCTGTTAATTCCCACATCTATAACCACTGCACCCTCCTTAACCATATCTTCTTTAATTAAATAAGGAAGGCCGGTAGCGGCGACAATAATATCCGCACTGAGCGTAGCGGATCTCAAATCTCTGGTTTTACTGTGGCATATAGTAACCGTGGCATTCTCATTTAACAGAAGCATTGCTACAGGTTTTCCCACTATTTTACTGCGGCCCACCACGGTAGCGTTTTTGCCGCTTATAGTAATATTTTCCCTTTTCAGCATCTCTATTATACCGGATGGGGTAGCCGGGACCAGGCACTCCTGCTGCGCCACCAGTTTCCCGATATTTACAGGATGAAATCCGTCCACATCCTTCTCGGGATATATAGATTCCAGGACTTTTGCGTTATCTATATGAGGGGGCAGCGGAAGCTGTACCAGCATGCCGTGTATGTCCCTTCTATTATTGAGGTTGTGGAGCTCGTTCAGTATATCACCGGTAGACACATCCTCATCCATCTTTATGGTCTCGGAGTAGAATCCGGCCTCATCACATGCCTTCTGCTTGCTGCTTACATACACCTTTGAAGCAGGGTTTTCCCCCACCAGTATTACCGCCAGGCCCGGTGTAATATTACTGTTTTTTTTAAATTCTTTAGCTTCTTCAGCTACTTCCTTCTTAATATCCTCTGATATCTTTTTTCCATCAATTAATCTGGCTATTTTAATCACCCCTATTATTAAAGATTTCAATAAAACACAAAAAATTATATCCTAAATTGTACATTTTAAATTAAAACTCTATCACTAAAACAATCCCACAATATTACCATCTTCGTCTATGTCTACTTTTGTTCCTGCCGGAACTTCCGGCAGCCCGGGCATGGTTCTCATCGTTCCCAGCAGAGGATACAGGAATCCCGCGCCCACGGACGCCCTTACATCCCTTATTGGTACAGTGAATCCTGTAGGTCTCCCTTTAAGCTGCGGGTCATGGCTCAGGGAAAGATGGGTTTTTGCCATGCAGACAGGCATTTTATCAAATCCCTGTCTGGTATACAATTCTATCTTGCTTTCAGCCTCCGGGAGATAATCTACTCCATCTGCCCCGTAGATTTTGGTTGCAATTTCCTCAATCTTCTTCCTTATCGGCCAATCCAGCGGATAAAGAAATTTAAATTCTGATTTCTTTTCTGCTGCCCTGGCCACAGCCTCAGCCAGCTCCAATCCACCATTTCCTCCATTCAGCCATACTTTGCTAACAACAGCATCCTCTGCTCCTGCATTAATGGAACTTTCCCTGATAGCTTCTATCTCTTCTTCCGAATCTGTCTCAAAATGATTTATGGCCACTACTACAGGTACTCCAAAAAGCTTCATATTCTCTATCATTTTTTCCAGGTTGCTGCATCCTTTTATCACTCCTTCAACATCAGGCTTATTCATGAGATTGGTGTCAACGCCCTTACCGGGAATAAATTCAAACACACCGCCGTGCATTTTTAATGCCCTTACTGTAGCCACTATAACCACAGCATCTGGCTTTAACCCTGAATACCTGCACTTAATATTCATAAATTTTTCGGCTCCGCAATCAGCACCAAAACCACTTTCGGTTACCACATAATCTCCCATCTTTATTGCTATCTGGTCCGCCAGTACCGAGCTATTACCGTGCGCTATATTTGCAAAGGGACCGGCATGAACAAAGCAGGGTGTGTGTTCAATGGTTTGAAGAAGATTGGGCTTTATTGCATCTTTAAGGAGAACGGTCATGGAACCGGCACATTTTAAATCCTCGGCGGTTACAGGCTCACCATCATAGGTAGAGCCTATTACCATTCTTGCCAGTCTTTTGCGAATGTCCTTGAGCCCCGTAGTCAGGGCAAGAATAGCCATCACTTCAGAAGCAACGGTTATATCATATCCCGTTTCTCTCGGGACACCGTTTAAAGGCCCGCCCAGGCCTATTATAATGTTTCTTAACGCCCTATCGCTCACGTCAACAACCCTGTTTAAGGTAATGCTGAAGGGGTCTATATTGAGTTTATTCCCTTTCATGATGTGAGTGTCAAGAAATGCCGCCAGAAGATTATGGGCAACTCCAACAGCATGAGTGTCACCGGTTAAATGAAGATTAAAATCTTCCATGGGAAGAACCTGTGAGTATCCGCCGCCTGCTGCTCCTCCTTTTATGCCAAACACAGGACCGAGTGAAGGCTGTCTTATACAGGTTATGGTCTTTTTCCCTATCTTATTTAATGCCATACTCAGCCCGATAGTTGTTACTGTTTTTCCTTCTCCTAAAGGAGTGGGGGTAATTGCAGTAACGTCAATATACTTGCCATCCGGCTTATCTTTGAAATCTTCTAAAACTTCCAGTTTTACCTTTGCCTTATAATTTCCATATAGCTCCAGGTATTCTTCTTTAAGACCTATCATCCCGGCAATTTCTTTAATATGATTCATTTCAGCCGACTGGGCAATTTCAATATCGCTCTTCATAAAATTCCTTTCTTCCCTTTTTAAAAATAAATTTTTTTATACTGAGTAATATACTCTTTTATATATCAGAGATATTTTTACTCCAGAATAAGGATAAAAACTGTTCTCCAGTTAACACTTATTTATAAAATATTCTCCCGCCGTGGTTTTCTTTTAGATTTACCATGCATCTGCCGCAGGTTCCGGGCCCCCGCGTGCCGGGCTTATGCCAGACCGGCAATTCAGAATTTATTTTCCTAAAACCACTAAACAATTATAAAAATATCAGAAAATGAAGCTATATATTGAAACAAAGATAGCTGATGCGTGAAATTATATTATATACACCTGTAAAAATCAAAATAAAAAAGCAGCCTTATTCAGGCTGCTTTTCTATTTTATTATCCCTACCCTGTTATTTGTGTTTTATTACTACGGGATACTTACATTTCCCGATATCTATAAAATTAGAATTTTATATAACTATCCGGCTCTTATTTTAAATATATTACTTTTCCTCTACAGACAGCATTATGTAGTTTTTGCCTTCCTCTTCTGTAAACTGCATCCATAAATTATAAGCATCATTACTTGCAGTAACCATGGTATACTTCAGGCCATCGCTCTCAGAAGTAAATTCACTGTCAATTTTCCAGTTTCCAAGCTCGCTTTTATACCAGCCAACTACTTTATCATGAGAATCAGTAGTTTCTGCTCCAATGGTAAAAGCTGCCTTCCCATCCTGTGTAACCTTAGAAGAATTTAAAATCTGCATATCAGGGTATACGGGAACAGCTGACGGAAAATCATCCGGTAATTCGGTTCCGCTACCGATAGTAGTTTCACCTTCATCTGTCTTTATGGTCATTTCATCCTCACTTATATCCACATCGGCTCCGCTGCCCTGTTCAATAGCTCTTTCAGTAATTTCCTCGGCAATCTTTTCTCCGGGGTTACAACCACCAGAAAAGAAGAGCACAGAAACCAGAAGGCTCATTATTAAAGCCAGTGGAATTATCTTTTTCATTATTCTCCCTTCAGCCCATTTTACATTTTAATAAACTTCCTTAAATTCACTTGAATTCTACCAGAATAAGCCAACTTATAAAACATATTTTATGGATAATTAAATAGGCTACTATTGCTTATGGATACGCACAAACTACTTATTTATTGACATCCAGCCTGTAAAAGCTCATAAAAGCTTCCTCCGGTATCTCAACTTTGCCGATCTTTTTCATTTTCTTCTTACCCATTTTTTGTTTTTCAAGAACCTTTCTTTTCCTGGTTATGTCGCCGCCATAAAGGCCTGCAGTAACGTCTTTCCTGTACGGGGCTACCCTTTCCTTTGCTATGATCCTCTTGCCGATGGAAGCCTGAACAGGCACTTCAAAATTCTGCCTTGGTATCAGTTTCCTTAACTTCTGCGCCATTTCCCTTCCTGCCGCATAGGCCTTCTCCCTGTGCACTATAGTGGATAGTTCATTAACTTTATCTCCCGCAACCAGCATATCCAGCCTTACCAGGTCAGAGGCCCGGTATTCAAGAAACTCATAATCAAGCGAGGCAAAACCGGAAGTTGCTGATTTTAAGAGGTTAAAAAAATCAACGATTATTTCTGAAAGCGGCAGGGCGTATTTAATTTCCACTCTTTCGGGGGAGATATACTGCATATCCTTAAAATCCCCCCTCTTCTGATTTGCCAGTTTCATAACATCTCCGATATAGTCTTTTGGCGTAATTATGGTTGCATTTACATATGGCTCCTCTATTTTTATTAATTTTTCCTGCTCGGGAAAATCAGAAGGCTTTTTAACCTCCACCACCGAGTTATCAGTCTTTGTGATTCTGTAGGCCACATTTGGAGAGGATGTTATAAGCTTTAATTTATATTCTCTTTCAAGCCTCTCTTTTATTATTTCCATGTGCAGGAGCCCCAGGAATCCGCACCTGAAACCAAAGCCAAGAGCGCCGGAGGACTCCGGTGTATAATCAAGGGAGGAATCATTAAGTGAAAGCTTCCCCAGCGCATCCCTTAAATTCTCATAGTCTCCGCCCTCCAGGGGAAATAAACCGCAGTAAACCATCGGTTTTGGTTTTTTATATCCGGAGAGACTTCTGGCTGCAGGATTTTTTAATAAAGTTATTGTATCCCCGACCATTATATTCCCCACTTCCCTGATGCCGGTAATAATATAGCCAACTTCCCCTGCGGTAAGCATTTCTTTTTCTATCATGTGGGGTCCGAATATCCCCGCTTCTTCAACTTCGCTGGTAAGATTCTCCCCCATAAACTTAATTTTGTTTCCCCTGCTTATACAGCCATTTACCACCCTTATAAGCACCACCACTCCCCTGTAGGGGTCGTATTGTGAATCAAATATTAAAGCCCGGAGAGGCTGGTCAGCGCTGCCCGACGGCGGCGGTATATCGGTTATTATTCTTTCAAGTATTTCCTCTATTCCATAGCCTGTTTTTGCGCTTACCCTGAGTATTCTATCTTTACTGACACCGATAATCGCTCCCAGCTCCATTGCTACTTCATCAATTCTTGCACTCTTTAAGTCAATCTTGTTTATAACCGGAATTATCTCCAGGTTATTATCTGTCGCGAGATAAACATTGGCCAGTGTCTGGGCCTGGATTCCCTGGGTTGCGTCAACTACCAGTATTGCCCCTTCGCAGGCAGCCAGGCTTCTGGAAACTTCATAACTAAAATCAACATGTCCGGGAGTATCAATCAAATTAAAAATATACTGCCTGCCGTCTGAAGGCGAATTATAAAGCACTCTCACCGAATGCGCCTTTATAGTAATGCCGCGTTCCCTCTCAAGTTCCATGTCATCAAGAAATTGCTCCAGCATATCTCTGCGGCTCACAGTTTCGGTTATTTCTAAAATCCTATCTGCCAGCGTTGATTTGCCGTGGTCAATATGAGCAATTATTGAAAAATTTCTTATTAACTTACTGTCTAACATATCTTAACAAAATAATTTTATGAATAATTAAATGGTCAGCGCTTTTTTCCTAATTTTTTAAACAGGCCCAGTACAAATTTTACCTCTTCCATTTTAAACAGGACAGTGCAGCCTGTGTATATGCCTATACCGGTAAAAATGGTAAGGAATAAAAAAATTATAAGCGGCCACAGGCCGGTGTATGCAAATTTTTCCAGATAACTCCACAAAAAAAATATGGCAGTGCTCATTACAGCCACCGAGGCAAGAATTTTCCCATAGGATATAAAAATCCTCCTCCCGCCAAAACCCCCCACCTTTTTTCTGAGTATTACTATTAAAATAATAACATTACATAAGGCAACCAGTGAAGTGGACAGCGCAAGGCCCCCGACACCTATAAACTTTATTAAAATCCAGTCAAATAATAAATTGATAATTATAGAAAAACCTGCAACTTTAAGAGGGGTTTTCACATTTTTAAATGCATAAAAAACACGATTGAGAATCATAAGAAGCCCGAAAAACACCAGTCCAAGGCTGTGAAACATAAGGATAAAGGCAACTTTTTTAGTATCAGCCGCAACAAAATTATAGCGCTCAAATAAAACTTTTATTACCGGATAACTTAATATAACAAGGCCTGCAGTTGCCGGTATCATAACATATCCAATCTCCCTTACTCCCAGGGAAAAGCTTTCTTTTATACCCTTTACATCATTCACGGCCGCCTGCCTGGATATCAGGGGATACAGTACTGTCACTATCGCCACCGAAAATATGCCGAGAGGCAGATTGGCAACCCTCCATGATAACATCATAGCTGTGGTGTTGCCCCCGCCGAGGTTTAATGCAAAGAAATAGTCTATGCTGGTGTTAAGCTGAACTGCCCCGAGGCTCAAAAGTATGGGAAGCATAAGTGACAAAATCTCTCTTACCCCCTTATGCCTGAAGTCAATAGCAAATCTGTACCTGAAAGGTGACACTTTTAACTGCGGTAGCTGTATTAAAAGATGGGCAACCGACCCTGCCATTATTCCCATTGCCATGCTGTATATTCCAAAGTTACCCGAAAGGAGAACCACCAGGATTATGGTAACTACATTCATAACAAATGGAGCAAGGGAAGGAGCGGTAAAAATATTATGTGAGTTCAGTATGCTGGTAGCCAGGCTGGATAAAGACATTATAACAAGAGAAAATATCATTATTCTGCTCATTATCATGAATTTATAAACATCCAGCTGGTTGCCGGCAATTTTAGAAAGAAGCGAGCCTATCTCCGGAGAAAATATAAATATGATTACAGATACTACAATAAAAACCAGAGTTATGACATTAATAACAGAATTTACAAATATACTTATTTCCTCTTTTTCGTTCTTTTTTAAATATGCTGAATAGATGGGAATAAACGCAGCAATTATTAGGCTCTCGGCAAATAGAATCCTGAAAAGATTGGGAATATAATCAGCCCAGGTAAAAGCATCTGTCTCATAACTAACCCCAAAATAGCCTGTCATTATCTGGTCCCTCACCAGGCCCGAAATTTTTGACAGCAAAATAGCTATAATTACAATAACAGTTGCATTAAAAATTCTTTTCCTGGATAATATATAGTCTTCATCCATATTTATATTATATTACAGATATGATTAAAAAAGTTATTATATCATTTATAACAGCAGGGTAATAAATATTTTTATTTATAAAAAAAAATGCTAAAATGTACATTCGTTTGAAATAGTTAGTTTAAAGGAGAGGAAATAAATAGATGCCAAATATAAAATCACAGGAAAAAAGAGACAGAGAAAATATTAAAAGAAGAGAAAAGAACAGATTACTTAAATCCAGAATAAAAACCGACCAGAGAAAAATAGTCGAGGCTGTTAAAAACAAAAATACCCCGGAAGCCGAGAAGACCCTTAAAACTTTTTCCAAACACCTGGACAAGGCAGTAAAAAAGGGTGCGGTTCATAAAAACTTTTCCTCAAATAAAAAATCCCGGGCAGCAAAACTCGTCAATACAATTAAAAAGACTTAAAGTTCAGACTTTTACATTCAAAATTTCTGTAATTAACTTTTTTATCAGATTCCTGGCTTCAGAAGTTGATGTTTTTAAACTGATATCGTATTCATTTAACATATCAAATATTTTTAATATTTCAGGCTCGGTATAATTGTCGCTGAATTTAATATACTTGCTCACCATTCTGCCGACAAAATAGGAAGGGACTTTTATATTATTTTCAATATAGTCCGTAACCGATGTTTTACTATCACTGGATTTAATATATAAAAAACACTTAAACATTCTGTGTAGTAACGTAACAATACCGATTAAATTATGCTCTTCTTCAAATATTGATTTTAAAGCCTTAAGGCTATTATCTTTATCTCTTTTTCCAATATAATCCACCAGGTCAAATATTTTCAGTGAATAAACACGGTTCACCAGGTTTTTAATGATATCTTCATTTATTACCTTTTCTGATTCAGAACTTATATAATCATAAATTTTTATATATTCTTTCTTTAGCAAACTTAAATCCATATTCACATTTTCTATAATAAGGTCCTCGGCCTCCCCTGTGAACTTTATCCCGTCTGACTTTGATTTCCCTGCAAGCCATTTTTTTAAAACTCTTATTGATGGCTGCTTTAATTTGATTATTTTTCCTGTTTTATTTGCCGCATCCAGAAGGGCAGGGCTCAATTTTTGCTTTAATGAAGTAATTATAAAAATTATGTTGCTGTTTTTGCTGTTGCTCTTTAATACCAGATCAGCTATTTTTTTCTGGAGTACCACGGACGTGCTATCTATATGTTTTATTACAACCACCTTTTTATATGAAAATAATGAAGGGGTGTCTACGTAGCCGGTTAATTCTTCCACATCGATATCTTCAAACCCGTTAAAATTTTTAAAATCTGTGTCAAAATTAATCTTATCTTTGAGGAAATTTTTTATGCTGCTGACTTTATTATCAAGCATTGAAGAGCTAGAGCCCATATACAAATAGCACGGCAGAAGCTTTTCCAATCTAAAAATTATATTTTTCGAATCATTTTTATCCATATCAGGTCTATTATATTAATATATTTTAAATTATATTAATATCTCTGCTTAAATACCTGAGTCCTTTTTTATTTATTACGGCCACAACTATGATAAGTACGAATAACAGGATTAAATCTATGTACAGCACACTGTTTTCTGTTAGATTCTCTGAAAAATATCCGCTTAGATACTGGAAGATAACTACTCCTATGTAAGAAGAGCCATGCAATAGTCCGGAAACAATGTTGGTAAATTTTGAGCCGATATTTAAACCCATAGAAAAAGTCAGAGAAAAATTCCCCGCTACACTTATGCCAAACAAGAATATCAGGATAATCTTTCCCACCAGATTAGTGATAAGAAAAGCTGAAAGCAGGAAAGCAAATGATAAAGATATGCTGATTAATAATAATTTTTTTTCTTCTACATATTTAACTGTATAATTCTTTACAAACATTCCTGCCAGAATAGCAATGGAATAAATCGCCAGGATAAGGGAGCTTGCATCAAGCCTGATATTTAAAGTTGAAAAATAAGAAGTGAACCAGGTGTAAAATGTCTGCATGGTGGAAACATAAAGAAAAGATATAAAACAGCACAGGATAATATAAGGGTGGGAGGCAATAATCTTACTGGTATTGATAAAGCTTTTAAAACTAACTACACTGGTATCTTTCAATGATGTTTTTAAAAAACTAAGAAATATTATCAAAAAAAACTGCAGTATAATAAGATACACGAACAAATTTTGCCATGTGGAATTCATATAAGCTACAAGACTTGCCAGCAGCGGGGCGACAACCGCGCCGGATGTAAGGCCGATGTTGGATATTAATATACTCTTAGATTTATTCTCAAAGTAATGATTCCCGACCAGTGAAAGTGTGGACACTGTTATGATTCCCGACCCCGTCTGTAATACTGAATAGGAAATGATGAACATAATGTAAGAATAACTAAATAACAGGCCCAGGCAACCCAGACCAATCAGCAGGCCTCCACCAAAGATTACTTTCTTAAAACCAAATGACTCAAGAAAAAATCCGGTACTTATTGATGCAATAAGTAACGCAAAAGTACCGATAGCTATTGCACTTCCTATGTAATCAAGACCAACATCTAAATCTCCTGCTATAAGAGGAATCAGCGGGCCGATGATATTTATGCACACACTCATAGCAAAACGCTGGATAAAAGAAAAAATTAAGACACTTTTACCCGACTTTATCCTATTATTTCTCGTAAAATCAATAATTCTGTTTATGGTGTTCATAATAATAATAATAATAAAATAATTTATTGCTGATATCTTTTTACTTGCTTACTCAAAATTACTATAGTATAGCATACGCTTCAAAATTTTCCTTTTACTTCATTAATCTTATCCAGAGCAGAACGGGCAATTATTAATATAATAATAAATACTGCATAATAAGCTATGACTTTTTTTACCGTAAAATTATCAAACCCTGCGACACAAAAATTAAATTTTCCCAGAACTCTCACCGGGCTCAATATGCATTTAAAAATGAACTGGCTTACTTTTAATATAAAGCCCCCCAGAGGCGGCCATATTACTATTGCAAAAGAAGAAACCACCAGAACAGAAAGGAGCAAATAAAATAACGGCAATATAAGAAAATTAGCCAGCGGCGATATTAATGAAATCTCCCTGAAGAAATAAGCAAGTACCGGAAATAAAACTGCCTGTATGGACAGGTTAATAAAAATTATCCTCAAAAAAAAATTTATCACCCGCTTTTTTGATACCGGGATACTTTCAGTTATTCCGAGCATTACCGGATAAATAAAAACCAGTGCCGCCATGGAAATATAAGTCATCCAGAATCCGATATCATAAAAAAAATAGGGGTTATAAATAATCAATATAATATAAGAAAGATAAAGGATAATTTTGTGGCTGTGTTCCCTGTGCCATCTTCTGGCAAAAAGTATGAAAATAACTGTGATTGAGGCCCTTAAGATACTTGCCCTCTCCACCACTAAAAAATTGTAAACTGCCAGAAAAACAATCACAGTCCGGAATACAATACCGGACTTTTTCATCCTCCTGAATATTAAATAAATAAACGAAGCAAAAAAAGAAAGATGGAGCCCCGAAATGGCAAACAGGTGGTACAGCCCGCATTTCTTAAAAGATTCTATAATACGATCGGGGACATTGTTCCTGTTGCCCAGTATCACTGATTCGGCTATGCACGCGTTATTGTAATCAAGGTACCGGTAAAAAGCATTTTTCAAACAATTATATAATCTACTTCTAAAAATAAATATCTTATGCCCCGGGCTATCATTTTCAACTTTCAGGGTATGATTATAATAAGTAACCAGAACCATCTCTTCACGATCGTAGCTGTCATAGTCTGATTCTTTTAAACCAATTTTTTTGAGGTATCCTTTTATTCTTAGATAATCATCTCTTGTTATCGGGCCGCCTGCTGCGTTTTCCAGCTCCACATTTATAATTTCCCCGGCATTTAAAACCCTGTCCGGTTTGCTACTGCCACCGGAGACATAGATTTTATCTGCTGATAGCATAAAATTTATTTTTTTATAATTCTTTACAGGATGACTCGCCACTCTTCCTTCAACAATAATAGCGCCGCTGCCGCCGAATTCCGCATAATATCCATTTTCATAAATATCTGAAAATATACTTTTGTCCTCTTTTAACTTATGGGTATAAATAATTAAATTTCCCACAAAAAATAGAATTAAAAAAGGAATTATAATTGTTACCAGTATCCTCCGGCTGTCATTTTTATAACCGGATAGTGGTGTATTGTCTGAATTAAACCGGCAATCTTTTTTTATTTTATTTTCTACAAAAAAGCTCCGGGCATTGCTCTGAGCATTGTTATCAGATATTATTTTTTTTACAATTGCAGCCTCTCCGGCCAGCAGTGAAATTACAGCTGTAATTTCAGCTATGGTTAAATAGACGTTTACTGAACCAAAACAGCCCGCCGTGTATACTCCCGCAGTTATCCCTGAAGCCCAGAAAAAATAATACTCACCTGACAGTAAAAATATTATTTTTTTTATTTTGCAGGTCAAATTGATATGAACTCTCTTATTCCCTCATATTTTTTCTCCCCGATGCCAGTAACATTTTTTAGCTCTTCTTTCATTTTAAACGGCCCGTTTGTATTTCTATATTTAACTATATTCTGTGCTATAACAGGACCTATTCCCGGCAGCGTCTCCAGTTCTCCAACATCCGCAGTGTTAACATTTACCATCTTATTCGCCGTAGAATCGTAATCAATTAAATTGCTATCCGTAAAAAACAAAAAATTACCATCATCTACTTCATCTCTGGATGGTACATAAACTCTCTGGCCATCAACTACAAACTGCGCAAGATTAACAACTTCAATGCAGGCATTTTCACCCTGCCCTCCTGCAAGCTCCAGCAGGTCAACTATTCTTGCTCCCTGTTCAATCTGGTAAACACCTGGATTCTTAACCTCACCACATATGTATGCTTTTATGTCATCCCCATCTGAACTTTCTCCTGTCTCATCCAGAATTGAAACACTATCATCACCGGTATTATTCATAGAAGAATGCCCGTCATTACTTCCTGAAGCAGCTTCCTCTCCATCCACCTGACCTGAAATCTCATCCAGCCCGGTGCTGCCGTTACTGATATCCTGATAATAACTTTTTAGAATATTCTCCTTTCTTTTTATTTCAATATGCATGTTTATATAAACTAAAGTAAAGGCAATTACCATTAAGCCAAGCAATATTACTACCGTTATAAAAAAATGTTTTCCCCTTCTATACTTTATTTTATCAATATAGAATCTTACTCTATCTATGAACTGTTTCATAAATAATTACCGTAACCTTAAAGATGCTGCAAAATAAAGCGCTGTGATTTACTCATAAATATTTTTGTATATATACACATTAACATAATTAGGCAAAAAAATAAATAAAAAAAATTTTTAAGTTTTTAATGCAGAAAATTCCTGTTTAAGCTAGATCTGCGCGGTAATGTTATAATTTTTACAAAAGCAGTGATGAATATAATAAAAAATACTGATACAATAATTATTGAAAAAAATATAAAAAAGGAGAATTCCATGGCAAAAGAAGTATTCATACTCATAGAAAACGAATTCAGAGACGAAGAAGCAATATACCCATACTACAGGCTAAAGGAAGCAGGATATGATGTTAAAATTGTAGGGCCGGAAAAAGATAAAGAATACCGGGGCAAATTTGGAGTAACCTTAAAATCAGACCTTTCCTCTTCCCAGGCCGATACCGGTAATGCAGTAGCAATAGTTATTCCCGGAGGATATGCACCCGATAAAATGAGAATCAATAAAGATATGGTTAATCTGGTAAAAAAAGCTTTTCTTCAGGGCAGTGTCATAGCGGCAATCTGCCACGGCGGGTGGATGCTTATAGAGGCCGGCATAGTCAGGGGCAAAGAAGTCACCGGTTATAAAGCAATATCTACAGATTTAAAAAATGCCGGGGGAAAATATATAGATAGTGAAGTAGTGGTAGACGGAAACATCGTAACTTCCAGGGTTCCCGGTGACCTTCCCGCATTTTGCAAAGCAATCATAAAACAAATTTAAGATTGAGGCAATAAAAATACTTTAAAGAAAAATGAGCCTGTTTTTATAATGAACGCCATGCACTAATAATGCCAGTGCATTTATCTGGCAACTATATTAACCAGCTTCCCCGGCACGACTATCTCTTTTATTATTTTCCTGCCATCTATATATTTTCTTATTTTCTCAGATGAAAGGGCATATTCTTTTAATTTTTCACCGGATGTACCCACAGGCAGATCCGTCTTATCTCTGAGCCTGCCATTTACCTGAAATACTATAGTAGTAATTTCTTCTTTTGCAATCTCACTATCATACCCGGGCCATTTGACTTTATGGATGCTTTCATCATTACCTGACATAAGCCACAGCTCCTCGGTAATGAAGGGAGCAATTGGAGAAAGAAGTACCAGCAATTTCCCGGTTACTTCCCTTACAAGTAAAATATTTTTCCTGTTATCTGCCACTTCGTCCTGGTATTTGTAAAACATATTAACCAGTTCCATGATGGCGCTGATGGCGGTGTTAAAATTAAATCTATCAAGAATATCATCCGTTACCTTTTTTATGGTCTGGTGCAACTTTTTATATAACTCCCTTCCCTGGCCGCTTAATTTTCCATCATTGTATGCGTCCCTGATTGAATCATTTCTTCCCCCACCATGTTCCCGGGAACTATAAATATCTGATTTATCTATATCTTTATTGTTAAATTCACTCATAAGCTCAATATTTCTAACCACCAGCCTCCAGACCCTTTTTAAAAATCTGTTCGCCCCTTCTACCGCAGTGTCGCTCCAGTCAACAGGGCTGTCCGCCGGACCCATAAACAGTACATACAATCTTAACGTGTCTGCCCCGTAGCGGTTATAAATTTCAGATGGATTTACAATATTGCCCTTTGATTTTGACATTTTCTGTCCGCCAAGATTTACAACACCATGGGGAAAATATCTGGTAAACGGCTCCCTGAATTTAATAAGACCTCTATCATAAAGGACTTTGGTAAAAAACCTTGAATATATAAGATGCATGCTGGCATGCTCTATTCCGCCTATATACTGGTCTACAGGCATCCAGTAATCCACTTTTTTTCTGTCAAAAGCCTGGCTGTCATCATGAGGGCTGCAGTATCTTAGAAAATACCAGGAAGAGCAAACAAAGGTATCCATGGTATCGGTTTCCCTTTTTGCTTTCCCCCCGCATATGGGGCAGGTGGTATTTACAAATTCATCGCTATAGGACAGTGGCGACAGACCCCTCGGCTTAAAATCTACATCATAGGGAAGGACCACCGGTAAATCTTTCTCCGGCACAGGGACTATGCCGCACTTATCACAATAAACAACGGGAATCGGAGCCCCCCAGTATCTCTGCCTTGAAATCAGCCAGTCCTTTAATTTATAATTTACGCTAAATTTACCGATATTATTTTTTTCAAGATAAGAGATAATTTTCTTCCTGCCTTCCTCCGAGCCAATACCGCTGAATTCTCCTGAATTTACCATTATCCCTTCACCGGTATAAGTACCATCCATTACAGGGTGACTCTTTCCATCGGGAGATATTACCTCTTTAATGTGAATTTTATATTTAGATGCAAATTCAAAATCCCTCTGGTCATGGGCAGGAACCGCCATTATGGCGCCGGTCCCATATTCCATGAGAACATAATTGGCAATCCATACCGGAACCTTCTCACCATTAAGTGGATTTACTACATATCTTCCCGTAAAACACCCTATTTTTTCCACTTCGGTTGAACCGCGTTCAATATCGCTCTGTTTTGAAATTATACCCCTTATTCTTTCAATATCCTTCTTATGTTCTCCGGGCCCAACAATTTTATCTACCAGGGGGTGCTCGGGAGCAAGTATGAAAAAGGTGACCCCGAATAAAGTATCCGGCCTGGTGGTAAATATGGGAATATTGATATCTCCGGGTCCATCAAGTTTGAAATTAACAGTAGCCCCCTCGCTCCTTCCAATCCAGTTCCTCTGGATTGCAAGAACTCTTTCCGGCCACCCTCCCTTCAGAAGTTCCATATCGTCAAGAAGCCTCTGGGCATAATCGGTAATTTTAAAGAACCATTGCGAAAGCCTTCTCTTTTCAACCGGGCTGCCGCATCTTTCACATTTGCCTGAAATCACCTGCTCGTTTGCCAGAACAGTCTGACAGGAATTGCACCAGTTAACCGGCGCCTCCTTTTTTTCCGCCAGCCCCATTTTATAAAACAACAAAAAAAGCCACTGTGTCCATTTATAATAATCGGGCTCAGAAGTTATAACCTCATCGTTAAAATCATAACTTATCCCCATTCTTCTCAGAGCTTTCCTCATTTTATCAATATTAGACATGGTGCTCTTTTTTGGATGGAGGCCATTTTTTATGGCTGCATTTTCTGCAGGGAGCCCGAAGGCATCAAAACCAATGGGATGAAGGATATTGAAACCTTTTCTGTGAAGCACCCTTGCCACAACATCCCCGATTGTATAATTTCTTGCATGACCCATGTGCGGCTCCCCGGAAGGGTACGGAAACATTTCCAGCAAATAGTATTTTGGGTCATCCTCTGAAGATTTAAGGGAATATATTTTTTCTTTTTCCCATTTCTCAATTAACCTTTTTTCTATTTCCTGAGGATTATAAGATTTGTTTAAACTCGCTTTTCCCAATTATAAATCCTTTCGTGAATAAATAAATTAACCTGTGTTCCATTTTATTTCCCTGGAATCCCTCCAGAGCCTTTCAAGTTCATAGTATTCCCTCAGTTCATTGGTAAAAATATGAATAACAAAGTAGTTGAAATCAACTAAAATCCATCTGCCTTCAGACAATCCACTGATATTTATGGGAAGCAGGCCCTTCTTCTTCAGATAAGTGCAAATTTCCTCTTCTATTCTTCTGGTTAATCGGGTGTTTTTAGCGCTTATTATTATGAAATAATCAGTGATAATAAGCCTTGAGCTCACATCCAGAATTTTTACATAATCAGCCTTTTTTTCATCGGCTATCCTTGCAACTTCTTTAACAGTTTCAGGCATATCTCTCAATTCCGGCCCTCTGGCAATTTCTGTTCTATTTTTCTTATCACTGATTTGTATAATCACTCCCCACTATTACACTGATATCCACATTATGTACATTATCTTCTGAATATTTTATCACACCTGTGCCAAGCCTTTCTATGATACTCTGTGCCAGTTCATTTACACTTTCACTGGATGAAAAAATAGTTATTTCCGTCTGGGTATAATTATAATTATCTGCATCTTTTGGCTCCAGCATTACCACTTTTTCTTCCTCGGAATTAAAATAATCTTCAATTATATCGGTAACTGTCCCTGCCAGATTACCTGTGCCTTCCCCGTTCAAAACAATTATTTTTACCAGCTGGTCTGCCGCTTCTTCATCTGCCCCGGCTTCAGTTACCAGAGTCAGATAGTCTTTCCCCAGAATCACAATAATATCCGGCCCTGTTACTTCATCTTCTCTTACATTAATACTGCCTGTTCCCAGAACCTGCTTGATGTCACCGGCTGCAGCCAGTTTATTTGCATCCGGAGAATAAACCAGAATCTGTGTATCCTCATAAACATTATCAGAGTTACCTATTTCAATTACTTCATATTTATTCCCGCCATCTTCAAATTTTAAACCTTTAAAAGTTTCTGAAGTGTTTCCTGCAAGGCCAAAGGCTCCGGGAGAATCATAGGCTCCATTCAGTACAGTAATCTTTACCATTTCTGTGAAATCACCGATTTCTTCTAATTCCGGGGCGCTCTCCCTGCTAAATATCCCGGCAAGTCTTGATATATTCTCTGGAACATACACAACGTCTTCACCTTCAAGCTCTTTTGATGATACATCAAGGCTGTAAACATAATTATTTTCCGGCTCCAGGCTTGAAAACACAGCAAATATCCTTAATCTATCCTCCATGCTTGAATTGGTTTCCATATAGTCTTTGACCAGGTTTAGATTGTTGGCAAATTCTTCCTCGCTCCCACCAACAATTTTTTTAATAATAGCGTCTATTATTAACTTCTGTTTTGTAATATCACCTACAGATACACCTTCCTCTACCCCGCTGAAATACTTGAGGAAATTTACTGCTTCTGCCCCGTCAATGATATTGCTGCCTTTTTCCATCTTAAAAGTTGAACCATCATCATAATTTTTTATGGATACTTCCTCATCCAGCTGAATATCTATGCCGCCCAGCTTGTTTACTGTATTATAAACGTCAAAAAGTATATGATAATCTATTTTTATATCCATACCGAGGTCATCCTCCAGGGTAAGATTCATAAGATCCATGCCCCCTATATTTACCGACCTTCCTATTACCTCTGTGCCAAAACCCGGTATCTCCATAAGTGTTCGCGGCGGTATACATAATGATATTAATTTATTCTCACCTCTGTAATAACTGGAGAAGATAATGGAACTTATTTCAGGCTCAAGAAGATTCTCGCCGGCACAGGAGAAAACTATATTAACATCATCACCAAGCACCAGAGACTCCGGTATTGTTATTCTTTCCTCTTCGGGTACCTCTGTCTCAGAGAAAAACCTGCCCTTAACCCAGGGGACAAGCCAGAAAACTATGGCTACAGCAACCATAACCAGAACAAATAATATAGCAGCAATTTTAAAAATGGCTTTTCTTCTATTTTTCCTCTGCTTTATCCTCTTGCTCCTTAGCCCCTCGCCTTCCACACTTTTTTCTTCTTCTTCATCATCGTATCCTTCAAGCTCAAAATCTTCGTCTTTAAGGAAATCATTCATAGAATCATCGCTATCATCTTTACTCCTGTGTTTGAGCTCATAAAAATCTTCCTCATCAGATTTTTTGTTCTCAAACTCTTTATCTCTGTCATCAAAAGACATGTTAAATACCTCCACAAATATTATTCCAAATTTTAGCAGTATCAGGGTGCAAGAATTTATTGCCGTTCATAATATATATTATAGTATTTTTATATACTTCTAATAAACATAAATTTATATTTTTAAAAGCAATAGCCCTGAGACCTTCCACGCCATTATAATTTCTGCTTCTTTCAATTTTATCAGAAATAAATAAAATTTTATCCTCCAGACTCATATTGCAATACCCTGTGGTATGAAACTTTATTGCCTTCAGTATTTTACTATCATGAATGCCAAAATCTCTTGAAACCAGGTAAGAACCTGCAAAACTATGCAAAATTGGCGGGGTATTTAATTCAAAATCACTGATTTCAAGCTCATTTTCCTTTGCTATCCTGACCAGTTCCCCATAACTAAAAATTTTACCATAATCATGTAAAATACATGCCACACTCAGGCTATATAAATCAATGCCGGGCAGAAATTTTTTACCAATTTCATTTGCGTACCTGAGAGTATTTATTGAATGCTTATATAAATTGTCAGGCATCAATTTTTTAATTTTATCATCAATTACTTTGAGATACTTCTTCTGCTCACCGTTTAATTCAAATTTATCTATAAAGTCCATGTTTTAATATATAATTGCTTACCCCCTCGGGCACTAAATAATCTATTGGCCTATTATCTCTCAGCCTGTTCCTTATATCGGTTGAGGAAATAGAAAGAGCCGGTATTTCCATTACAAATATTCTTTTGTCAGTAACTATTTTACTTCTGAATAATCTTTTTTTTAGTTCCTCAAGACGTGAAAGGTTATATCCGGGCCGGGTCGCTGCAATAAATTTACACAGTGAAACAATCTCATCCGTATCTTTCCATGTAAGTATTTCAAGTATAGCATCCGCACCGGTTATAAAAAAGAGCTGTGAGTCGTTCCCGTATATTTTTTTTAGCTGCCGCACCGTATCAATGGTATAAGATTTACCTTTCCTCTCTATTTCTATCCTTGATACAAAAAAGCTACTGTTTGAAGAAGTAGCAATAACCGCCATAATATACCTGTCCTCGGCAATGGCTAACCTGTCTTCCACTTTATGGGGTGGATTTCCGGTAGGTATAAAAATTACTCTATCGAGTGCAAATTGACTTAACGCTTCCTGGGCAGTAACCAGATGCCCGTGATGTATTGGGTTAAATGTTCCCCCCATAATTCCAATTTTTTTACAATTCTTAATACTTTTTCCCACCTTACTCCCTTACCTGGCCATTGCCAAACACTATGAATTTATTAGTGGTCAGCTCCCTCAACCCCATGGGACCACGGCAGTGGAGTTTCTGGGTACTTATACCCATCTCCGTACCAAGCCCAAACTGCTCTCCATCCGTAAAACGGGTTGAAGCATTAACAAAAACCGTAGATGAGTCCACCGCACTGGTAAAATAAATGGAACTTTCATAACCTGATGTTATTATAGATTCGGTGTGATGCGAACCATATTTATTTATATGAGACACCGCCTGCTTGATATCATCAACTACCCTGACGGCCATTTTATAGTCCAGATACTCCTCGTACCAGTCTTCCTCAGAAGCCAGTTCAATAGAAGGATAAATTTTCTTTGTTGCAGAACATCCCAGAAGTTTTACATTGTTATCTTCAAGCTTCTTAAGTATAAAAGGCAACATCTCACCGGCAACGCTTTTATGAACCAGCAACTTCTCGGCTGCATTACATACACTGGGCCTCTGAGTTTTTGAATTTAAAATTATATCTGTGATTTCATCTTTGCTCAAACCGCGCAGTATTTCATCAATATAAATATGGCAGTTTCCTATTCCGGTTTCAATAACAGGTACGCTTGAATTCTTAACCACACTTTCTATCAGGCTCCTGCCGCCTCTCGGGATAAGGACATCTATATACTCCCTCAACTGCATTAACCGTGCTACATCCTCCCTCCCGGCAGATGGTATAATCTGAACGACACTTTCCGGAAAATTATTTTTTTTAAGGGCTTTGCCTATTATTTCCACTATTTTTTTATTGGTGTTAAGAGCATGGGAACTACCCCTGAGGATTATGCAGTTACCTGCCTTCAGGCACAGAATTGTCGCATCAATGGTTACCTCGGGTCTTGCCTCATATATTATTCCAACAACGCCCAGAGGAACCCTGATATTCTTTAGAATCAAACCATTGGCAAGATTATATCCAAAAATTACTTCCCCCACAGGGTCATTGAACTTAATGACCTTATCTATGCTTTCGGCCTTTTTTTCTATTCTTTCCCTGTCAAACTTTAACCTATCCATCAGGCTTTCCGAAATTCCCATCTTTCTGGATATTTCCAGGTCTTTTTTATTTTCTTCTACGATATCATCCACGCCTGCAATAATATACTCTGAAATATCATAAAGTATTTTATTTTTAATATCTGTTCCCGCATTAGATATAAATCCGGTACTTTCTCTGGCTCTTTTTGCTATTTCAGCAACCCTATCCATTCATTCCTCCAGTTTTTTAAATTTATTATAACATAAAACAGATAATGAAATTATTCATTAAAAACTACCAGGCAATCCCTGTGAATAACTTCCCCGCACATAGAATCTCCAAAGCCGGATAAAATTTTCTCCCTGTTTTTGCCTTTTATTTTTTCTATATCCTCGCTTGAGAAATTACTTATTCCTTTTGCGATCAATGTTCCGTCAACTGAATAAACTCTCAAAGTATCGCCTTTATTGAATCTCCCTTCCACCCTGACTATCCCTGCCGCCAGGACACTTTTTCCCCTGTTCAATATAGCTTCCTCCGCACCTTTATCAACTATTATGACGCCTTTTGTCCTTTTCCCGAACGCTATCCATTTTTTTATGCTTTTTACTTTCCTGGTAGCTCCCGGAGCGAAAAAAGTTCCCACATCATCCCCGGAAATAACCCGGTTTAAAACATTTTCAGTTTTGCTGTTTGCAATAACCGTGCTTATGCCCGAAAAAGAGCAGATTCTTGCTGCTTTTATTTTGGATTTCATTCCCCCGATACCATAATTTGAACCTATATCTCCTGCTGCATCTTCTATATCCCTATCTATCTTATCTATAAACGAGAGAAGCTTTGCATTACTATAAATCCTGGGGTCTTTATCATACATTCCTTCAATATCAGTTAAAATTATCAGAGTATCCGCCTCTGCCAGGACAGCTACCATAGCAGCCAGCCGGTCATTATCTCCAAACTTTATTTCATCCACCGCCACACTATCATTTTCATTAATAATAGGAACAATATTCAGATCAATAAGGTTCTTTATGGTATTTCTTATATTAAGATATTGCTTTCTCCTGGTTGTATCTTCGTGGGTCAGGAGTATCTGTCCTGTTTTTATATTATTTTTTATAAAGAAGCTGCCATACAGGTTCATCAGGTCAACCTGCCCCACTGAAGCAGCCGCCTGGAGTGAAGCTAAATCTTCCGGTTTTTCTTTTATCTTAAGGCTCTCAAGGCCAGCAGCAATAGCACCGCTGGTCACAATAATCACTTCTTTTTCTGCTTTAATAAGGGAGCTTACTTCATCTACGAATTTCTTGATTCCCTCTCTATCAAGCCCACCCTTTTCAGAAGTAAGGCTGCTTGACCCTATCTTTACCACCAGTCTACTGACACTTTTTAAATATTCAATTCTACTTTTCATGCGCCACCCGCAATAATTAATCCTTAAATAAAAAAACAAGATTTCCGATAATTACAGTGTCTCCTTCTTTTACGCCCCTTTTTTTAAGAATATCTGCAATCCCTCTATTCTTTAGCTTATTCATTAAATATTCAAGGGCTTCTTCATTTTCTACATCTGTCATAGCCACCATTTTTTCCAGCTCCTTATTTTTGACTACGTAATCACCATTACTAAGCAAAACTTCCGTTTCACTCTTTTCCCTCTGCCTTTTATCTAACCTGTAGACCTTTACACCGCCACCTTCCGGATAATTCTCATCCTGGCAAAGTGAAATTTTCTCTCTGTAATTTTTTACTCTCTCATAAAGGTGCCAGACCAGCTCATCAAGCCCCCGGCCGGTAATTGCCGATATTAGAAAAACACTTCTTCCGCTCTTTTTCTCCAGTTTCTTTTTTATTTTATTTAACTTATCATTATCACCTATTAAGTCAATCTTATTTACCAGAACCAGGTAGTCTTTTTTGTACAGACCCATATTATATAGCCTTATTTCTTCTCTTAAAATATCAAAATCCTCTGTGATATCTTCCCCTTCATTTAAGATTTCCCCACCGTCAAGAACTATAGCAAGCAGTGCAGAACGCGTTATATGCCTTAAAAACTTATCCCCCAGGCCCTCTCCTCTGTGCGCACCCTTAATAAGGCCCGGTATATCCGCTACTACAAAATCCCCGTCACTTATAGATACCACCCCCAAGTTTGGAGATAAAGTTGTGAAGGGATAATCCGCTATCTTCGGCCTTGCCGCTGATATACGGCTTATTATGGTGGATTTTCCGCAATTGGGATAACCTACCAGTGATACATCGGCAATAAGCCTCAGCTCCAGATTAATCCAGAAATCTTCTGTTTTTTCCCCTTTTTCGGCAAATCCAGGAAATCTCCTCTTAGAAGATATAAAGCCTGCATTTCCCTTTCCGCCTATACCGCCTTCAGCAATGACTATTTCCTTTCCCGGGCTGTCGAGGTCTGCGACTATTTCCCCTTCATTATTTCTAATAATAGTGCCCGGGGGAACTTTTATTATTAAATCTCTTCCATCTTCTCCTTTTCTATTATTTGACTGGCCGCTTCTGCCATCTTCAGCTTTATGGTGTATCTTTTTTTTGAAGCCGTACAGGGTACTGAGATTCCCGTAAGCTCTTATCACCACATTGCCGCCCCTTCCGCCACTTCCTCCGCTGGCTCTTTTCTTTTTACCGCCCTTTAATTTAAAAAACGATACTATTCCGTTTCCGCCGTTTCCTGCTTTAACATTAATTTTTGCTTCATCTAAAAACATATTTATCCCGGAGGTTTTAACTCTATCACTTATATTATTTTATGAACCATACTCCGGCAATTTTATACCTGCAATATATACATTGCTACAATCTAAATTTTAAAAATTGCCTTAAATATTTTTTTCTGCAACATTAAATCCAGCCCTTTTTTAAAATCGGCAAGCGGCATCACTTCAGATATAAGAGGGGACAGGTTAATTTCTTTTTTAGTTATTATTTCGTGAGCTCTTTTCAGAGTCCCGGGAGTAGCCGAATAAGAGCCTGCTATAGTAAGTTCCCTCTTATAAACATTTTCAAAATCAACTTCTATGCCGGTTGATTTCCCCGTTGCTCCAAATATAATAGACGTGCCGCCATCCCTCAAATATCCGAGCGCTCCACCCAGAGTATCGGTGTTTGTTACGGTAATAACCGCTACATCGGCGCCAATACCGGTAATATCTTTAATCCTCGCCCCTGTATCACATTTTGATGGATCTATAGTATACTCTGCCCCGATTTTAGCTGCCACGGATAGTCTATTATTATCCGGGTCAATGGCTATAATCCTGCCGCCCATCAGTTTAATAAGCTGAATAAACAGCATTCCCATAACCCCTGTTCCCGCCACAGCGAAATAATCACCCTGCAGTAAATTGACTTTATCGATGGCTCTTATACAGCATGCAAGGGGCTCGGTAAATACTGCCTCCAGCAGGCCGGCGCCCGCGGGTATCTTAAAGGTGGTATAATCTATATGCTCTGCTGATAGCCTTATGTACTGGCTGAATGAGCCCGGGTATATATTTGTTTGTTTAAAATGCCTGCACATTGTATAACTTCCATGCAGGCAGTAATGACATTGATTGCAGGGTATATGATGTGCGGCAACCACCATATCGCCAGGTTTGAACCCGGTTACTCTGCTTCCTGTCTCCACCACTCTGCCAACAACTTCGTGCCCGAAAACAGCAGGCTTTTTTACCCCGGGGTCAAAGATTTTTATAATATCCGAGCCGCACAAACCAGTATATACCATTTCTATCAGCATCTCATCTTTTTTAATTGAAGGTTTATCTATTTCCTCCAGCCGGAAGTCATCCCGGTCATAGCAAAATAAAGCTTTCATAATTGTTAATCAGGTAAAATATTATATTTTATTCCTTTCTGGTGACCCATCAGCTCCAGGGCCTCAACCAGCTTCTCCAGGGGCATATCCGCAGTTATAAACCTTTCTGCATTTATGCGGCGCGAAATTATTAAATCAAAAGCCTTTTTTACATACTCCGGAGTATGATGATACACTCCTTTTATGGTAAGCTCGGAGTAATGAATAAGTGATGTATCAATACTGATAGAGGTACCCGGCCTGCAGCCTCCAAAAAGGTTAATGAGCGCTCCTTTTCTTCCCATACGGATAGTCATCTCCCACACTTCGGGAACTCCCGTAGCATCAATCGCGACATCAGCTCCTCTTCCCATTTCAGTTAGCTTTTTAACTTCCCCAACCTGGTCATTAACATCTCTGGCGTTGACAGTATAGTCTGCGCCAAATTTTTCTGCATACTCCAGCCTTTCCTCCGATAAGTCCACCGATATTACCACTGCCCCTTTTAATCTTGCCAGTGCAACAAACATTAATCCTATCGGCCCGGCTCCATTAATTACCACAGTATCACCTATATCGATATTAGACTCTTCTATGCCGTGCACCACACAGGAAAGCGGTTCCAGCAAAGCAGCTTCCTTATACTTTATCCCTTCGGGTATTTTATAGGTATTCTTTTTCAGTATATCTCCGGGTACTTTTATATATTCCGCATAGGCGCCATTGTTATAAATAAGATTTTCACAGAGCGAGTATCTTCCCAGCCTGCAATAATAACAATTATAGCAGGGGGCACTATTTACCGATACTATTCTGTCTCCTGTGCTGAAATCATTCACTTCGCTCCCTGTTTCCACAATATCACCTGCCCACTCGTGCCCGAAAACTGAAGCCTTTTCTATCATAGTGGGATGACCTCTTCTGTAGGTCTTGAGGTCGGAACCACATGTAAGGGCACTTTTTATTCTTGCCAGTACTTCATCACTCCTTATTTCAGGTATATTTATATTCTCATATCTGACATCTCCGGGCCCATAAAATACCTGCGCCTTCATTTTGCCTTTCATAATCAATCTCCATTAAATAATTAAAAAAATTATCAATTAAATATTTTATTTAAATATTACAGAAAGA
The DNA here is from genome assembly GCA_964601205.1 of uncultured Actinomycetota bacterium. Classification (GTDB taxonomy): domain Bacteria; phylum Actinomycetota; class Humimicrobiia; order Humimicrobiales; family Humimicrobiaceae; genus JAQVEM01. The sequence continues at coordinate 97,691 of CAZRML010000020.1, read as the reverse complement.
ATTCGTACAGTCAAGCATTAAAGCACCGGGTCTAAAAAGTAATTAATCCCTTCCGGGCAAATCTTTATATTTATAATAAAGTGCCGGACGTAAAAGGTGAACCCGGCCATACAGGTACAAAATAATTTACAGTTTTATAGATAATGATGCAATATATGATAGAATTAGTGAATTATGAAGAAGAGATTACTGCTATTCTGGACTTTTTTTAAAATAGGAAGCTTTACCTTTGGAGGGGGGTTTGCAATGATCCCCTTAATTGAACGGGAAATAGTAAATAAAAAAGGCTGGATTTCACAGGATGAGATGATAGATATTTTAACTATCTCCCAGTCGTTCCCCGGTGCCGTGGCCATAAATTCATCAATATTTATTGGCCGGAAGATTGGAGGCTACTCCGGAGCTTTATTTTCCCTGCTCGGCGTAACAATTCCATCTTTTTTCATCATTATCATGGTGGCAAAGCTATTCCTATATTTTAGAACTATTGGTGTGGTACAGGCAGCCTTCAGCGCCATAAGTTCTGCGGTAGTGGGCCTGTTAATCTTTACAGCAGTCAGGGTAGGTAAAACCTGTATCAGGGACAGGATAAGTGCTCTTATAACTATTCTGGCTCTTGTTCTGCTTCTGATAACAGATCTGCACCCCATTTATGTTATTATTATCGGAATCGTACTGGGTCTGACAATTTATTTATTAAGGACTATTAGAACAAAACAAAAATGATTTACTTAAATCTATTCGTTACTTTCTTAAAAATAGGGCTGTTCTCCTTTGGCGGAGGATACGGTATGATACCCCTGATTGAAAGGGAGATAATCTCAAACGGATGGCTAACAGGCAGAGAATTTGTAGACATAATATCAATTTCGGAAATGACCCCGGGCCCAATTGCCATAAACACCGCTACCTTCATAGGCTATAAAATAGGAGGCATTCCCGGTGGACTTATAGCAACCACAGGAGTGGTTATGCCGTCACTTATCATAATTCTGACTGTTTACCATTATTTTACAAAGTTCCGGAACCATATAATCATAAAACAAGTTATTTGTGCAATAAAACCTGTGGTGCTGGCACTGATTATACAGGCGACTTTATTCGTAGCCGGCAACACTTTTTTAAGAGAAGGAAAAGCAATAAAAGATTTATTAGATGTAAGCCCGTCTGGCTATTTCCTGGAAATCCTTGACCCGGTTACCATAATAATTTCCGCTCTGAGCCTTGCCGCGCTGCTCTTATCCAGAATACACCCAATTTTAGTTATCCTGGGAGCAGGCGCTACAGGGATTATTTTACACTATGCGGGACTGCTATAGAACTTAATAAGGCTTTCTGCAATGGTTATGAGATAAATTTTATTGAAGATTTACCGGATTACCGGCAGGGGTCATCAGCCAGAAATAATATTCACCGATTTACCTGTTTTACCACCTTTTACAAACTCTACTTTTCCATCGGTAAGGGCAAAGAGAGTATGGTCTCTTCCCATACCTACATTAACTCCCGGTTTATACTTTGTCCCTCTCTGTCTGATTATAATATTTCCGGCAATAACCGACTGGCCGCCGAATTTTTTTATACCCAGATATTTTGGATTACTGTCCCTTCCGTTTCTGCTGCTTCCAACACCTTTTTTACTGGACATTTTCTACACCTCTTTTTTCTGTTGCTTTATACTTATCTTATCCAGATGTAACACAGTAAGCAACTGCCTGTGCCCCACTTTTCTCCTGTATCTTTTCTTTGGCTTATATTTAAAGGCAATCACCTTATCGCCCTTTATCTGTTTTTTTATAGTAGCATCCACCCCGGCTCTGGAAATAAAAGGCCTGCCAACTTTTATCTTCCCTTCATCGCTTATAAGATTTACCTCTGAAAGTGTAACCCTGTCTCCTTCACTGCCTTCTATCCTGTCCACTACTATATCTTTATTTTCTTCTGCCTTATATTGTTTGCCACCACTTGTAATTATTGCGTAAATTTTAATCCTCCATTGTAACTTCCAATCACAGAGTGAAATATTAGCACACATATTATTATTCTGTCAATTTGAAGATTTAATAAAATTTTTTTTATTTTAGTTACATGATTCTTTATATTGCTAATTTTACAAAAACAGCTATAATTTTTTACTTTATCAAAAACAATAACCATGATTTATGAAACTCGGGATAATAGGGCTCACAGGCTCTGGAAAGACAACTCTTTTTAGCTCCCTTTCAAAAGCAAAGGGGAGTGGTAATAAAAACATTGCTGCCGGGAAAAACCCCAATGTTAAAATAGTGCCGGTGCCTGACGAAAGACTTGAAAAACTTGAACAAATATTTAAGCCCAAAAAGAAGACACCGGCCTATATAGAATTTGTTGATATACCGGGACTTGAAAAAGGACGCAGGGGAGCGGGCAATAAGTTTCTGTCAAACATACGCGGGGTAGATGCGCTGGTACATGTTGTAAAGTGCTATGAAAGCCCATCAAATACTCCGCTGGAGGACATAGAAGTAATAGACCTTGAGCTTATAGTCTCGGACCTTGAAAGCATAGAAAAAAGGATAAAATCAATTGAAAAGCAGACAAGAAACACAGACCCCCGGATAAGTAAAGAAGCAGAAATCTTAAAAAAGGTAAGAAAAGCCATGGAAGATGGCCGGCCGGCAAGAAACGCAGGACTCCTGCCCGATGAAATAAAAATTATTAAATCCATGGGGCTATTAACATTAAAGCCCGTTATATATTGTGCTAACATACCGGAAAGCGATACAGGTAAAGACGTGGAAGAATTGCCTTTTATAAGAGACATAAGTCAATATGCCCGCAGGGAACAATCTGAGCTGGTGACCGTTTGCGCCAGGATTGAAGAAGAAATCTCCCATCTTGAACCGGATTATAGAGAAGCCTTTATGCAGGATATGGGAATTAAAGAATCTGCTCTGGATAAATTAGTAAAATCCTCATATAAGATTCTTGGACTTATAAGTTTTTTAACCGCCGGGTCCGACGAGGTCAGGGCATGGACAATAAAAAAAGGCGACCGGGCCCCCGCTGCAGCCTCGGTGATACATTCTGATATCCAGAGAGGATTCATAAGAGCCGGGACAATATCATTTGATAAATTTATGGAAGTGGGCTCTTTTGCAAAAGCTAAAGAAAAAGGGCTCTTAAGGTCTGAGGGAAAGCAGTATGTTGTAAATGACGGCGACATTATAGATTTCAGGTTTAATGTTTAAATTCATACATATAATTGCAACTTTTAATCCATCAAGCATGCAGCTTCAAAGATTTACCGGTATTCAGGCATTTTTTTTAATTGTGGATTTCTGCAACAGCACTGGTCTTTGCTACAGATTTAACTTCCACTTTTAACCTCTGGCCTATATATTTGCTGCCGTCAATAATCTGGACCACATACCCATTAATTCTGGAGATAGCGTCATTTCTATTATGCAAATAGGGTTCTTCCACAACCAGGTTCAGGATATCACCGACCTTAAATGGCTGTGACGCTTCCTTTATCTCGCCAACGGAGCCCTCGGCAACCAATAAAAATGTATCCAGGGGTAACTTTGAATCTCCCTGGATATTAATATATTTTTTAGTTATATTTTCAATATGCTTTAAATTTCTACCGTCCGAACCAATAATCTGTGCCGCTATGGAAGAATTTAATTTTATTAAAAAACCTCTGGACTTGCTCTCCCTTGAAAGTTTCCTGATTTTTCTTTCTATCTCCAGCCTTATGGTATCTTCAGATTTTATAAATCCCGAACCCGAACACTCGGGGCAGACTTTGCAGAGTGTGCCCAGAATTCCATCCGAGACGTTTTTTCTGGTCATTTCAATTAGCCCCAATCTTGAGAACTGTAGTACCTCGGTCTTGGTCCGGTCATTTGCGAGACACTGCATGAATCTGCTGTAAACCTTTTTCCTGTCTTTTTCACCTGCCATGTCAATAAAATCAATCACTATTATCCCGCCGATATCTCTCAGCCTTATCTGGCTGGCGATAGTTTCGGCGGCTTCAAGATTGGTTCGCAGTATGGTATGGGCCGGGCTCCTGCTTGAAGTATATTTACCCGAATTAACATCAATTGTTGTCATGGCTTCTCCATAGTCTATTACTATGAAACCACCCGATTTTAACCACACTTTTCTCTCCAGGGCACTTTCTATTACTTCATTAACATTAAAACTATCAAACAGTTCCTCGTTTCCATGGTGCACGATTATATCATTAAATCTAACTCCAATAGACCTCAGGTATCGTTCAATCTCCCTTTTTATCACTTTCTTATTCACATATATAGCGTTAAACTCTTCCGAGAATATATCCCGCACTAATTTAATTATCAATGAATATTCACTCGAAATTAATTCCGGTCTATTCAGAGTAGATGCCTTCTTTTTTATATAGCCCCATTTTTTTATAAGCTGCTTTAAATCTTTCTTTAATCTGGCTGTATCAGCTTCTTTAGCCGCTGTCCTTACAATTAACCCGTACTCTTCCCCATTACTTATGGTTCCCACCATCTTTCTCAAGTTTTCCTTTTCCTCGCCGCCAATTTTTTTTGAAACCCCTATACCCCTGTTAAAGGGTGCCAGCACCAGATATCTGCCCGGAATAGATATAAAAGTAGTAAGCCTTGCTCCCTTTGTTTTCATGGGGTCCTTTGTAACCTGTACCAGCACCATCTGGTTGGGTTTAAGAATATGCTGTATCTTCTTAGAGATTTCCACATCACTTTCAATGTCATCGTTAAAACTCACTTCGTTTACATACAGAAAGGCATTCTTATCTTCACCGATATCCACAAAAGCTGCATCCAGCCCCGGAAGAACATTCTTGACCTTCCCAAGATAAATATTTCCCACAAGCGATTTCTTGCCCCTGCGTTCAAAATAAAGCTGGGTGACCTGCCCTGATTCCAGAATAGCGGCCCTTGTCTCATTTTTGTCTGAACTTATTAACAATTCCTTAATCATCAATTTTTCCTCATTCTCCTTTTAAAATCATCTAAATTTCCTCTAAATTATTTCCATGGGGGTCTTAAGTTTATCCCCCTGTATCACAAACATTTCTTCTTTCTTTACGTTCCTTATTTTAATTTTATATTCCTTTAATCGTTCCTTTAAAAATGAATAAAAATCATTAAATTTAAAAATCTGGTTATTCTTTTCTTTAAAAATTTTAGCATATCCAGATAGTTTTAGTAGAATAATATTATAACCTTCTCCTTCAGGCACAATTCCATAATCAAATATGGCAGAGTAAGAATGATATCCTTTAATCAGGCTATTATCTATAACTTTGTAAAAATCTCCCACAGATTCACTGCCGGACGCACCAATATCCAGGCTAAAGATATAAAAGTTTAGCCCTATTTCATTCATCAGCTTACCCGCCTTTATAATTATTTTTTTTACTTCTGTAATCTGTACATTCTGGTTCAACTCTCTGTTAGTTCTTTTTTTAAATTCGTCCTCTCCGACGCTGCCGCCAATAATAACATCTGCATACTCTGCCATGCTTTCTATTCCCAGTGGAGTCGGGTTACTAAAATTAATCAGCGGCCTTGGGTTATATCCCTGACTGTATGCCAGTTCAAATCCCGCTCTGTTCAGGGCACGAATTATCATCCTGGAAATATCCAGGTGGGATAGGTATTTGAATTCACCTTTCTTATAAAATTTAAATCTTATCCTGTCATCATATAAACTTTTTTGACTTTTCATATTCCCTCAGCAAAGTTTTTTTTCTGACCCCGATATCAATAAAATCCCAGGGTAAGACTTCATCAACAGAAAATCCTCTGGTGGTAAAAAAATTAATATCCAGGCCCGCTTTTTTAAATGATTCTTTCCAGATATCAAAATTAAAAAAATCTGACCAGTTGTCAAATTTTGCACCACTTCTCCAGGAATTTTCTATAACATCTCCGATTAGCCGGCTGCCGGTGGACAGGGCACATTCTACCATGGTCATGTATGGGTCCGCCCACCTTATGTTAACGTATCTTTTCGGGACATTTCTCAGGATATAATTAAATTTATCATAGAGAATCCCGGGGTTATCCAGTCCCACCCACTGGAAAGGAGTAAACGGTTTGGGGCAAAATGCATTTATGCTAATATTAATCTTTAGCCTTGATAACTTCTTCCTATCCATTTCCCCCCTTGCCGCCTGTATTATTTTCTCTATAAGCTCAACTATCTGAACAATATCCTGTTTATTTTCAAAAGGCAGGCCTATCATAAAATAAAGTTTTACTCTTTCCCATCCTTTGCCAAAAGCCATTTTTATACAGTCGAGCATTTCGTCCTCTTTTATATTCTTATTAATTATATCCCGCATCCTCTGGCTGCCGGCTTCGGGAGCAAAGGTCAACCCCGTTTTTCTGCCGCTCTGAATAATATCCAGTAACTTTAAATTAAAGCTGTTTAACCTCAGTGAAGGCATTGAGATTGACAGCTTTCTTGATTTTAAAGAATTTATGACACCTTCGATTAACTGCTCTATTTTCCCGTAATCTGATGAGGACAGGGACAGAAAGGAAATTTCGTCGTAACCTGTATTTTTAATTCCCCTGACGCTATCTTTAATAAGAGATTCAACTTTCCTTTTGCGCACCGGCCGGTAAATAATACCGGCCTGGCAAAACCTGCAGCCCCTGCCGCATCCCCTCATAATCTCCACTGTGAACCTGTCATGCACCGTCTTTATGTTTGGTATTACCGGGTCTGTGACTATTCCATATTTATTAATATCCCTGACCACTGCCTTTTTTACAATTTTCCCGGGTTCTATCTTTTTTACCCTTCCGTCACTATAGTAGTAAAACTTGTAAAATTCAGGAGCATATACTCCATCCAGCCTGCTTATTTCCTTTAAAAACCAGCTTTTCCCTTTATTATTTTTCTTATATTCCTTTACTTTCCTCAGTATAGAAATAACTATCTCTTCACCATCTCCTATAACAAAGAAATCCATAAAGCTGGAAAGGGGCCCGGGATTCACCACGGCAGGACCTCCTGCGCATACCAGGGGAGAATCCTCCGACCTTTTTTTTGAATTTACATTTATTCCCCCGAGATCAAGGGCGTTTAATATATTGGTATACAAAAGCTCATGCTGCACAGTAAAGCCAATTATGTCAAAGCAATCAAGGAATATCCTGTTTTCCAGTGAAAATAATTTTACATTTTTTCCCCTGAGTCTTTTTTCAAAATCTACCCATGGTGAAAAAACCCTTTCTACCGAGAAATCGGGGTGCTCGTTAATAATATGGTATAAGATCTGGAGGCCTGTGTTTGACATCCCAACATCATAGATATCAGGAAATACCAGTGCCATAAAAACCATGTCGGACTGGCTGGCCGGAGAGCCGGGGCTTTTGCTCTTTGTGCCTATTTCGTTATTGATATATCTGCCCGGTTTTTCTATGTCTTCCAGAAGTTCCTCGAGAAGATTGAAATTCAACCTTTTTATTTTATCCATGTTTATTTTTACTTAAATACTATCTAACTAAAGACCGCCTGTGCTATTTATATTGCTGAAAAGCTATTTCATGTTCTCTCCTGACTTCCCTCCACATGTAGACATTCTCCACCAGTCCAATACCCATCAGCATGCTTATGAGGTTGGAGCCCCCGGCACTCAGGAATGGCAGGGGGATTCCGATTATAGGCATGATACCTATAGTCATACCTATATTTATTGTTACCTGGGATAAAATTATAAGACCCACACCGTAAGCAAGCAGCATGGCAAATCTATCAGAAGAATTGGATGCTATATAAAAGCATCTCCATACAATAATACCAAGTACTACTATTATGCAAACCGCACCAATAAAGCCCAGTTCTTCCCCGACAACAGAAAATATAAAATCGGTATGGTGCTCGGGGACATAACTGAGATTGGTCTGTTTTCCCAAAAAAAGACCTTTCCCAAGGATTCCTCCTGAGCCTATCGCCATTTTGGATTGATACAAATTATAACCGGCGCCCTCACTTGTATATGATTCCGGTTTTAACAGAACAAGTATTCTATCCAGCTGATATTGCCTGATAAACCCGGCATTTAGAGCAGTAAAAATCCCGCCTATGGTCAGCCCCAGTATTGACAGAAAGTATAAAAAATTAGCCCCGGATAAAAATAGAAGGCCCATATAAACAATAAAATATATCAGAGCGGTTCCGTAGTCCGGCTGCAGTAAAACCAGCGTCACAAAAGAAAATGCTATAACAAATGATAGAATAACCTTTTTAAATGTCATCCTGCATTCTTTTTCTGCTCTCCATTTTGACATAATGGCAGCAAGGCACACCACCATAAAAATTTTTGAAAACTCCGAGGGCTGCACGGTAGTAAATTTCAAATCAATCCAGCTTTTTGAGCCATGTACTTCATAACCAAAAAAATGCACGCTTGCAAGCAGAGCAATACCTGTAACAAGAGCCAGCCACCAGTACCTTTTAATTTTCCTGTAATTTATAAATTGAATCACAGTAAATAAAACGATCCCTACCGCCAGATAAATTGCCTGTCTCTTAATGTAGTACTGCGGGTCACTTGCTCCTGCCGGAAGAGTTTCTTTTGTCGCACTATAAATTATAAGCAGCCCAAAAGAAGAAATTGCAACCACCAGCAGAAACAATAAAAAATCAAATTTTACTGTTTTCTTCTCTCTGTTGTAAGTCTCAGGGTCAATCAAACTTTTTTCCTCTTATCATTAAAATTATATAAATTCTTAAAGTATCTTAATTTTATAAAACCTTAACTACCATTAATCAACATTAAATAAATACCTGTATATATCTTCTGCAATGGGGGCAACATTGCTCCCTCCTGAACCCGCCTCTTCAAGCATTGCTACTATCACATATTCCGGATTACCCGCAGGCGCATAACTTGCAAACCATGCATAGTCCTGCCTTCCGTAAAATTCTGCGGTACCGGTCTTTGCAGCAACCGGGATTTCATCCAGGGGAAAATCCATAAAAACTCCATAGGCTGTTCCACCCGGTTCAACCACCTGGAGCAGCCCATCTTCTATTTTTCCAATATAATTCCCGTTTAGCTGTAAATCCTGATACTCCTCTACTGTATTATCTGTAAACAAAGTTTCCTCACTGTCCCTTATTTCTTTTACCAGGTGAGGCGTGTATTTTATGCCATGCCCGGCTATAATCGAATAAGCCTGTGCCATCTGAAGGGGGGTTACCATTAAATCACCCTGCCCTATTGCTATGTTAACAGTATCTCCCGGGAACCATACTGAATTCTCCGGCTGGCCCGCAAAATATTCTTCTTTCCACTCTTTATCCGGTACCAGTCCTTCCTCTTCGCCGGGAAGGTCTACACCGGTTCTGGAACCAAAACCAAAAATTCTTGCATATTTCTGTAAAAGTTCCTCTGCATTATCCAGCTTTTTGAAAAGCCCATAACCCACCTGGTAAAAATATACATCACAGGAATTTTTAATGGCTCCCACAATATTGAGACTGCCATGACCTGATTTTAACCAGCAGTACTTTGGAAAATCTTTACCAAGGCCATACCACACCCCCGCACAGCTGAATCTGCTGCTTTCGCTTATAATTTCCTCATTAAGACCCGCGTAAGCTGTGACTATTTTAAACACCGAGCCAGCCGGAAAAGATGTAATGGCTCTGTTTAAAAAAGGATAATTATTTTCGGGGTCGTTTAAATTATTCCAATCACCTTCCGATATCCCTCCTACAAACGACTCCGGGTTATAAGTAGGATAGCCTGCCATTGCCAGTATCTGACCGTCTCCGGGGCTGAGTACTATCACTGCTCCTCCCCGTACATTATAATATTCATCGGTGTTCTTAATTATTTTTTGCCTCACCTCCAGAATAGTACGGTAAAGTGCTTCCTCTGCAACCTTCTGAAGGTCAATATCAATGGTAAGATACAGATCATTTCCGCCAATGGGTTCAATTTCGTTCACCACACCAACAGGTCTTTCTAAAGGGTCGACTTCATATACTATTTTGCCCTTCTTGCCGCGCAATACATTTTCATAGGTTTCTTCCAGCCCGCTCCATCCTACCTGGTCCCCACCTTCATAATTATAATCATATTCTTCCGCTTTTAACTTTTCCTCGCTAATTTCTCCTATATAACCCAGCAGGTGTGATGCCAGCGAGCCATATTTATACTCCCTCAGGTACACATCAATTACTTCCACTCCGGGTAACTCATCACTATTTTCTTCAATATAAATCATGCTGGCATAATCAATATCCTGTTTTAGAATAATCCTGTCCATGTAAGAAACATTGCTCTTTTCAACCTTTTCTTTTATTTCCCTGTAAGGCATATCAAGACAATCACTTAGAATCTCTATAACCTTATCGTTTTCTAAAACAATACTGGGCTGCACCGCCACAGCCCTGGCGGGAACACTCTTAACCAGTAGTTTACCATTACGGTCATAAATATTTCCCCGGGGAGCCGCCACGGTCTTCTCCCTGGTGATACTCTCAGATGCTAATTCAGCATAAAGCTCTCCGCTCATTACCTGCAGAAAATAGAGCCTTAAAATAAGTATTATTAAAACTAAAATCAGCAGATAGATTATAATCTTATATCTTACTTTTATATTCAAACCCAATTTCCTCCCTCCTGCCAGAAATTATCTTCATAACGGGAAAGACTGCAAACATCAGGATAATATTAAAGAACGGTTTTGTCATAAGTTCAATGCCGGTGCCGAACCAGTCAGGGTTAAAATTAAATAGATAATAAATCAAATTGATTAATAAAATATTAATTTCTGTAACTAAGAAAACCATAAATAAGTTAGCCTGCTTTACTGACTTAAATCCTACTGTAATTAGCCTGCCTGCTATGAAAGCATCTATAGCATAAATAAACGCACTTATGCCAGCGATATCACTCACCATAAGGTCCAGCGTCATACCTGCTATAAATCCAAGTAAGATTCCCCATAATGTTCCGTCAAAAACGGTAACTGCTATTATAACTACCATAATTAAATCAAAGTTTATATAGAACATTTTCAGATATTCAAAAAAAACTATCTGAACCAGCAGGCAGATTATAAGTATAAAAAAATGCAGAAATCTTGAAAAAATTTTCATAATTTTAATTTATATTAGCCAGCATCACCAGCCAAACATTTTATTTACTTTATTCATCCAATATCAATACATACTCTAACTCCGTAAAATCAGCAAATGGTTCTATCTCAATAATCTTATAAAGATTATCGGCGCTTTCAGTTACCCTTCTTACCCGTCCTATCAGAATCTCACCGGGTAAGTTTCCATATTCTGACGTAATTACTATATCTCCCTTAAAAACATCTTCTCCGCTGGAGATATATTCAAGTGTAACTTTCCCATCCTGATTTCCCTTTAGAACTCCCAGTTTCCTGGAGGACAGGATTTTTGCTCCAATACTGCTCCGCGGGTCGTCTATAAGCCTTACATTACAGGAGTCATTGCCTACCAGGTCAACTACTCCTATCAGCCCGTCTTCATTAATAACTCCCATCCCTTCACGAACCCCCTGGCCACTGCCGGCATTCAAAATAACTTCTGACTGCCATCCACCCTTATAAAATCCTATCACTTTCGCTGCTATAGTCTCGTAATCTTCCCTGAGTTTTATTCCCAGTAATTTTCTCAAAGAGTCATTTTCAATCCTCAGGTTTACATAATCACTATATTCTTTTCTTAACCCGGAGTTTTCTTCCTCAAGAATTATATATTCTTTCCTTAAGTTTACATAATCTTTTATTATATTAATGAAATTTTTAACCGGCCTGAACAGTGAAAAGAACCTCTCCTGAATTGGCTTGAAAAAATCAAGGGTTTTAGATTTTATTGTACCGAGTAATTCGTATTGCCTGAAACTAACTGTAATTACTATCAGACATAAAATAATTATTACAGTAAGGATAATATAAATTCTGAACCTTCTATTCAATGCGACCATCAAAAAAATATAATTGGTTGAATATAAAACAGGTTATTTTGAGTATTTAAGATATTTTTTTAAAGTATTAAAGTCCTCAACGCATTTCCCTGCTCCTATGCCCACTGCTGCCAGTGGATCTTCGGCAAGATAAACCGGACAATGAGTTTCCCTGCTGATCCTTTCAGCCAATCCTTTAAGAAGAGACCCGCCCCCTGACATAACAATCCCTCTTTTCATGATATCAGAAGAAAGTTCCGGGGGAGTAATATCAAGCACTTCAACAATTGAATTTACAATATCAGCGACCACCTTTTCCAGTGCTTTTCTTATCTGCTGACTGGTTATAATAATTGTCTCGGGGAGCCCGGTTACCAGGTCCCTTCCATTTATCTCCATTTTCTCCTCATTTTCAAGCGGGAACGCGGAGCCTATTTCCATTTTTACCTGTTCTGCAGTTCTCTCACCTAAAAATAAATTATGTTCTTTCTTTAAATAATAAGTAATAGCTTCATCCATCTCATCTCCACCAATTCTAAGGGACTGGCTCACTACTATCCCTCCCAGCGATATAACGGCTACCTCAGAAGTTCCGCCACCTATATCTATAATCATGCTGCCCCTCGGTTCGTCAATAGGAAGACCGGAGCCAATTGCGGCTGCCAGCGGTTCCTCGATTATATAGGCTGCCCTTGCACCCGCCTGTTCAGTGGTTTCAACCACTGCTTTCTTTTCCACCGGAGTAATTCCTGACGGCACACAGATAACTATTCTTGGTCTTGCAAAGCCTACATTTTTATGGACTCTGTTTATAAAATACCTCAGCATTTTTTCCGTAGTTTCAAAATCGGCAATTACACCATCTTTTAGAGGTCTGATTGCCGATATATTATCAGGAGTTCTTCCCACCATCATCTTGGCTTCTCTCCCTACTGCCAGAACTTTCCCTCTATCTTTATCTATCGCCACTACGGAGGGCTCATCCAGAACTATTCCTCTGCCCTTGACATAAACCAGCGTATTTGCCGTTCCAAGGTCTATCCCCATATCCCTACCAATTACATCCAGGAAAAAATCAAACATCTGCATTTATAAACTCCTTAATTAACTAATAACATTACAATCGAATTCTTTTAGCATATTCACAAATTTAGCAACAGGCAGTCCGGCTACATTATAAAAACAACCATTTATTCTCTCTACCAGCAAACTTCCGTATCCAAGCACATTATAGGCGCCTGCTTTGTCCAGAACATTTTCCCTGTCCAGATAACCCCTGATTTCATCCACAGTTAACTTCCTGAACTTAACCTCTGTAGATTCAGTTCCGTAATTATATTTACCGGAATCACTTTCAAAGATGCAAATTCCGCTTATCACTTTATGAGACCTGCCAGAAAGGATATTCAAAAACCCCTCTGCCTGCTTTCTATCAGCCGGCTTACCAAGAATATCCTTATCTATATACACCACAGTATCAAAACCGGCAATTAAAAAACTCCCTGTATAATCTGTAACCTGCTTTTTGGAATCCTTTTCTTTAAAATAATTATAAACATTTCTGGCTTTAATGATACTATTATGGACCACCATAGTATAGGGATCTTTAAACCGCTTCTCTCCAGAGCCCTTAAGTTTGACTACCTCAAAATCCAGCTTCAACAATTTAAGTATTTCTCTTCTTCTTGGAGAAGCAGAAGCCAGAATTATTTTTTTACGGCCTTCTTCTTCCAACATCGGCTAATAAAAAAGCAATTAGTATTCCTATTATGGCTCCCAGCGTAATATTTACATGGATCCCAAAATTTATATCAATTAAGTATAAATTAAGACTGAGAGAATCTGTGCCCACCTTGAGGCCTTCATCTAATAAAGGTATCACATCAGCCAGAACATGGCCCAGGATAGCTCCTATAATACCTCCAAGAAGTACTATAAAAAATACTATCTTCCCTCTTCTTTTATTCATCAGCCACCTTTAGAATAATATCTTATTTACCATTCATTTTATAATTTCAGGCTTTTACTTAAAAAACAATTCAATTTCTCTCCCGGCGCTTTCTATTGAATCCGAGCCATGAATTACATTTGCGGTAATATCAACGCCAAAGTCGCCCCTGATTGTGCCTTTCTCTGCCTTTTTAGAATCCGTGGGGCCCATAAGTTTCCTGATCCTGGTAATAGCGTCTGTACCGCTTACAACCATAACCACCGAAGGCCCGGAAGTTATATATTCAATCAACATATCAAAAAAACTCTTATTTTTATGTTCCCGGTAATGCCTTCGCGCAATATCCCTGCCGATTTTTATCATTTTTAATTTCTCAATAGCAAGGTCTTCTTTTTCTATCCGGGATATAATTTCTCCAATAACCTTTTTCTTTACCCCATCAGGTTTTATTATAACCAGGCTTTTTTCTTTTTTATCCATATATACCGTCCATCCTATCTTTAACATTTTAAATATAACATACCACCGGCTTAAATTATTCCCACAAAATTCAAAAGAACCCGGGCCCTGCCCTTTTACTGCGGAGTTTTGCAATACGGGCAAACTTTCCAGTCTAAATTTAAAGGCTTCCCGCAGTTAATACAGGAATTCTTTAATTTTTTCCTGCAGTAAGGACATATTAGAAAATCATCTTTTACAGGGCTCCCGCAGGCAGGGCAGGTTAGCTGCCTGTTTTCAAGCAGCATCTCCATCCTTTCAATTTCAAGGTCTCTCTCAATGATATCATCTATAAATTCCGGCGGCCTCAATATTAAATAAAGAATTAATCCCGGATAATTTAATATTAATATAACCAGTGTCCAGAAAACAGCTATAGGAACATATTCACTTCTGAGTCTCGCATCCCTGTAAGTCCAGTAGACAAAAGCAAGCCAGATAATAATCAATAAAAAAATTAAACTATAACCCAGGTATTTCCATATAGGGTGGGTAAAAAAATCCATAATTTCGTTTACATATTTAAATAAATCCATTAATCCTCCAGATTAAATTTATATATTTTATTTATACAGGTTCTATAAATAAATTATCTTAACCTACAATATTCTCCAGATTTGTTATTGAACCAGTAATGCATATAATATCATTTATATCAGAAATTTTTAAAGCAAATTTCAGAGAATTTTCTATATTGTCCATGGTGTATAATTTTACGGGATATTTTTTTGTGGCACTGGATTCTTTTATTTTTTCCTTTGCTACTTTTTCAAGTTTTAAGATATCAAGACTCCTCTCACACATGCTGGAGGTTAAAATTAAGACATCGCTTATATTAATTATCTTTTTAACCATGCTGCTATAGTTTTTATCCTTTAACACGGCAAAAATAATTATTTTTTTACGGTTCCTGAAATAAGTCTTCATGCTCTTAACCAGATTATCTATTCCTTCGGGATTATGGCTGGCATCGGCTATTACCAGTGGCTCCTTTTGAATAACTTCGAACCTGCCCATTACTTTCAGGGAGCCAATACTTCCCTTTATTTTTTCGATATCCAGTTTCCTCCTCCTGATTTTCATGTAAAGTTCCGCCAGTGCCACAGCAAGAGATAAATTCAGGGGCTGATACCCGCCCGGAAGTGGAAGCATTAAGTCTCTGTAGATACCACTGATTCCCTTAATATCAAGAAGCCATCCCCCGAGCCCCATATTTTTCTTTTTTAATATACAAAAATCTTCTCCATATAAATAAAGAGTGGACCGGGTATCATTTACTTTTTTATTTAATACTTCAATTACATTCTTATTGCGACTTGTTGTTGCAACCATTGCCCCGCTCTTTATAACTTCCACCTTCTCTAATGATATTTTTTTTACTGTATTGCCAAGCATCTCTGTATGCTCCAGACTTACGCCGGTAAGTCCGGCTACTCTGGCGTCCGCTACATTGGTAGCATCCCATCTCCCGCCCATTCCCGTTTCCAGAACCATGACTTCAAGATTTTCATCTCCGGCAAGTTTTAATGCCATTGCAGTAACTATTTCAAACTGGGTAAGGGGCCCATCAAGATTCATCTTGTTTACTGCCTTTATATAAGGATATATTCTGTTAAATGCCATGGAAAACTTTTTCTCCGTGATATCCCTGCCATTTATTCCTATTCTTTCCGCATAGCAGTTTATATGAGGGGAAATATAAAAACCTGTTTTAATACCGCTGTACCTTAATAACTCAGAAGTAATTTTAGTGGTAGATGTCTTGCCGTTTGTCCCCACTATATGAATGAATTCAACCTTTTTCTGAGGATTGCCTGAAAGTTCAAGTAATTTTTTTATTCTTTCTAAACCGGGTTTTATTCCAAAAACAAGGCAGTCATCTAAATATTTGCATATCTGAGCGTATTCCACTGTGCCACTCTTTACTTATTGGTTAATATCTTTTATTTTCTCCAGCTGTTCTCCCAGTACCTTCAGGTCTCTGTCTGCCTGCTTGAGTTTATCTTTTTCTTTTTTTATAATCCCGGCCGGCGCTTTTTTTATAAAATCAATATTTGATATTTTTTTTCTGCTCTTTTCAGCTCCCAGCTTAACCTTCTCGATTCTGTCTTTTATCCTTTTTATCTCCAATTCTATATCAAACACATCAAGAATATAAACAAAAATATCTACATCAGCTGCAGAAGCTTTAATATAGCCTTTTTTGCCGGTTCGGTCATCAAACTCCAGATTATCTGTCCCTGCCAGGCTGCAAATATATTTTTCATTATGCTTTAAAAATGTCCCGCCTTTTTTATCGGTACCCAGACTTACATTTAATTTTTTTGCCGGGTTTATCTTTAGCTCCGACCTTATTTTCCTTATCTCGCTTATAATCTTAAAAAGTACCTTTATCTCTTCTTCTGCTTTCTTATCCAGCCTTTCCGGTTCATATTCAGGAAAGTTCTTCAGTGCAAGACTATCTCCGCTGTGTGGAATACTCTGCCATATTCTCTCTGTAATAAAAGGCATAAAGGGATGAAGAATCCTGAGATATCTTTCCAGGACATACCATAAAACAAACATCGTACTTTCTCTTTCGCCATCATCTTTTCCATGATATATTTTCACCTTTGCTGATTCAATATACCAGTCACAGTAATCATCCCAGAAAAAGCTTAAAAGGAGCCTGGATGCAAAAGAAAAATTGTATCTGACAAGATATTTTTCAACTTCCTTTATTGCCCTGTTTAACCCCGAGATTATCCACCTGTCCCACAGGTCTAAATCCAGCTTATCCATACTGATACTTTCAAAATTAATGCTTTTATCCAGATTTGACAATACAAATTTAGACCCGTTCCATAGCTTATTGGCAAAATTTCTTACGCCCTCAATCTTTTCATCACCAAGAATTAAATTTCTTCCGGGAGTTGTCAGAGACGCCAGAGTGAACCTTAAAACATCCGCCCCTTTTTCTTCAATTATATTCATGGGATCAATTGCATTCCCTTTTGATTTACTCATTTTTTGCCCCCTGGAATCATTTACCAGCGGGTTTATAAAAACTTCTTTAAAAGGAATGTCCTTTCTGAAATACAGGCTCATCATAATCATCCGCGCCACCCAGAAGAAGATAATATCATGCGCGGTCACCAGAACGTCGGTCGGAAAGAAATACTTTAAATCCGCGGTTTCTTCGGGCCATCCAAAAACTGCAAAAGGCCACAGGCATGAACTAAACCATGTATCCAGAACATCGCTGTCCTGCTCAAAACTGCTGCTTCCACAATCAGGACAGCTGAGAGGTTTATCTTCACTAACTATCATCTTACCGCAGTTCTTGCAATACCATACCGGAATCCTGTGCCCCCACCATAACTGGCGGGATATGCACCAGTCTCTTATATTTTCCATCCAGTTAAAATATATCTTTTCCCATTTCTCCGGTATTATTCTAACCTTTCCCTCTTTTACCGCTTCAATAGCAGGACCGGCAAGTTTCTTCATGGATACAAACCACTGCATTGAAATCCTCGGCTCCACCACTGTGTTGCACCTGGAACAAATCCCAATTGATGATACATGACTTTTCTGACCGGTTAGAAAGTCCTGTGCTTCAAGGTCATTTAATACTTCCTGTCTCGCCCTGTAACGGTCCAGGCCGCTGTATTTACCGGCGTTAGAATTAAGGGTGGCATCTTCATTAAATATATTTATCTCTTCTAAATTATGTCTCTTACCGATTTCAAAGTCATTGGGGTCATGGGCCGGTGTCACTTTTACTGCACCGGTACCAAATCCCATATCTACAAACAGGTCTTCTATAATAGGGATTTTTCGTCCCACCAGGGGTAAATAAGCATACCTGCCCCTGTATTTTTTATATCTCCTATCCCCGGGATTCACAGCCACTGCTGTATCACCCAGCATGGTTTCGGGTCTGGTGGTTGAAACAATTATGTACTCGCTGGTGCCGGGTTTATCCGTAACCGGGTCTATCAGAGGATATTTGATATCCCAGAGGCTACCTTTCTTTTCTACATGTTCAACTTCAATGTCAGAAAGTGCAGTCCGGCACCTCGGGCACCAGTTAATCATGTAATTTCCCCTGTAAATCAGCCCATCATTATACAGGGTTACAAATTCCCTGGTTATCGCTCTGACATATCTTTTGTCAAAGGTAAACCTTTCTCTCTCCCAGTCTAACGAGCACCCCAGTGATTTTAATTGATTTATGATACGGCTGCCGTATTCATCCTTCCATTCCCATACCCGTTCTATAAACTTTTCTCTCCCCAGCATATACCTGTTTAAATTTTCCTTTTCTAAAGCTCTTTCTACCACATTCTGGGTTGCTATTCCCGCATGGTCGGTCCCGGGAACCCATGTAGTATTATGCCCCTTCATTCTTTTGTATCTTGTAATTATATCCTGCAGAGTATTATTAAGGGCATGACCGATATGAAGATAGCCGGTCACATTGGGAGGAGGTATCACCATGCTGAATGGAGTTTTTGATTTGTCTATTTTTGCCGAAAAACACTTATTTTCAAGCCAGTAATTATAAATTTCCTTTTCAAATGATTCAGGGCTATATTTGCCTTCAATTCCCTCAAACATATTACGCTGATTTTTCCTCATCTTTCAAAAAAACTTTATTGTTGGAACTACCTAATATCTGGGGCTCAATTTTGTCCCTCACAACTTCTCTTGATATTATACATTTATTAACATCACTCCGTTCAGGTATTTCAAACATTACATTTAACATAATCTCTTCCATTATAGCCCTCAGGCCCCTTGCTCCTGTCCCTCTACGGGAAGCAAGCGTTGAAATTTCCTTCAGAGCACCTCCGGTAAACTCCAGGTCAACATTATCCATCCTGAACATTTTTTTATACTGTTTCACCAGAGAGTTTTTTGGCTCGGTTAATATTCTTATCAGGTCTTCTTCGGTAAGATTGGACAGGGTACTTACCACAGGCAACCTCCCGATTAGTTCCGGAATTAAACCATACTTTAATAAATCCTCCGGCATTATCCCTGGAAGAAACTTATCAATCTTTTCCATCCTGCCGGGAACTTTTTTTGAGATAAAGCCCACACTGCTTTCGTTTATTCTTTTTTCAATTATCTTTTCCAGGCCACTGAATGAACCGCCACAGATAAAAAGGATATTGCTGGTGTTAATCTGTATAAAATCCTGGTGAGGATGTTTTCTGCCGCCCTGCGGGGGTACGTTGGCTTCGGTCCCTTCCAGAATCTTAAGCAGCGCCTGCTGCACCCCTTCTCCCGATACGTCTCTGGTAATTGAAGGATTTTCAGACTTTCGGCTTATTTTATCTATCTCATCCAGATAAATAATACCTGTCTCGGCTCTCTTAATGTCAAAATCCGCAGCCTGTATCAATCGGAGCAATATATTTTCAACATCTTCTCCAACATAACCTGCTTCTGTAAGCGATGTAGCATCAGCAATGCAAAACGGAACATTTAATATTCTTGCCAGGGTCTGGGCAAGAAGTGTTTTTCCGCAGCCCGTAGGCCCTATCAGCAAAATATTGCTCTTCTGGACCTCTGTATCATCCTTATCCAGCTTATCCTCATATCTAACCCTCTTGTAATGGTTATACACCGCCACAGACAGAACCTTTTTCGCTCTTTCCTGTCCGACAACATAATCATTTAAAATTGAATAAATTTCACCCGGTCTGGGAAGATTTTTAAAATCAATCTGCTTCTGCTCTTTTAATTCCTCTTCAATGATCTCATTGCACAGGTCCACGCATTCATTACAGATATAAACTCCCGGACCGGCAATTAATTTTTTTACCTGACTTTGCGTTTTACCACAAAAAGAGCATTTCAAAAAATCACCTTTCTTGTTATTTTCCGATGACAAATTTATGCACACTCCTTATTAAAAATATTTTTATCTTATTTTAAAATTAATTTGCTTTAATATATTATTATCCACAATCTAAAAAATCGCTAAAAAATTATTATTTTTTGTAAATAACCTCATCTATTATTCCATATTTCTTAGCTTCTTCTGAATCCAGTATAAAATCCCTTTCAGTGTCTTTTTCCACTCTCTTTACATCCTGGCCGGTGTGTTTTGCAATTATTTCATTTAAAAGAGAACGTATTCTTACCATTTCTTTGGCGTGAATTTCAACATCAATTGTGGTCCCCGAAACCCCTCCTGACGGCTGGTGAAGCATAACCCTTGAGTTGGGAAGCGAGAATCTCTTACCCTTCTTTCCTGCAAGAAGCAAAACAGCTGCCGCACTCGCGGCCTGTCCGATACAAATTGTTGATACCGGAGATTTTATAAACTGCATTGTATCATACACAGCAAGAGCGGAAGTTACCACTCCGCCCGGGCTATTTATATAAAGCTGGATATCCTTTTCCGGGTCTTCCGCTTCCAGATGGAGCATCTGGGCCATAACCAGATTGGCAATATTATCATCAATGGCAACACCCAGAAAAATTATCCTCTCTTTGAGCAGCCGGGAATAAATATCAAAGGAACGCTCACCTCTGCTGGTCTGCTCTATTACCATTGGGACTAAATATTCATTATACATGTTAATCATCTCACTTTTAGTTTATTTTGAATCCGGAGTCCAGATTTTCTCATCTTTCTCCTTATCCTGTTTTTTATTTTTATCAGGTGTCCATATTTTTCTTTTATCTTTTGCACTTTCATTTTCTACTACCCGGGCATTGTTTACAAGCAAATCTATTATCTTTCTTCGTCTTAAAGTTCTTATAAGAGTATCTTTTCCCTCATCACTTTCCAGAAATTCTTTTATCTTATCAATATCCTCTTTTTTATTATAACTTTTTATTATGTTATCTTGCTCTTTATTTATCTCATCTTCGGTTGGCTCTATATTCTTCTTTTCTGCCTTTTCCAGTGCTTTAAAGATTAAATATTCTTTTATCTCCAGAAGTGCCCTCTGTTTTATTTCCTCTTTTAGCTTATCTTCCGTAATATTAGCCGCTTTAAGATAAGCCTCTCTGGTCATATTCTGCTCTTTTAATTTTTCATCAATTTCATCACTAATCTGTTTTTCTCTTCTCGAAACCATTTTATCAGGAATTTTTGTTTTTATATTTTCTGTTAAATATTTCAGGACTTCTCCTATTATTCTTTCTTTCCTAAAACTTTTCTTCTGTTCAATTAATCTTCCCCTCAGCTTGCCTTTAAAATCATCTGCTCCGCTGTAATCTCCAAGTTCTTTTAGAAAATCCTCATTCAGCTCGGGCAATACTTTCCTCTTTATCTCTTTTAGGGAAATATTAAAATCTGCTTTCTTCCCCACAAGCTCTCTATTCTTTATATCTTCAGATAATGTAAGAGTTACCTTCTTACTCTCACCCTTTTTCATTCCAACAAGTGCATTTTCAAAGTCTGCAAATAAAGTATTTGAACCCACTTCTATAAGGTAATCTTCGGCGTTTCCGCCTTCAAATTCTTTACCCTCGATTGTTCCGCTGAAATCTATGGTGACATAATCTCCTTTTCCCACCGGCTTACCTTCTTTAACCGGTTCCAGTGAGGCATAATTACTCCTTATATTATCTATCTGCCGTTCCACATCCTCATCGGACACTTCGGTTGAATAGCCGGTAACTTTTATCCCCCTGTATGCGGGAAGTTCTTCTATCTCGGGTTCCAGCTCAAGCTCCACTTCAAACTCCAGAGGCAAATTTTCCTCAAGCCGGGTGATTCTTATCTTTGGATAATCCAGTGGGTTTAAATTGGATTCAGTAATTATATCCGGATATAATTCGGAGATAGAAAGACTGGCTGCCTCATTTAGCACATATTGTCTGCCAAAATTTGCATCTATCACCTGATAGGGTATCTTTCCTTTTCTAAAACCGGGGATATTTGCCTTTTCGGACACATTTTTATATGCTTTTCCAATATGTTTTTTTAAATAACTATTTGATATCTCTATATCTAATTTAATCCTGTTTAAATCAACTTTTTTCTTGCTTTTTATTTTATAACTCAAAAAAAACTCCCTCCTAAAACTTTAGTAGATTTTCCTGTTGCGCATTAAGACACATATTATAATAGAAAATAAATAAAATACAAACCTGTAGGGATACATAAAAAAATAATCTGGTGCGAGAGAGGGGACTTGAACCCCTACAGGTGTTACCCCACTAGATCCTAAGTCTAGCGCGTCTGCCAATTCCGCCACTCTCGCAAAATTGGTGAGCCGTACAGGGATCGAACCTGTGACACCCTGATTAAGAGTCAGGTGCTCTACCAGCTGAGCTAACGGCCCACTTATATCAACCTTTGCAAAAATACATCCACACAAACTAAAGTAACTTTACCTGGCGCGCCTGGAGGGATTCGAACCCCCGACGCACGGATTCGAAGTCCGACGCTCTATCCAGCTGAGCTACAGGCGCAGGGTTTAAATATGGGGTGAGAAACGGGGATCGAACCCGCGACCCCAGGATCCACAATCCTGTGCTCTGCCAGCTGAGCTATTCTCACCATATAATTTCAACCAGATTATACAACAATATCAAACTTATGTTACATAATAAGGCACATCGGCTCTCTCCGTCATTCATTGCCTTTACCGGTTGCCTTTATTTCTGGTACGCCAGGAGGGATTCGAACCCCCGACCCACGGATTAGAAGTCCGTTGCTCTATCCAGCTGAGCTACTGGCGCAGAACTGCATAAATATTATAACAAATTAATAATTTTTATTAAAAATGCCGGTACTTACTCATATAAACTAAAAAACAGAGTAATACTTTAGTTAATATAACCCCATAAGTCAATAGCAGCTATTAATTTAAAACACAGCATATATTATAAAATGGAGCGGGAAACGGGCCTCGAACCCGCGACCTTCAGCTTGGAAGGCTGACGCTCTAGCCAACTGAGCTATTCCCGCCCGTACTGGTCGGGGTGAGAGGATTTGAACCTCCGACCCCCTGCTCCCAAAGCAGGTGCGCTAAACCAAACTGCGCTACACCCCGGTTACGTAAGTCAACAATTTAGCACGGAAAATAATAACATAAATCTAAAAATTTACAATAAACTCATTCAAAGCCTCAAGGGCTTTACCTCTATGGCTGATTTTATTTTTTTCCGCCAGGCTCAACTCTGCCATCGTCTTATTGTATCCGTATGGTATAAAAATGCAATCGTAGCCGAATCCCCCGCCTCCTCTTTCCTCAAAACCTATAAACCCTTCACACATGCCCCTGGTCTTAAAAATAGTACCTTTTTCTGGATCCCACAGCAACATGCTGCATACAAACCTTGCAGTCCTGTCAGAAATTTTCTTTACGTCCCTTAGTTCTTCAAGCAGCTTATCCCTGTTCTTTTTATCCGTAGCATCTTCCCCGCTGTATCTTGAAGATTTTATTCCGGGCCTGCCTCCCAGAAAATCAACTTCCAGACCCGAGTCATCGGCAAGAGTGATTTTACTGGTACAGGAGGCAATACCCCTGGCTTTAAGCTCCGCATTTTCCATAAAACTACTTCCGCTCTCTACAATATCCGGAAATTCTTTAAAATCCCTGAAAGTCAGCCACCTGACTTTTTTTATATCACTATAAAATGATTTTATTTCTTCTATTTTTCCTGAATTCTTTGAAGCAATAACTATATCCAAAACAGACGCACCTTTAATAAATTAAATATTAGAAACTATTACAATACCTTTATAAGCCCTACAGGTCCTGACTCAGTATTTTCTTCTGAACCTCTATGATTTCGCTTATTGCATCTGCTGCCTTATCAAGCATCGTGTTAAAATCGTCTCTGGTAAATGGAGCACCTTCAGCAGTTGACTGTACTTCTATTAATTCACCCTTTGAGCTCATAACCACATTCATGTCCACCTGCGCCCTTGAATCTTCTTCAAAACATAAATCAACCAGTATATCATTATCCACAATACCCACACTTATCGCAGCCAGGAAGCTTTCTATGGGCATTGAATCAATAACTTTCTTATCAATCATTGAACGCATACAATCAAATAAGGCAATAAAACTACCGGTTATTGAAGCAGTCCTGGTCCCTCCGTCAGCCTCAATTACATCACAATCTATCCATATAGTTCTTTCACCAATTTTATTTAAATCCACTACCGCTCTGAGGGACCTTCCAATCAATCTCTGAATTTCATGTGTCCTGCCATTAATTCTTCCCATGGTCTGAGCCCTTACTATCCTCTGAGGAGCAGAGCCCGGTATCATATCGTACTCAGCGGTAATCCAGCCCGAGCTTTTTCCCGATAAAAATTTGGGGACTTTATCTTCAACAATAGCGGTACAGATAATTCTTGTCTTTCCCATTTCGATAAATACCGAACCATCGGCATTAGAGATATAATTACGGGTTATTTTTATCTCCCTCAACTGGTCTTTATCCCTGTTGTCTATTCTTTTAACCATCGCAAGCAAACCTTCCTTATTAGCATGATGCTGATACTTTTTTTATTTACATATCAAGTTTTATCCTTGTTACTTCCCTTATCTCTTCTCCAAGAAACATTTTCCCTACCTCAAAAAATTTACTGGTCACGCCAGTTTCATAGAAAATCCTTTCCGGCTTTCTATTGGAATCCGCAGCTAAACCCTTTTCCGCAAGCACTTTCGCCACATCCCCTGCGGTCTCAACTGCCGAGCTTATCACCTTAATTCCATCACCGCTGTGGGATATAATACTATTTTCTATCAACGGGAAGTGGGTACAGCCCAGTATCAGTACATCAATCCCCTCGTCGAGCAAAGGCTTAAGGTAATTACTGATAGCCCGGTCAAGATTTTCTCCTTCAAGAACTCCATTTTCTATAAAATCAACCAGTAAAGGCGCAGGAACCGAGAATGTTTTTATATCCCCGTCAAGTTTTGAAATCTCTTTCCGATATTCATTGCTCTTAACGGTGCCTTCTGTGGCAATAACGCCGACCCTTTTATTTTTAGTGTTACAGACAGCAGTCCTCGCTCCCGGCTCTATTACTCCTATTATTGGTATGCTATAATGTTTTTTCAAATCCTTTAGAGCCGCCGCTGTAGAAGTGTTGCAGGCAATTACAATTAGCTTGACATTTTTATTGTAAAGAAACCCGGTTATTTTAAAAACAAATCTTTTAACTTCATTTAAGTTACGAGGTCCGTAGGGAACTCTTTCGGTATCACCAAAATAAATTGTATCCTCGCCGGGAGCAGTTTTTATTATTTCCCTTAACACAGTAAGACCGCCAACTCCGGAATCAAATACTCCTATTGCTCTGTTATCCAAATTTACTCTTTCATATCATTTATAATTACTTAATAATTCAGCCTGCGAAAACACTGTCCAATTTTAATAATAACATTAAATATCTAAATTCAAGCATAAAGTTTAAATTTCTTTTAAATTTACTTTTAATATTTTCTTTCTCCGAATATTTTGGTTCCCACTCTTACTATATTTGCTCCTTCCTCAAGGGCAACTCTATAAGAATTGGTCATTCCCATAGACAGGTATTTCATTTCTACACCGGGTAAGTTCATTTTTTTAATCCGGTCAAAGAGTTCTCTGGTTTTTACAAAATATGGCCTGGAGTCTTCCGGATTCCCGAAGCGTGGCCCCATTGTCATTAGCCCCATTACCCTGATGCTGGAAAGGGACGAAATTTCTTTTATTAAGCTTACGGCGTCTTCCGGTAAAACTCCGAATTTCTGGGGCTCTGTGCCGCTATTTACTTCAATTAAAACTGGCATTATTTTATTTAATCCGGCACATTTTATATTGACCTCTTCTGCAATCTCCACACAATCAATAGTTTCGATCATGTCAAATATTTGAAGATTCTTCCTCCTTAAAAGGTCATGTTTCTCAATCTGGGGAATACCGATAAAATGCCATTTAGCTTTTCTCCCTATCGCATCATAGGCTTTTTTTGCTTCTTTAATATAATTTTCCCCGATAATCTTTACACCAGCATCAATTGCCTCCAGAATCTCCTCCGGATTCCTCCCTTTTGCCGCAGTGACCAATTGAACTCCATCCGGCAACTCCTTAAGGATTTCCCTGACATTCTCTTTAATAGCAGGCACTTATTTCTCCTCCCTGTATAAGCACCGGAATAAATCCCGGCAGTGCTTCTTTTTTATACTTTTATTTTTCTTTCATATTCCGGAAAGTAATTTTTAATTATGCTTAAATTAAACTCCGAAAGTATGGATTCCTTGGACTCCCTCTCAAGAAGGAACTCAAAAGATTTTTTTATAAGTTCTTCAGCAGTTATTTTTCCACCGGTTAATTTCCGGTAATAATCATTATCAAGATTAACTGCATGCTCTGAGCTGCTGCTTTCCTCTTCTACTGTTACCAGGAATCTCCCCTCATTTTCTTTTTCAACCTTAATCATCAAATCCTCCTTTAAAACTTACTTTTCGTTCTCAAAGGGACATAATAGCTCCTTTATCAGCGCTCTCTACAAATTTTGAATATCTTGCCAGCCACCCTCCTGTAACTTTTGATTTAAAGGGAGCAAGCTTCTTTTTTCTTTTCATTAATTCTTTTTCTGAAAGTTTAACATTTATTTTATGATTATTGACGTCTATTTCAATTATATCACCATTCTCAACCAGCCCTATTTCACCACCGCTGGCTGCCTCCGGGGATATGTGGCCGATACAGAGACCCCTCGTACCCCCTGAAAAACGCCCATCGGTAATTAAAGCTGCTTTTATATCTGCTCCTCTTATTGCTGCAGTAGGCGCAAGCATTTCCTGCATCCCCGGACCTCCTTTAGGCCCCTCGTAACGTATAACCACTACATCGCCGTCTTTAACCTTATTTTTTAAGATAGCTTCTAAAGCTTCCTCCTGAGAGTTATAAACCAGAGCTTTCCCCTCAAAGCAGAGCATATCTTTGTCTACCCCGCTTGTCTTTAAAACAGAGCCATTTTTTGCTATGTTCCCAAAAAGAACCGACAGCCCTCCTTCTGGAGAAAAAGCATTATCCTGAGGACGGATTACTTCTCCATCGGGTCCCGGGGATTTCAATACATAATCCCCTAACTTTCCATAAACAGTTTTAGCCTCAAGGTCAAGCCTGGAGCTTCCGCTTTCATAAACGGCTCTTAAAATAGCGCCCACGCCCCCCACTCTGTTAATATCTTCCATGTGAATCTCCGGCCTGGAGGGTGAAACTCTGACCACGTTAGCAGTCGTTTTTGACAGCTTGTTAAGATAACCCAGGTCATATTCTATGCCTGCTTCATGTGCCAGAGCCAGAAGATGCAGGACCGTATTTGTCGAACCTCCCATGGCCATGTCTAAAATAAAGGCATTATCAATAGATTTCTTATTTAAAATATCCAGAGGCCTGATTTTGTTTTCCATAAGAAAGATAAGTTTTTTTGCCGCTTCCCTGACCAGTTTTATCCTTTCAGGATTCAATTGAAACTGCCTCTTTTCTCCCTTTACTCTTTCGGTAGCGGGTATCGTACCATTTCCCGGTAAGGCGAACCCCAGCACCTCTCCCAGGGAATTCATTGAATTTGCAGTAAACATACCTGCACAGCTCCCGTAACCTGGACATGCAGCCTCGGCCAGCTCTTCCAGTTCTCTTTTTTTCATTTTTCCACTGCTGCAACGTCCGACAGCTTCGGAAACTGAAATTAAGTCTGTATTGCCCATTCCACTTAACATCGGGCCGCCGCTAACATACAGTGAGGGTATGTTAATCCTCACCATAGCATTGTACATGGCAGGAACAATCTTGTCACAGTTGCCCAGTCCGATCCAGGCATCCGGCGGATGGGCACCAATAATAGTTTCTATCTGGTCGGCAATCAACTCCCTTGAGGGCAGAGAATATTTCATTCCAAAATGCCCCATAGCTATTCCATCTCCGACTGCTCCGCCGATATTTGCATACCATACATTCACGCCCTTTTTTTCTAACTCCTCCTTTAAAATAGCCCCAAGCCTATCAAGATGAGCATGGCCGGGAATCTGATTGGTGTAAGAGTTTACTATGGTCACAAAGGGCCTGTTTAAATCTTTTAAGGATTTAATAACCCCTGAGGCCATCATAAGGGATACTCCCGGCAGCATGTGAATTCCTTCTCTAAAAACGCCGCTTCCTTTTTTTCTGACGTTTAAAATACCCGCGTTTACTGTTCTTCCTTTCATTATTTTTACTCCTTTTTTAGACCAATAAAAAACATTTAAAAAAAATTTCATGTTAATAACTAAATAATGGCTCTAATATTTAAAAAAGATGACTCTGCGCCTTTTAAATACTCATCCAATTATAATTTGAATCTTTTTTATAATCCATAGTTTTAAGGTAAGATTTAATACTCCTTTTTTTATTTTTAATCTTTTCCCGCGTTTACTTATTATCACTCTTTGATAATCAACAAGAGAATGATTTATAAAAGGTATGTGCTATCTGCCAGTCCGGAAATAACAATATCTATCTACAACTTTCTCATCCTGCGCAGTCAATCCAGCTCTCCTGCGACACTTTTAATTTTCTTTTCTGCCCCTTCCGGGTCACCATAGTAATAATGTCCGGCGACATTGAGGTCAGAATCAAATTCATAAGCAAAAGGTATCCCCGTAGGGATATTAAGATTAATAACATCCTCGTCAGATATATTATCCAGATATTTAACCAGAGCCCTCAGGCTGTTTCCATGAGCCGCTACCAGCACCTTTTTCCCTTTTTTTACTTCGGATATAATATCACCTGCCCAGTAAGGAATTAATCTTTCCTGAACATCTCTCAGGCTCTCGGTAACAGGAAGTAAACTTTTATCCACATTTCTGTATTTAATATCGTTACCCGGGTACCGGCTGTCTTTAACATCCAGGGCAGGGGGTCTTACATCGTAGCTTCTCCGCCACATCATGACTTTATTTTTTCCATATTTCCTGGCAGTCTCCGGCTTGCTGAGGCCCTGGAGTGCCCCGTAATGCCTCTCATTCAACCTCCAGCTCTTCCTTACCGGTATCCACATCAGGTCCATCCGTTCAAGGATTGTCCACAGTGTCCTTATTGCTTTCTTAAGATAGGAAGTGAAGGCAATATCAAAATATAGTCCTTCTTTTTTTAAAATAGAGGCCGCCTTTCTTGCCTCTTTTATACCCGCGGGGGTCAGGTCAACGTCAGACCATCCGGTAAAAATTTTCTCTTTGTTCCAGATACTCTGCCCGTGCCTTATAAATACAACCCTGTACATAAAATACTCCTTCATCCGTTAACTTTATCGGCCGCAGCAACCAGTTATTCTATTAAATTAAATACCTGTGCAGCAACAATGGCCCTTAGCACACTATTAGCATTATTTCCTGCTGCTCCGGGGATATTAAATCTATGTTCATACAACCATTCCGTGAAATTTTAATAACTTAAGGGGTCAATCTTTCCTTTCTATTTTTATTTTTGTTTTTAAAACTTCTTTTTCTGCCTGCCCGTATGTAAGTAACTTTTCCTTTGCACCCCTGTACTGCAATACAGATTTTGAATTTGCCGCAGCAAGTTTAAGGGCATATTCAACACCTTTATTTTTAATAATGCCGGCCAGAAAAGATGCCGCAAAAGAGTCCCCTGCGCCGGTAGTCTCCATCACCTTAACGTCCGGGGGATATAATATGAAACGCCTGTTTTTATCATCCATGCAGTGGACAGGTTCGGCTCCGTCAGTTATTATCACTATCCCCGGGCCAAGCTCTTTTAAGGACTTCAGCTTGTTTAATTTTCTCTTCTTACCTACCAGAATATCCGCTTCCTCTTCATTAAGTACAAGAATAGTGGTGTTTTTAATGATTTCATTTAAAAAGTCCACGCCTTTTTCACACAGATAATTGCTCGGGTTAAACAATACTTTTATATTATTTTTTACAGCATACCTTGAAAGTTTTTCCATGGTTTTAAAAGATTCCCCCATCATGCTGGTCATACAGAACCACCGGGTTTTTATCTTTTTAAGGTCAATTTCATCATAAAAAAGAAAGTCATTTATTCCCTTATAGGCGAGCACGGTTCTCCTTTTCTCCAGACTATCAAGAATAACAGAATAGCCTGTTCTGTAATCTTTATAATTATCCTCAACCCCCAGAAAATCTATTTTTTCCTTTTTCAGGTTCTCCAGAATATCCATCGACCTTACATCTTTTGCCAGTTTACCGATGTATCCCGTTTTTAATCCCAGCCTTGAAAGGCAAACTGCGGTATTGGTTCCACCGCCCCCGATATAAAAATCAAGTTTATCTATCAATAATTTTGACCCTACAGGATAGGATATATAGTGCTCTTCTTCGTTAAGCGTCCTTATATAAAATGATCTGGTCTTATCTGTATAAACAAATACGTCAGTGGTATTTGACCCTATTGTTATTACGTCATACATATAATATTTTTCCTCCTTAATATTCTCCTTCCCCGGCAACCATCTTTATTCAAATGTAGCTATAAAAATCCTGCTCCATCATTAACCATAAAAAGAAATGAGGTTATCGTTTAAAAGAAACGGGATTACGTCTACCGGAAGCGGGATTTTAATTTCTTGTTTCATTGTATCGCCGGGCTCCCATAACTGTGGAAAATTAACATATTAATATTTCGTTCATATAAATTTCATTATCCTTCATTTATTTACTTCAAATTGAGTTAATTTAATCTCCGTAGCCGGGGAAATAATCTACTATCATATTCTCTTCTTTTAAATTCATTCCCAGCAGGGTTTTTACTATTATTTCTACCATTTTTAGAGGTCCTGAGATGTAATAAATACTGTTAAAGATATCACTGACACTTCTTTTTATTACATCCCTGTCTATTAATCGTGGCTCAATTATGTAATTTAAATCCAGCCAGTCATTACTGGCTGCCAGCCCGTCCAGAACATCCTTAAAAGCAATATCCGTGTTTTTGTTCCCGTAAAGCAGGGTTATATCAGGGCCCCTGCCCTTATGGGCAATATCAAGCAGAATAGAACGGTAGGGAGTAACACCTATACCCCCGGCTATGAAAACAAATTTTTTATTCTCACTTTTAACTATAAAATCACCCTGGATATCAGATGCTTCAACAATGCTACCCGGCTCCAGATTGTAAAGAGTCCTTTTAAAAGAGCTGCCCTGCTTAAAATCAATCCTGGTGGTAAGCATAATATTTTTCTCGTGAGGTGCTGATGATATTGTAAAATGCCTTTCTATACCTCTGCTATCAGGATTTTTGCGGGGTATCTTATAAAAAACAAACTGACCTGCTTTCCAGTATATTTCCCTTTCTGGCTTAAAAATAAAAGAAAATGTATCCCTGGTTTCCTTAACCCTTTTAATTAGCTCAACTTTCATCAGGCTACTTCGCCTTTCTGCTTCTAATTATCTATAAGAAGACCGGCAGAAACTAATAAATTACATAAAAAATTTTATAAAAATCTTTGTATTTAAAATATCACATAAACCCTCTTTTTTTAAGTTTTACTTTTAACAAAATTTTTACTGCTGGAATATATTGTAGAAATTTGTATTCTTGTTAAAATTCCTGATTGCTTCTAAAATTAAGACATAGAAAAAATTATTATATCAAATACATTATCATTTTTTATTATTTCTATGGATGAACTAAATAAGTACAAACAAAAAAGAGATTTTGGAAAAACCGTTGAGCCTGAAGCCAGAGTAAAGAAAGGCAGAGGCAATAATCTTATCTACGTTGTCCAGAAACATAAGGCACGCAACCTGCACTATGATTTAAGGCTGGAATTAAACGGGGTTCTTAAATCCTGGGCAATCCCCAAAGGGCCTTCCACCAACCCTTCACAGAAGAAACTTGCAGTACCCACTGAAGACCACCCTATTGATTATGCTGATTTTGAAGGCATAATCCCCGCCGGACAGTATGGGGCAGGAACTGTGATAGTCTGGGATAATGGAACCTATAAAAATCTCAAAGATGACATATCTCTTGAAGAAGCTTACCGGAAAGGTAGATTGGAAATTTTTATTGATGGAGAAAAATTAAAGGGAGGATATGCCTTAATCAGAACCGGGAAAAATCAGGAAAACGACCGCCGGTGGCTCATGATAAAAATGAAGGATAAATACGCAGATTCCAGTAGAAACCCGTTAAAAAACGAGCCCCGTTCGGTTTTAAGCAATAAGACTATTGAAGACCTGGAAGAAAAATAATTTGATAATGGGTCATAAACAAAAAATTTTTATAGGAACATCGGGATGGAATTATAAAAGCTGGAAAAAAAAGTTTTATCCTGAAGAATTGTCTCAGAAAGAATGGCTTAATTATTATTCAAAAAAATTTAATTCAGTTGAGATAAACAATACTTTTTACCAGCTCCCCGGGAAAAACACCTTCCGGAACTGGAACTATAGTACCCCGGATAATTTTATCTTTTCTGTTAAAGCTTCAAGGTATATAACTCACCTTAAAAAATTAAATGATTGTGATGATGCTGTTAAAAGGCTGATCGACCATTCCACAGAGCTCGGTAAAAAGCTTGGAATTTTTTTATTCCAACTGCCGGGTAATCAGCACAGAGATAAGAATAAATTAAAAAAATTTTTATCTCTTCTGCCGGATAAATACAGATATGTCTTTGAATTCAGGCACGACTCCTGGTTTGATAATGAAATATTTGAACTCCTGGATAATAATAACTGCGGAATAGTAATTAATTCTTCACCTGATTTTCCTTTTTATGACGTTGCTACGGGAAAGGTATGCTATATAAGAATGCACGGCAGCAAAACTCTGTACTCATCCAGATATACAGACGAAGAACTAAAAAATTTTTCAGAGATAGCGCTTAAATACCATAAAAAAGGGTATGACCTATATGTATTTTTTAACAATGACGTTCACGGCTATGCAGTAGAAAATGCAGATACCCTGCAGAAAATTATTATATCTTAAATGCAGCCTGTTCCTATCCAGCTTAATTATCCTCCAGAAACTTTAAAGCTTCTGTAATCTACATTTTCTAATAAGCGCCCCAACCGCCATCTGCAATAACTACTGCTCCATTTACAAAGCTGGAGTCCTGACTGGCTAGAAATAATGCTACGGCAGCAATTTCTTCAGATTTTCCAGCCCTGGGGTTAAGGTTCTGGCCCAGGGTGGCTCTTTCCATTCCGAATTGGCTTGGTTCAGTTATTGTATCCCCGATACTGGTCTCTACTGCTCCCGGAGCTATAGCATTGCATCTAATACCCTTTTTAGCGTACTGGAACCCAACATTTTTAGTTAAACCTACTATTGCATGTTTTGAAGCAGTATAAGCAGCGCCTGCCCTGCTTCCCCTGATTCCACCCAGGGAAGCAATATTTATAATATTGCCGCTTTCCTTATCTGCAAAAATTCCCAGAGCTTTTCTGATGGCCATCATGGGACCCTTTACATTTACTGCAAATACTTTATCCCATAACCTGTCAGAAACTTCCCCGGCAGGCATGAAATTATCCATTATACCTGCATTATTTACCAGTATATCTAAAGTGCCATAATTGCTTACTACAGCCTCTATCATTTTATCTACATCCTCTTGCTTAGAAACATCAGTCAATATGGCTGTAGCCTCTCCACCACCATCTTTTATTTCCTGGACTACCCTTTCGGCCCCTTTTAAATTAATATCAGATACTATAACCTTAGCCCCTTCCCTGGCAAATAGAAGGGCTATAGCTTCTCCCATTCCAGAAGCTGCTCCGGTCACTATTGCCACTTTGTCTTTAAGTTTCATTTTATCTCTCCTTTCCCTGCATAAATAATTTAACGATTTTATTAAAAAAATAATATTATTTAATTACAGTAAATACAAACAAAATCAAATTATCTGCTTTTATAATTAAAAAAGATATAGTCTTTACAGTCTGGCAAGTTTTTTATTTAAAACTCAATTTAATAGAACCTGCCCTGAGGCAACAGACATAGGTGAACATTTCTTTTCACGCAAAAAAGTTTATAAATCCTGCACGTTCATTTTGTCAAGGGCCTTTTTATGCCTTTCTTTCCCCCCTGTAGGCGAAGTAGATCACAAGCAGAATGAAAGTTGGGACTTTCAGCCCACAAAGGTTAATTCTAAAACATATGGAACCCATGGGATTTCCGGGTGTTAATATGGTGGAGGCGGCGGGAATCGAACCCGCGTCCGGAGATATCGCCACTTAAATATCTACAAGTTTAGTCCATATTTTAAATCTCACTTTTTTACTCGTGTGGACACGATTAAAAAAGCCAGCCCGCGTAATGTTTCCCCTGATATTACCGCAGGCGGGCCATATCAGGGTATCCTGCTAAACGGCGCCTATCGAAAAGCACAGGAAACTTTCCGTAGACGTAGCAACTTTATATTAAGCTGCTAAGGCTAATTCATTATCATTAGCGTTTATGTTTATTTCAGTTATTTACGAGTTCTGATACTCGACTTGCAATTTAAGCTCAACCTATCACCGTCGAACCCGGATCGCCCCCATAAACTCAGGGAAGGCATCCTTCTAAACACCGGTTGTATATTATACTAAAATTAATAATTTTTCAAAGCCCTTTTTATTTCAATCTCCTGCTCTTTTTTCTGTATATCTCTGCGCTTATCTCTTTTTAATTTTCCTTTTACCAGGGCAAGCTCAACTTTGACCCTATTTTTCTTAAAATATACTTTTAATGGCACCAGTGTCAGGCTTCTGTCAGTTAACTTTCCTTCTATCCTGTCTATTTCTTTTCTGTGCATGAGAAGTCTTCTCGTGCGGGTGGGGTCTATTTCCGAGACCCTGCTTTTATCGTAGGGTGATATATGCATATTATAAAGAAATAACTGGTTTTTTTTTATCCGGCTATAACTATCCTTTAGATTTATCCTGTGATTACGAATGGATTTTACCTCACATCCCTGCAGTTCTATCCCGGCTTCGTAAGTATCTAAAATAAAAAAATCCCTTAAGGCTTTCTTATTTTGAGCAATTATTTTCTTATCTTCTTCAGAATCTTTTTTCTTTTTTGGTTTACTCATTTATTGCCACTTAATATAAGTTCCATCTCTTCTATGGCTCTATTTAACTGGACATCTTCCTCGGCATCCAGCTCAAGCTCTATCACTATATCGGGCCTTATTCCCACTCCTTCAACTGAAACCCCGGATGGTAAAAAATATTCAGCGGTGGTAAATTTAACCCCCGAGCCATCCGAAAGTTCATAAAGTGCCTGTACCAGACCTTTACCAAAACTCCTCTCTCCTACCAGAACAGCCCTGTCATTATCCTTTAACGCTCCTGCAACAAGCTCTGAAGCACTTGCCGAGTAGCCATTGATTAATACCACCATGGGTATTTCAGTATATTTTCCTTCGCGTGCAAAGAATTCCTCTGACCTTTCTTCATTATCCAATCTTCCCTTAACTGTAACAATCTTACCTTCATTTAAAAATAAATCACAAACACTAACAGCGTCATCCCATGCCCCACCCGGATTATTCCTTAAATCCAGTATCAGGCCCCTGGCACCGCTGTCAATTAATCTCTGTATCTCTTTATCAAGCTGTTCTACCCCACTTATCTGAAAATCATAATACCAGACATAGCCTATTTCCTGTTCATAAATTTCAGTTATTAAATTCGGAATATCAAACTTTGCTCTTGTGACAGCTACTAAAAAAGTGCTGTCATCAGAAGGCCTGTAAATAGTAAGATTGACATCGGTACCCTCTTTACCTTTAATCATGGCCACTATTTTTTCAAGGTCCATATCTTTTATATTCACACCTTCAACTCTGGTTATAATATCTCCTTCCCTTATATCTGTCGCATAAGCCGGCGTACCTTCAATCACTCTTACAACCACCACTCTTTCTTCATCATCAAGAGTGACTACAACGCCTATTCCACTCATAGTCCCGCTATATGATTCCATAATTTTTTCATATTCTTCATCTGTAAAATATTCTGCATAATCGTCACCGAGAGATAAAAGCATACCCTCAATAGCCACCTGGAGCAGAGCTTCCTTGCTTTTTTCTTCCATAGAATTACCCAGAATCAGTTCCATGACTTCCTCAATAGTGTCCATGCGATACTGGCTGTCTGCTCCATCCAGATTACTGTCTTGACCGCTGCTATCGTAGACCTCTCCGGTAATACTGCTCTGCCATTTCTTAAGGTAATCCTCTAAAAAATCAAAACTAATGCCTGTCCATACTCCGGCAGAAAATACAAATATAATTACGACTATTGAAACTATTACCCTCAAAATATTTTTCTTCATTAAATATCACCCTGTAAATTATCTTAAATATTCAGGCTATCATTGTAAATAAGCAAGCGGGTTCTGTGCAGCCCCGTTTATTCTTACCTCAAAATGAAGGTGAGGCCCTGTACTCCAGCCGGTGGAGCCAACCAGCCCTATTACCTGCCCTCTTTCAACAAACTGGCCTACCGAAACACGGATGCTGGAAAGATGCGCATACCAGGTAGCAAAACCTCCTCCGTGATAAACCATAACAGAATAACCATACCCACCAAAATAACCGGCCTGGACCACCTGGCCGCCATCTGCCGCTTTTATCAGCGTTCCGTAAGGAGCCGCTATATCAATACCTGAATGAAACCTCCATACCCCGAATATGGGATGGACCCTGTTGCCAAAACCGGATGTTATCCTGCCTGCCACGGGCCACATAAATTTACCGGAGGGTGCGGAACCATATCTATAGCTCTCAAGAATTCTTTTAACTTCTGCTTCCTTAATCTCAAGTTCTTTCTCCATCTGTATCAGAGCATTTTTATTGGCAGTGGTCTTTGAGAGCAGACTCTTTTTTTCACCGTACAGGTTCTCAATTTCACTGGTTTTCTGTTCTGCTTCTGCCACCAGCTTTTCAACTTTTCCCTGGTATTCTTTCTGCTTCTCTCTCAAATCAATTATGGATTTTTTTATCCCTATAGTTGCATCCCTTTTCTCCTTTATTGAAATAACAGTTCTGGTATCCTGCTCGGCAAAAAGGTTCATGAGTTTTAATTTTGATATAAAGTCCAGAAAATCTTCTGCATTAAGTATAATTTCAAGTACATTGCCCGTGCCATTCTTATAAATAGCTGCAACCCTGTCATTTAATACCATTACTTTCTCTTCAAGTTCATCTTCTATCCTGTTTAATTCTTCCTCTTTTAGAATCATCTCTATAGTGGTTTTGTCAACTTCGCTTTTTGCATGGGACAATTCACCATTAAGGTCTTCAAGTTCCGAAAGCGCCCCGAGCAGACCCTCTTCCACCTGTTGCACTTCATTTCTATACTGCGCTTCTGTCTTCTTTACCTCTTCAATTTTTTCCTGGGTTTTTTTTCTTTCTTCCTGTATCTGCTCCAGTTCTTCCTCAAGGGTCTGGGCATAAACAGGTTGGGGCATGGAAAAAGATAAAAAAGTGAAGCTTAAGAGTGTTACAATTATTACTATGAATATTGCTATAATATTTTTACTTTTAATCATCATTCTATTTCATTTTTTATTGCAATTATTTTAATACTAATTGTTAAAAATTTAAAACTTCTAAATTTTAAGGTACTAAGTTTTAACATATCTTCTTAAGGCAATGCCGCTGCTTACAATACCGATGAGCCCGCCCAGTATCGCTATCCCGATATAAACATAAAATATAACATTGCCGCTGCCAATTATTGACAGTTCTTTGATGTGCATGGTATCAGCAATTATTCTCTCGGCCTTAATTAACAGGAAATTGCTGGTAAAATACATAAGTATAATTGAGATAATACTTCCGGTAAAGCCTTCAAAAAATCCTTCAAACAGGAAAGGGATTCTTACAAACCAGTTAGTGGCGCCCACGAGCTTCATAACTTCTATTTCCTTCCGGCGTGCATAAATAGAGAGCCTTATGGTATTAAATATTAAAACTATAGCTGCCATCAGCAGCACTAATATTATAAGCAATGCTATGGTGCCAATAATTGTAGTAATAGAAAAAAGCTTATTAACATATTCTTTCCCATATATTACGTCATTAACTCCATCTATGAAATTTCCATCTTTATCATAAAAACGGAGTGCCACCCGGTCAATTTTTTCAGGGCTTTTCAGTGCTATCTCAAAAGACGCCGGAAGAGGATTGCCTTCTATTTCTTTAAGGATATCACTTCCCTCGTTCTGCTGCCTGAATCTTTCCAGTGCCTGGTCTTTGGATACATAATTTGCAGAATCAGTCTCTTCCCAGCTTAATATCTCCTGCTGGATAAAATCTTTTAATTCTTCGGAAATATCATCTTCAAGATATACAGACAGCTCAATATCGCTTTCAACTGACTTTATGATACCCTGTATGTCATAGACTATCAGTAAAAAAAGCCCCACTATAAATAAAGTAATAGCTACGGTAGTAATAGCTGTAAATCCCATAAAAAAGTTGCGTCTGAGGCTGATAAAAGTTTCACTAAAAAAATATTTTGGTTTTACCATCAGTCCCCGTATACCCCTCTCTTCTGGTCCCTTATTATCTCCCCTTCTTCCAGCTCCACAACTCTTCTCCTCATTGAATTTACAATATTTCTATCATGCGTAGCCATCAGCACGGTAGTGCCAATAAGATTTATCCGGGAAAGTATCTTCATAATTCCCTCGGATGTCGTGGGGTCAAGATTCCCGGTTGGTTCATCAGCAAGAAGTATGGGGGGTCTGTTAACAAATGCTCTGGCAATTGAGACCCTCTGCTGCTCTCCGCCTGACAGCTGATAGGGATATGAATTTAATTTGTTATGCAGGCCCACCAGCTTTAGAACCTGCGGTACCTGAATTTTTATTTCATAACCCGGTTTTCCTATTACTTCAAGAGCAAATGCCACATTTTCAAAAATAGTTCTATTCGGCAGAAGTTTAAAATCCTGGAAAACACATCCTACATTTCTTCTCAGTTGAGGAATTCTCCCGGGTTTCAGGTTACATATATTTCTCCCTGCAATAAATATACTTCCGCTGCTTTCGTTAATTTCTTTTATAATCAATTTTATAAAGGTGGATTTACCGGAACCGCTCGGGCCCACCAGAAAAAGGAATTCGCCTTTCTTCATAACCAGATTAATATTTTTTAGGGCAACTGTATTATCCTCATATATTTTACTAACATTTTTAAATTCAATCATGTTCAACTGTAGCTACCTCTTCCAGTTATCCTGATTTTAATAGAGAGTTTACGCTTTGTATAATTTTTTTTCAAGAAAACTCCTGATTAATAAATCTATATCTCCATCCAGCACCGACTGGACGTCACCAATCTCAACTCCGGTTCTGTGGTCCTTGATTAACTGATAGGGCTGTAGGGTGTAACTCCTTATCTGATTACCCCATCCAATATCTTTCTTTTCTCCCCTCAGATTATTAATTTCTTCAATTTTTTTCTCTCTCTCAAGCTCAAATAATTTTGACTTTAAGATCTGGATGGCAGTCTGCCTGTTAAGTATCTGTGACCTCTCATTCTGGCACTGAACAACTATGTTCGATGGCAGGTGAGTAATCCTTACTGCCGAATCTGTGACATTAACATGCTGGCCGCCCGCACTGCTTGATTTAAAGGTTTCCACCTTTAAATCCTCCTTATTTAATTGCACATCAATATCCTTATTTACTAACGGCACCACATCCACGGAAGCAAAAGAAGTATGCCTTCGCCGGGATGAATCAAAGGGTGAGATTCTAACCAGCCTGTGAATTCCCTTCTCCGACTTTAGCAGACCATAAGCATTC
Organism: uncultured Actinomycetota bacterium; assembly: GCA_964601205.1. Classification (GTDB taxonomy): domain Bacteria; phylum Actinomycetota; class Humimicrobiia; order Humimicrobiales; family Humimicrobiaceae; genus JAQVEM01. The sequence continues at coordinate 57,522 of CAZRML010000020.1, read as the reverse complement.
TTACCGGTAACCGTAAAAGTTACATTTTTTATTCCTGCTTCCTCGCCGCTCTGGTAATCATTAACACTGTGGGAAAATCCCTTTTTATCTATCCAGCGCCTGTACATACGAAGCAACATCTCTGCCCAGTCCTGCGATTCCGTCCCCCCTGCGCCGGGATGAATGGTTACCACTGCAGAGTATGAATCATATTTATCATTTAAAACCAGGCTCTCTTCCAGGTCAGCCAGTAATTTCTCAATATCGCCCAGAGTTTCTTCTAATTCTTTCTCAAGACCGCTATCTTCTTCACTCACAAGAATCTCCAGGGCCAGCTCTGCATTTCCTATTTTTTCTTCCAGGTCTCCAATCTTAGCTAATACTTCCTTGATTTCAGAAATTTCCCTGGTTACAGCCTGTGCTTTTGTATTGTCGTCCCAGAAATCTTCCGATAGTGCTGCTTTCTGAAGTTCTTTTAACCTGACATTTTTTTTATCCAGTTCAAAGACAGTTTTTTAAAAAAACCAGCTTTTTAAGTATTTTATCTAATCTAAGCCTGCTATCCTCTATCATTAAAACCTCCAGTTTACCTTTACATAATTCTGTACTTTTTTATATATATTTACATATTAATTTAAACTTATTTGTTTTTTAAACTGTATATTCTATTTATATTACGTTACATATCTTCCGCAACAATTTTTATATTTTTTACCGCTCCCGCAGGGGCAGGGGTCATTGCGGCCTATTTTCTTTTTTTTAGTCACCGGACCCGCCTGCCTGGTGCTGGCACCGGTTTTTGACGGCCCGCTTGCAGTTAAATTAGCCACCCCGACAGGTTTTTCAACCCCCATCTTCTCCTGCTCCTCCTTTTTAACCACCCTGACATTATATAATAACCTTACAGTATCAAACTTTATCTCGTCTATAAGTTCCCTGAATAAATTAAATGCTTCCCTCCTGTATTCAACCAGGGGGTCCCTCTGCCCGATAGCCCTGAGCCCGATACCCTCTTTTAAATAGTCCATCTCCAGAAGGTGCCCTCTCCACATACTATCAATAACATTCAGGCTGATTATTTTTTCCAGCCTCCTCATAACATCAGGTGTATATTTCATTTCTCTCTCATCGTAAATTTTATAAGCTTTTTCTACCAGCTTTTCTTTTAGAGTTCCGGGATTCCACTTACAGTCACTTATTTTATCCCGGTTTATGACATCACTTATAATATCTCCTGAAAACAAAGGGCTCATTTGACTGGAAAGAGTTTCCAGGTCCCATTTTTCAGGATAATCTGAAGGATTTATAGTGATATCAACACTTTTTTCTATTACATCTTTAATTATATCAAGAACAATTTCTTTCAGGTCGCCTTTCTCAAGAATATTTTTTCTCTTAGTATAAATTATTTCCCTCTGCTTATTCATAACATCATCATACTCAAGCACATGCTTCCTTATCTCAAAGTTCCTTGCTTCTACCTGCCTCTGGGCATTTTCAATAGACCTCGTAATTATAGCGTTCTGGATAGGTAAATCATCAGGAAAATTAAAAGCTTCCATTACTTTATAGATTCTCTCGGAGCCAAAGAGTCTCAGTAAATCGTCTTCGGTGCTTAAATAAAACTGGCTTGAACCATTATCCCCCTGACGCCCGCTTCTACCTCTTAGCTGATTATCAATCCTCCTGCTCTCGTGCCTCTCAGTTCCAAGCACATGCAGACCTCCAAGCTCAACCACTCCTTCCCCGAGCACTATATCAGTTCCTCTACCGGCCATATTTGTAGCGATGGTCACTGCTTTCTTCTGTCCTGCCCTGGCAATAATCTCTGCTTCTTTCTCGTGATATCTGGCATTTAAAACCTCGTGGGGAACACCCCTTCTTTTTAGCAGGCTGCTTAATCTCTCCGATTTCTCAATAGATATAGTTCCCACCAGAACGGGCTGTCCCTTTTCATATCTGGACACTATATCTTCTACTACTTTATTAAATTTAATTTCTTCGATTTTATAAATCAAATCGGGAAGGTCCTTTCTTATCATTGGCCTGTTGGTAAGTATAACAACAGTTTCGAGATTATAGATGTGCCTGAATTCCTCAGCTTCTGTCAGCGCCGTGCCTGTCATTCCTGCCAGCTTTTCATACATCCTAAAATAATTTTGAATTGTAATTGTGGCAAGCGTTTGATTTTCATCTCTTATCTTCACCCTTTCTTTTGCTTCTATCGCCTGGTGAAGACCCTCGCTGTATCTCCTTCCAGGCATGAGCCTGCCCGTAAATTCATCAACAATGACAACCTGGTTATCCTTTATCATGTAATCTACATCTCTTTTAAAAAGGTAATAGGCTTTAAGAGATTGATTTAAGGCATGTATGTATAGATAATTAGATGGGCTGTATAAATTTTCAATATTAAGTATTCTCTCTACATTTTCCACTCCTTTTTCTGTAACAGCTGCCGTTTTTGCTTTTTCATCAATTTCAAAATCTTCGTTTATCTTCAGTTGAGGGACTATATAAGCAAATTTTTTATAAATATCTGTGGTCCCCTGTGCAACTCCGGAAATTATAAGGGGGGTTCTTGCCTCGTCTATTAGGATACTGTCTACTTCATCAATAATTGCGTACCAGTGGCCGTTCTGCACCATATCCTCTTTACTCATTACCATATTATCCCTCAGGTAATCAAACCCGAACTCATTGTTAGTCCCATATACCACATCAGACCGGTACTGCTGCTTTTTTTCAAAAGCCTGCATTCCATGCTGAATAAGCCCCACCTTTAGACCCAGAAACTTATAAATGCTACCCATCCATTCACTATCTCTTCTTGCCAGATAATCATTTACGGTAACCAGATGGGTACTTTTACCTGTAAAGGAGTTTAAATACACGGGCAGGGTTGCTACCAGAGTTTTTCCTTCGCCCGTTCTCATTTCAGCAATTTTACCTTCAAATAGAACTATCCCGCCCATTAACTGAACATCAAAATGCCTCATATTGAGGGTCCTTTTTGCCACCTCTCTCACCACTGCAAATGCTTCGGGCGTTAATTCTTCGCATGTTTCGCCATTTTCATATCTCTGCTTAAATTCTGATGTCTTTTCTGCCAGCATGCTATCCGGCAGAGAACTAATATCTTTTTCAAGATTATTTATAGCACTTACTATCTCGCTATATTTTTTTACTCTCTTGCCCTCACCAAATTTAAGTATATTAGCCATTTTTCCGAACATATGCTGCCATCCTTTATTTATTTATCCGGGTTAATCAATTATATAAAAATTATATAGAAGGTTCTATCAAACCATAATTCTTATCTTTTCTGCGGTACACAACTGCCGTTCTTTCAGTTTCAGAATTAATAAAAACAAAAAAATCATGCCCCAGCATCTCCATCTGCAATACCGCCTCTTCAGGAGGTATCGGCTTCAAAGCAAAAGTTTTTGTCTTTACTATTGATTTTCTAATTTTATCCTCGGTGTCTCCGATTTTTCGATTAATTTTTTCTACCTCACCGGCTTCTTTTCTGGCGTTACTTTTCCTGGCTTTATCTACCAGCTTGTCTTTATACTTCTTTATTAACCTCTCCAGCTTACTATTAACCTTATCTACCGCCTCAAAAACATCTCCTCCGGAGTCAGTGGCTCTTATAACCGAACCTGAAGTGAACACAGTAACTTCTGCCACATTATTTAAATTAATCCTCGGATTTTTCTCAAATATAAATTTAACTTCAAGTTTTATTACCTTATCCAGAATCTTATCTATTTTATTTTTTATCTTTTTTTCGGTATAACTTTTTATCTTATCATCCAGCTCTATATTTTTACTTCTAATTATAAAATCCACAATATTTACCTCCTCTTTTATAGATTAAACAAACAATTTAAAAAACATATAATAGTATACCTTATCCAGTAATAAATAAATTACTTTACCATAACTACCTTTCCGGCAATATTACCCCTGTCGTCCCTGTCCAGTTCAAACTTTACTTTCTGGCCTCTCTCTAAAACCTTAAAACCTTTCATTTGTATGGCAGAGTATTCAACAAAAATATCCCCCTGTTCCTTCAGCTCCGGCTCTATAAATCCAAAACCATTTTCCGGGCTGAACCATTTTACCGTCCCTTTTAATACTGGACGCTTCACTACGCACCCCTCGCCAGAGTCAATAAATAAATCTTATCAGCACCGGCTTTTTTTAATATATCGGCAATCTCCATCAACGTGCTTCCTGTTGTCCATACATCGTCCACCACAAGAATATTCTTTCCGTAATAAAGAAGACAATTTTTAACTTTAAAAGCCTGTTTTATATTATTTTTTCTCTGCATCAAATTTAAGCCCTGCTGCTTTAAAACTTTTTTTATTCTTATTATATTACCAGCAAATGGAATTTTAATTAACTTTGAAAACGATTCACAGAGAATTTCCATATGCTCTCCGGAAACCGACTCTATATAGTCAATTTTCTCATATTTATAATTTCTTTCATAAGCACGCTTAAGTAACATTCCAATAATCCCCTTAAGGGCATATATTTTATTGTATTTATATTTTTTTATTATCTTTTTTATTTCCCCTCTGTATATGGTAAAGCTCCTGTGCATGAAAAAATTAAAGCCTTCATTTTTACATAAATTACATTTCAAACTATCTGATTTATTTCCACTTAATTTATTTCCGGGCAGTGGCCTGCCGCAATAAATGCATATGCTGTCTTTGATTTCTTTAATTCTGGATAAGCATTCGTGGCACAGGAATTCAGGACTGACCCTTCCGCATACAGCACACAATGGCGGCGCGACAATATCTTTAAAGATATTCAATAAATTTTTATTAATCTTCTTCGGAATTTTCTTTATCAATATCAATTATCTCATTGGACATAATTTTTACACTTGGATGAATTTTTATTCCATCCTTTATAACGCTTTTTGAACCTATAACAGCCTTTTCCAGAATTGATGCCTTATCTTTTATCTTCGCATTGTATCCTATAATAGCGCCAATCAGAGATGCGTCTTTCCCTATGTAACCGCTACCCCATTTTATACCCCTGTACAGCACTGCCCTTTCATCTACCATTGTATTATTGCCAAGAATTATGGGGCCAAAAAGCTTTGCATCTTTTTTTATGGTGCAGCTATCTCCAATGCACACCGGCGGGATTATTATTACTCCTTCCTGAATCTTACAATTTTTTCCTATCCAGACACCTTCCTTTATCCTTTTTCCGGGAATGCTCACATTCACTTTACCTTCAAGAGCATCAAAATTCCCCTGCTGGTATTCGTCCAGACTTCCTACATCGTTCCAGTATTGCCTGTGCTGATACCCATAATATTTAACATCCTTATCCAGAAGATAGGGAAAAATATTTTTACCAAAGTCACAGAACTTACCCCCTGGAGGCATATAATTAAATATATCCGGCTCAAAAAAATATATTCCACTATTTGCCAGATTTGATTCAGCTTCGCCGCTCAATGGTTTTTCCTGAAACCCCTTTATTTGATTATTTTCGTCAATTATCACTACTCCATATTGAGAGGTGTCACTGACTTCAGTTAACACCATGGTAGCAATACCTTCATTTTTTTTGTGAAATTTCAGTGCATCTTTTAAATCTATATCAGTCAGAGCATCTCCACTTATAACCAGAAATGTATTATTCTCAAAAAAATCCTGCACATTTTTTACTCCCCCTGCAGTGCCCAGCAGTTCTTTTTCATAGGAATACACTATGTCCACGCCCCACCTTGAACCATCACCAAAATAGTTCCGTATCTCATCCGGATACCAGTGAAGATTACAGACAATATCCGTAAAACCATGCCGTGCCAGAAGTCTAACAATATGCTCCATAACCGGCCTATTTACTATTGGGGCCATTGGTTTTGATATCAGGTCAGTAAGCGGTCTCAATCTTGTCCCGAGACCGGCAGCAAGTATCATAGCCTTGTTTTTTTTCACTTTTATCAAACACCACTTTCTATATTTAAATTTTTATTTCCAAAAATTTTAATAAACTTATCCTTATAAGGCGGATATATTAAGCCTCTCTCTGTAATTATAGCAGTTATGTTATCAGCCGGAGTAACATCAAAAGCCGGATTCTTTACCGGCATAAATTCCGGAATTATAGTTTTTCCTGAAATTTCTCTTACTTCTCTTTCGTCCCTCTGCTCTATAGGAATATCATCTCCGGTTTTTATTTTTATATCAATCGTTGAAATTGGAGCCGCTACATAAAAGGGTATGCGGTAAAAACGGGCAAGTATTGATAAACTCAGGGTGCCTATTTTATTTGCAGTATCTCCATTCAATGCTATTCTATCCGCACCAACTATCACAGCATCAACCTCTTTTTTTGACATAAAATATCCTGCCATGCTGTCAGATATGATAAAAAAGGGGATTTCTTCCTGATAAAGTTCCCATGAAGTCAGCCTTGCTCCCTGGAGAAATGGCCTGGTCTCATCCACTATTACACTGTCCAGCCTGCCCTCTTTATTTAAACTTTTTATCACTCCAATAGCAGTCCCATACCCCGAAGTAGCAAGCGCTCCCGCATTGCAATGGGTAAGAATCTTAATTTTTTTATCTGTTTCTTTAAAAATTTTTATACCGTTTTCGCTCAGCTTAAAATTTATTTCTAAATCCTCCCTTTCAATTTCTCTGGCTTCTTCAATCAATTTTTCTCTGGTCTCATCAATTCCGAGGCCAGTATGTCCGGACAGCACCCCTCTCATCCTATCCAGTGCCCAGAATAGATTTGCGGCTGTAGGTCTGGTTTCCTCAAGTATTTTTATACCTTTATTTATATAACTTTCAAATTCTTTCCTGCTCTTCCCCCCGTACCTTAACGCTGCCAGCGCAACACCATAAGCAGCAGCAACACCTATTGCCGGAGCTCCCCTTACAACCATATCCTTTATAGCTCTGGCAACACTCTCAGCCGAGCGGCAATCTATGTATGTTTCTTTAAAAGGAAGTTCTCTCTGGTCCACCAGTTTTAAAACATTATTTTCCCATATAAGGGTTTTTACCCTGCTCTGTGCTTCACTTTTAGAAATTAAGTCCCGATCTCCCATGAGTTAAGGTATTCCTCCTGTTCACTGGTTAATCTGTCTATTTTAACTCCCATGCTTTTAAGTTTTAGCTCCGCTATTTTTTTATCAATTTCTTCAGGAACCGGGTAAACCTTTTTTGAAAGTTTTTCGCTATTTTCAAATATGTACCTTGCGCTTAAAGACTGATTTGCAAAACTCATATCCATAACACTCGCCGGGTGGCCCTCGGCAGCACTGAGATTTACCAGCCTTCCCTCCGCAAGCACATATATCCTCCTGCCGTCATTCATTAAATATTCTTCAACAAAAGGTCTTACTTTTCTTTTTGACTTACTGTTCGCATTCAAATACTTTAAATCAATCTCGACATCAAAATGTCCCGCATTTGCCAGAATCGTATTGTCCCTGCAGTTCTTTATAATTTCCTTTCCTATGGCATTTTTATCCCCGGTCACAGAAAGAAAAATATCTCCTATCTTTGCTGCTTCTGCAGAGCTCATAACATCAAATCCATCCAGCCTGGCTTCCAGAGCCTTCAGAGGATCCACTTCAAGTACAATCACCGACGACCCCATACCCTTTGCTCTTGCAGCTACACCCCTGCCGCACCAGCCATAGCCAGCCACTACGAACTTTCTACCTGCCAGCAATATATTTGTTGCCCTCAAAATCCCATCAATCGTACTCTGCCCGGTCCCGTAACGATTGTCAAAAAAATGTTTTGTCCTGGCGTCATTTACAGCAATTATCGGGTAATAAAGAACCCCCCTTTTCTCCATACTCTTAAGTCTTATAACTCCGGTGGTGGTTTCTTCTGTTCCCCCATATACACCTTCCAGAAGTTCTTTCCTTTTGCTGTGGGTGGTAGAGATTAAGTCCGCCCCGTCATCCATGGTAACCCGTGGTTTTGTATCAAGAACACTGTTTATATGACTGTAATATCTCTTATTATCCTCACCCTTCACTGCAAAAACTTTTATGCCAAAATCCTTTACCAGCGAAGCAGCGACATCATCCTGTGTGCTCAGAGGGTTGGAAGCGCATAAAGCAACTCTGGCGCCACCTGCTTTCAAAGTAATCATAAGATTCGCCGTTTCAGAAGTAACATGCAGGCACGCTCCCACAATTAAATTCTTAAGAGGCTTTTTTTTTGAAAAATCTTCTCTTATTCCCCTCAGCACCGGCATCTCTATTGCCGCCCATTCTATCTTATTTTTACCATCCCTGGCCAGATTAATATCCTTTACATCAAATTCCATCAAACTTTCCTCTCCAGGCTTCTTGCCCTATTGCTTTTTCTTAATTTATTTTTTATCCAGCTTTTTAAGTTCAGCTTTTAGTGATTCTATTTTTTCTACCGGACCGGGGTTAATCCCGTTAAGAAGCGCCAGATATACACTGGTTATATCCCCGAGATACATGGCTGACAATGCCTTTGCTAATTTTGACTTTCCTTCTACGGGTATTTCTATTATCTTACCTGCATTTTTACTCACCAGGTTTAAAGTTACTTCTATGCGTGTTTTCATTCTTATCCATTCCGGCCTGTCTCTAAAAACCAGGATTACAAATTTTTTTGTGGTTTCTTTTAACCTCCCCCAGCCCACAGTTTCATTATGGTTTAATTCCGAAAATTCATTGCACCAGGACGGAGTTTTTGAATTTTCATTTAGCTCACATTTTAACCTGTATGCAATAGTACTCAATATGCCTTCTGTCCCGTATACTATAGGAAGATAATCTGAAATCTCCAGGGCTATTTTCTTCGCAGGGTTTTTACCGGATTCCATTTCTCTGTTATATAGCCCTGCCTTTTCCCTTATCAAATTAAGCGCTTCATCAATATCACCTGAAGGTATGTTAATCAAATCTAAATATGCCATTGCAAGATAGGTGGGAAAGAATAAATAACCGATCGCACCTCTGGGCTGTATGCCTGATGGTATCTTTATTATAGTTTTATCGTTGACTCTGCCAATTTTTTCCAGCTCCCCGCCCGAACAAATAATCACAATTTCACATCCACGCTCAAGTGCCTGATTGGTTGCAGATATTGTTTCTTCAGTATTTCCGGAGTAACTTATGGAAACGACCAGCCATCCTTTTTTTATAAATAAAGGCAGGCTATATCCTTTAACAATTTCTACCGGTATGTCAATATCATCCCTTACTAAGGCTTTAATAATATCCCCGGCGAATCCGGAACCTCCCATTCCCAGGAAGGTGATACCGGTAAATTTTTTACCTTTTACTTTTCTTAAATCTACACTGTCCGCAATTTTTTTTGCTTCAACCAGCTGCTGGTAAAAATTTTCTTCAGCCTCAAGCATCCTTTCTGTATCAATTTCTCTGATTTTTTTTAGATTATCAAGAACATTCATAATACCTTCCTCTCTATAAACTTCCTTAAATTATTTTCCTGAAATTCTTTCTAATTAAATTGCACTATCAATTATTGCTCCTCCCAGTTTATGGAGATAATTTGTTTTCTCTTCACTGTCACCCTCTGCATATACTCGTACCACTGCTTCGGTTCCCGAAGGTCTTATCATCAGCCAGCTGCCGTCTTCCATAATATATTTATACCCGTCCAGGGTAACAACATTCTTTACTCCGGCTTCCTTTAATACACCGGGAATACCCTTTCGGGTGATAGACTGGAGGTTCTTCTTCTGCTTTAAATCGGTCTCATAATCAATTCTGGTAAATACAAAATAACCAAATTCATCATAAATCTTCTCCAGAACCTGATTTACGGTCATACCCAGTGTGGATAATATCTCCAGAAGTTTTAATCCCATCAGCATTCCATCTCTTTCAGGTATACTCCCTCCTGCCCACAGGCCGCCGCTTTCTTCACCGCCCATGATAACTCCGCCTTTCATTATTTCTTCTACTATATACTTAAAACCCACAGGAGTGGTGACGAGTTCCAGGTTATAACGGGCGCATATCTTATCAATTGTTGATGAAAGGTTCACAGACTTTACTACCTTACCCTTCATTTTCTTTACATGCGCCAGATACCATAAAATTATAGAATACAGGTGATGGGAACTAATATAATTGCCGTCTTCCCCGAGAGCTGCTATCCTGTCGCCGTCACCATCCAGGCATATTGCTAATTTATAATCTTTATTTTTTAGAACCTCCCTGGCCTCATTCAGATTATCCCCGATAGGCTCCGGGTTTATACCTCCAAAACCCGGGTTAAGAATTGAATGCATTTCATAAATATTTGCCCGGCTTATTGACCTGAGAATATCAATGAATATGCTCCGGGAAGCACCATACATCGGCTCCAGCAGCAAACTAAAATTCAAATCTTTTATAATATCTCTGTCTATCTGGCTTAAAATATTTTCCCTGTAGGCGGACAAAAAATCAAATTCCTTTATATCAACATCATCTTCACCCTCAAAGTTTAAAGATTTCTCATATCTGGCAATGTTCCCCATCACTTCGTCTAATTCCACTTCTATTCCCTTTATTATATCCATGGTAGCCGAGCTGCCAAAAGAACCTTTTATCTTATAGCCATTATAATAATAAGGATTGTGGCTTGCAGTAATCATAACCCCCAGATCAGCTTTTTTATTAACCACTGCATAAGATAAAACCGGAGTGGTTATGATTCTCTCCGAAAGATATGTTTCTATATTATTCATGGTAAAAACACCTGCTGCCGTCCGTGCAAATCTATCCGAAAGAAACCTGGTATCATATCCCAGCACCACGCGCGGCTTCCTTCTGCCGTCAGACTTTTTATTAAGATAATTGCTTACAGCCCGGGAGACAATTTTTACTCCCCGGAAAGTGAACCTTTCAGCTATTATCCCCCGCCAGCCATCTGTTCCAAACTGTATATTTATTTCATTCATAACCCAAAACTTCCTTATTAATTATTTATCAATTTATTATTAAATTAGCTTTTTTAAATTATTATAATCATATTCCACCATAATCTTTACCAGCTGCTCAAACTTCGTTTTTTGTTTCCATCCCAGTTTTTCTCTTGCTTTAGTCGAATCTCCCACCAGTAGTTCTACATCAGCCGGCCGCATAAATCTTTTATCAACCTTCACATACTTCTCCCATCCAAGGTCAAGGCACTGAAAAGAAAGCTTTACCCACTCTTTCACCGAATGCGTCTCTCCGGTGCTTATAACATAATCTCCGGGCTCATCCTGCTGGAGCATGAGCCACATTGCTTCAATATAGTCCTCTGCATAACCCCAGTCCCTCTTGGCATCCAGATTCCCGAGCAGCAGTTCATCGGCCAGCCCCAGCTTTATTCTGGCCGCTCCACTGGTTACTTTTCTGGTAACAAATTCAAGCCCGCGCCTGGGCGATTCATGGTTAAAAAGTATACCACTGCAGGCGAACATATCATAACTTTCCCTGTAATTAACAGTCATGTAATGACCGTAAACCTTGGCTACACCGTAAGGACTGCGGGGATAAAAAGGAGTTTTTTCGTTCTGGGGCACTTCACGCACCTTTCCAAACATTTCTGAGCTGGAAGCCTGATAAAATTTTATCTTCCTGTTCATGTGCCTCACCGCTTCCAGCACTCTTGTTACCCCCAGCCCGGTAAATTCTCCGGTTAACACCGGCTGCTTCCATGATGTCGGCACAAATGACATCGCGGCAAGATTATAAATCTCATCAGGCTGCGATTCTTTTATAGCATCTATTATGGACAGCTGGTCAAGAAGGTCAGCCTGTACAAGTTTTATTCTGTCCTTTATATGATTTATCCTCTCAAAATTTTCCACCGAGGAGCGCCTTATCATTCCATAAATTTCATACCCCCTGTCAAGCAGAAACTCTGCCAGATAAGAGCCATCCTGACCTGTAATTCCTGTTATAAGTGCTTTTACCATTATTTCTTTCTTGCCTCCACTCAATTTTTAAAAAAATTTTACACTAATTAAATATCCGGATTCTAATTTAAAAAGTAATCTGGCCTTCCATGGTATCAGAATTTATACCAATCCTGATACCATTCTTTAATATGTTATTCCCCCTTATAATGCTATTATCTCCAATAACCGAATAGTCTTCAATAATTACGTTATCTCTTACGCTAACATTATTTGAAATTATAGCTTTCTTTATGTGATTTCCCCTGCCTATATTACAATTATTAAATATCACACTTTCAGATATCTCTGTCCCTCCTGATATTAAGCAGCTATCCCCAATTACACTAAGGGGTAATATTCTGGCATTTTTATCTATTTTTGTGTTCTCACCGATAACTATTGGTCCGGAGATAAAATTACTTTTTGAATACTCCGTATTCTTACCTATGTATATATTCTCCATTACTTCTTCACCCGGGAACTTAAAATCTATTTTTCTAAGCAGAACATCCTGGTTGGCCGTTAAATATTTCATGGGTGTCCCAACATCAATCCAGTAAGAATTAAAAGTATATCCGAAGATTTTATAACCCTTTTTAAGAACTTCAGGGAATAGCTGCCTTTCAAAGGAATATCTTTCGCATTCCGGTACAAGCTTCATTACATGCGGCTCTATAATATATATCCCCGCATTAATTAAATCAGTTATAATTTCATCCTGCCCCGGTTTTTCCAGAAATCTCAGTACCTTCCCGTCACCATTAACAGGCACAAGACCGTACGCCGCAGGGTCTTCAACAGAGGTCAGAGATATGGTTATATCCGCTTCTTTCTCTCTATGAAAGGCTATCATATCAGTCAAATTAACAGACGAAAGTATATCACCGTTAAATACCATAAAACTATCATTATCTAAATATTTCTCCACATTTTTAACTCCTCCACAGGTATCAAGTGGTTCTTTTTCTTCAACAAATTTTATGTTAAGGCTAAATCTCTCCCCATTCCCGAAGTAATTTTTAAAAACCTCTGACATGTAACCGGCAGAGAAAATTATATCTTTTATACCATGGGATTTAATCCATAAAACAAAATTTTCCATAAAAGGTTTGTTGACAAGCGGAAGCATGGGTTTTGGGTTAAGAAAAGTAATCGGGCGCAATCGCGTCCCTTCACCCCCTACCAGTATCACTGCTTTCAATTTATTCCCTTTCCATTTTATTTTAATTTACAGATTAAGTTTTTGTCTCCAATGGTAAAGCGTATCCTTAAGCGATTCTTTGATAGAATAATCCCGAGTCCATCCCGTATGGGTTTTTAATTTATTATTATTACCATATATTATTTTAACATCAATCGCCCTGAATTTTATTCTGTCAATTTCAACTCTTATGTTCTTTATTTTACTCATTGATATAAGTATATCCAGTATGTCAGATATTTTTCTCTTTTCTCCCGAACAGACATTGTAAACCTGCCCGCAGGTACCCTCATTTACAATGTAATAATACGCTTTAACAGCATCCCTCACATCCAAGAAGTCTCTGTAAACATCAATGTTGCCCACTTTTATTACAGGAGCTTTTTCACCCTTCTCTACTAAGGCTATCTGCCTTGCAAAATCCGAAGCAACAAATTTCTCAGATTGCCCGGGCCCGATATGGTTAAATGACCTGCTTATAAATACCGGAAGCCCGTATGCTTTAAAATACACAGAGGAAAAAAAATCCAGCGCCGATTTACTTATGGCATATGGATTCTGGGGATAAATCATGTAATTCTCGTCAATTGCTCTGTCCTCTCCTTCAGTTTCACCATATTCCTCAGCGGTACACACTATAAGAATTCTGCAGTCCTGACAGAAATTCCTCATACCCTCTAAAATATTTATACCTCCAAAAACATTAATCCGGAAAGTTTCCACCGGGTTTTCCCAGGAATGGCTCACGGAACTCTGAGCTGCCAGGTGATACACCTGATCCGGCTTAAATTTTTTAATGACATTGAAAACTTTCTCCCTGTCTGTCAGGTCTACCTTTTCAAGCTCTACTTTTTGACCATAATTATCCGGATTGAAATCCTTAAAATCATGATCGACACCTATAATCTTATTATTGTCATCACCGGCCAGATAAGAGCAGAGATGTCTCCCAACAAATCCTGCAATACCGGTTATTAGAATTTTCAAAAGCTTTTCTCCTGTATTAATTTAGGTTCAGTGATTATTTTAATATAAAATCCCAAATTTAAAAAACCCGAACTTATCAAATTTAATAAAAACAAATAAAGCTCCACCTTTAAAAGTTTATTTTTTTATTTTTGAAAAGAAACTTTTCAAAATGGAAAGAAATAACCTGAACCCGAGAATCAATATAAGCAGGGGTATTAATATAACCCGCCAGTTTCTTCTATAATTTTTCCAGAAAAAATAAAATACGCTTCTCTGCATCCTGAAACTTGATTTTATTTTCCCGCTGCCACTGCTCCCCGCAATATGATGCATTATTTTAGCATCAGGGCAGTAATAGACTTCCCAGTTCTTCTGCCACATCCTGTAACAGATATCCAGGTCCTCCACATACATAAAATATCTTTCATCAAGTAGGCCGGTGTCATTTAAAGCTTTTCTTCTTATAATCATGCATGACCCTGAAACCCAGTCTACTTTAAAGGGCCTGTCTCTGGATACTCCTGCAAGCTTGTAGCTCTTTGAAAAGGGATTCTGCGGAAAAACTTCTCCCAGTATAGTGTGAAGAGCAGCATTGAATATAGAGGGAAACTTCCTGCATGATAGTTGAATGGTGCCGTTACTGTTTATTATTTTTGGTCCGGCTATTCCAGCTGTGGGATTTTTTTCCATAAATTCTACCAGGTTGTCCAGTGATTTTTCATAAACCCTGCAGTCGCTGTTCATAAGAAGGACATATTTTGAGTTTGTTTTTTTCACGGCTATGTTATTTGCGGCCGCAAACCCGATATTCCTGGTGTTTGGTATAAGTTTTACCCCGGAATAATTATTTTTTATATATTCAGAAGTTCCATCTATGGAAGCATTGTCCACCACTATAACCTCATAATCTACTGAAGGAGGGTTTTTAAAAATTGATTCAAGGCACTCTTTCAAAAAATCAAGGCTATTATAGCTTACAATGCTTATGGTTAAATCTTTTATTTTTTTTACTTTATCAAATTGCAGCATTTTTTCTTTCGTTTATTAACAAAATCTCTGATTCAAGCAGTAACTGATAACATAAATCTACTACAAATTATATTATTTTAATATCATATCAAAAAAGAATAAACAGAAATTCTCTGCTTTATAATAATTGATCCATCATATAGTTAATATTGAAACCAGTATAGTATGCCGGTTCCACGGGGCCAGCTAAGAAAAAGCTTTCATCTCCTGTATATTTTATAATTCTGGAATACATAACTCCATTTTCTATATATATTTGGAATTGTTAGTTCCATTTTATAACATATTTTTTCAAGATAGTGGCATGCCCTATAATAATTTTAGGGTTTTGTTTATATCTAAAGCAAAATTTTCCACTGCTTTTATGCCTTCTTTAAAGCTATCTGCCTTCAGGATAAGTGATAAGATTTTGCTTCCTATAATAATCCCGTCACAATAATCTTTCACCCGGTTAATCTGCTGGCTGTTTGAGAGCCCAAAACCCAGCGCAAGCGGAAGCTCTGTTATCTTTCTTAAATCCTTTAAAAATTTTATAACTTCCGGATTTACATTATTTCTAACACCGGTTACCCCCTTAACTGAGACACAGTATATAAATCCCCTGCTCTTTTTAGCAACTGCTTTAAGTCTTTCTTTGCCCGAAGTCAGGGAAGCAAACATAATATTATCAATATCTGCTTTTCTAAAATAACTCCTGTAATTATTAAACTCCTCCAGGGAAAGATCGGGCACTATAATCCCATTTACCCCCGAACCTCCTGCCTTTTTTAAAAACTTTTCTACCCCATACCGGTATATGGTATTAAAGTAGGTCATAATCGCTATCGGTGTATTGCTTTTCTTTCTTATTCTGGTTACAGATTTAAAAACAGTATCCGTATTTGTTCCATTCTCCAGTGCAAGCTTTGAAGTAGCCTGGATAACCGGACCATCTGCCAGAGGGTCGGAGAAAGGAATGCCTATCTCTATTATATCTGCCCCACTTCTGTCAAGGACCTCAAATAATTCAAAAAAGTTTTTGCGGTCCGGAAACCCGCAGGTTATAAATGGGATGAAAGCCTTTTGATTATTTCTCCTTAAATCTTTAAAGACTTCTTCTATAATACCGGTGCCATCTTTATACATAACACACTCCAGACAAAAGCCGGAATATCCAGAGAATATCCCGGATTAATAGTTTTCTTTTTTTAGTATTTTTTAAAAAATTATTTATTGTCAATATCCTTATCCCCGCGGCCGGATAGATTTACCACTATTATCTTATCCCTGCCCAGCCCGGGTGCCAGTTTTGCCACATAAGCCAGTGCATGCGCACTTTCGTAGGCGGGAATAATCCCCTCATAAAGCGAAAGCATCCTGAACGCTTCCAGCGCCTCGCTATCAAGGGCATACTCATATTTAACTATTTCGTTCTCCTTAAAATAAGCATGTTCGGGTCCCACACCTGGATAATCAAGGCCAGCCGATACCGAATAAGCTTCTTCTATCTGCCCGTAATTATCCTGCAGCACATAACTAAAAGCGCCCTGGAATATTCCTTTATTCCCGTTTACCAGTGTTGCTCCATGTTTCCCGCTCCTGATGCCTTTACCTCCGGCTTCCACCCCTATAAGTTTGACCCTGTCACAATTTTTTAAAAACGGATAAAATATCCCTATAGAATTACTGCCGCCACCCACACAGGCTACAATATAATCAGGAAGTCTTCTCTCTACTTTAAGTATCTGGCTTCTGGTTTCTCTGCCGATAACTATCTGGAAATCCCTCACCATTGCAGGATACGGATGGGGACCCACTACTGAACCAATGACATAGAAAGTATCTTCCACTCTGGATGCCCAGTAACGAAGAGTCTCATTAACCGCATCTTTTAATGTCCTGCTCCCCGATGAAACTTCTACTACTTCTGCTCCCATAAGTTTCATCCTGTATACATTTGAAGACTGCCTCTTTATGTCCTTACTGCCCATAAAAATTTTACAGCCCATATTAAATAATGCAGCTGCCGCTGCAGTCGCCACCCCGTGCTGTCCGGCACCGGTTTCTGCAATGATAAATTTCTTCCCCATCCTTTGAGCCAGAAGCACCTGACCGATAGTATTATTAATCTTATGAGCTCCAAGATGGCACAGGTCCTCGCGCTTTAAATATATCTTTGCTCCACCCAGTTTGCTGGAAAGTCTTTCTGCGTAATAGAGAGGAGTCGGCCTTCCGGCATAATTTTTTAAATAATATCCCAGCTCTTTCTGAAAATTTTTATCCTTTTTGTACCTGAAATAATTTTTTTCAAGCTCCTTTAAGGCATTGATAAGTATCTCGGGTACATACATACCTCCAAACATCCCGAAATAGCCATTTTTAAAACTGTACCGTTTTTTTTCTTCTCCCATGTTAATTAAAACCCCATTATATTTTGCAGCAACCTGTATTTTATTCTGTATAATAATTAACCATTTATAACTTCCTCCGATAAAGCAGACTACTGCACTTTTTTAACAATATTAACGAATCTTCTCACTTTATCTGCATCTTTTTTCCCTGGATATACTTCCAGCAGGGACGATGCATCCACACCGAATGGCTTTGCTATGCTTACTGCCTTCCCGACATTCTCCGGCTCAAGACCTCCCGATAATATAACCGGCAGAATACCGCTGAAATACTTTACAATTTCCCAGTTAAAAGTTTGCCCTGTACCTCCGTAAACATTTTCCTTATAACTATCCAGCAGAATAAAATCTGCATATTTTTTAATTTCTCCCGGTACCCCGGCTATTTTTAAACCATCCTGTCCATCACTACCACTGGTTTTATTTTTGTTTCTGATTCTTAAAGCTTTTATAATTTTTAGTCCCTTTGCCTCTTTTCTTAATGTTCTCAAGAAATCTATATCTTCATCTCCTGAAAGCTGGATAAAATTTAGCTCCAATTTCTCGCAGTACTCAAGAATCAATTCCACCCTTTCATTTACAAACACACCGACTTTTGAAACCCTGTTTTCCTCATCGCGGAGCCCATCATTTATTTTTTTTGCTTCGCTCAACCCTATTCTCCTAGGACTGTCCGTGGAGAATATAAAGCCCAATGCATCAGCTTTTAACTGTGGTGCCAGCCTTGCATCTTCTAAATTTGTAATTCCACATATTTTAACCCATACCATGTCTTAATTCACCCTTGAATTTAATCCTGAAGTTATATTTTTAAACTTAAATTAGATTGGTTCTCTTAAAATCCAGCTCCATATCATTTAATGTTTTTTCCAGATTTTCGGCACTCATAAAATACTCTCCAATTAAAAAAGTGTTTACGCCTTCTAAAAACAGGTCTTTTATATAACTAACATTTTTTACACCGCTTTCACAGACAAAAATTCTATCAGTAATGCCGGTTTTTTTGCTATGTTCTATAAAATCATAAATCAGCCTTTCATTAACCCTCATATCTTTAAGGTTGCGGTTATTTATGCCTATTAATTTTGCTCCTGTATCCAGAACTTTTCGCAGCTCCTTCAAAGTATGCACCTCAACCAGCACATCCATACCCAGGCTGACTGCAAGATTATATAATTTTTCCAGCTTTTTAAATCCCAGAAGCGAACCTATGAGCAGGATGCAATCTGCTCCTATCTCCGCACTCCGGTAAACCTGAACTTCATTAAAAATAAAATCCTTTCTCAGGACAGGAAGTGCTATCTTTTCTTTAACTATTTTTATATTGCCTGGATCACCTTTAAAATATATAGGTTCTGTAAGAACGGATACACCGCAGATAAAACTTTTAAATTTTTCATATAGTAAGGCTGCCTTTCCAATATCAATTTCATCATTTATTATTCCTCTGGAGGGTGAAGCCTTCTTAATTTCGGCAATAATATTAACCTTCCCCTTTTTAATATTTCCAATAAAATGCCCCCCATATTCTTTAACATTTTCTCCTGCCCCTGCTGCAAATGCCGCTGATAGACGATAATCCTGCTTTATTTTTTTAATTTTTTCAATCTCTTTCTTTTTCCCGAGCAAAATTTCTTTTAGATATTTCAAATTGGCCTCTCCCCGATCAATCTTATCCGGCTATTATCTTTATTTCAGTTCTGACCGGCTTTTTTATTTGTAAACTTTATTAAACTTATTAACTTATCATATGCCCTGCCGCTCTCAATTGAATAGCTGGCCAGCTTTAGAGCTTCTTTAAGGTTACCGGCCCTTTTCCCCGAGACAATTGCCGCTGCAGCATTGACCAGGGCAGAATCTCTTTTGGGCCCCTTTTCTTTTCCGGTAAGAATATCAGTAAGTATTTTTGCATTTTCTTTCGCATCTCCACCAGCAAGGTCCGAAATAGTTGATTTTTTAAAACCAAAATCTCCGGGGTTAAAAACATACCTTATGATTTTTCCGTCTTTTAACTCCGCTACCATGCTTTTACCCGAAACAGAAAACTCGTCAAGCCCTTCATCACTGTTAACCACATAAGCCCTTTCAACACCCAGATTTTTTAATGTATTTATCATAATGTCTATTAACCCTGCATCAAATACACCGAGGACCCTTCCCCTTGCCAGAGCCGGGTTTGTTATGGGGCCAAGAATATTGAAAACAGTCCTTATTCCCATATCTTTTCTTGCCCTGGCCACATATTTCATAGCCTTATGCGCCCTGGGAGCAAAAATAAAACCAATACCGGTACTATCAAGACACTCTGCAACATCTTCACATTCAAGGTTTATATTAACTCCTAACTCTTCAAGAACATCGGCGCTTCCGCTCCTGCTTGAAACACTCCTGTTGCCGTGCTTTGCAATTTTAACCCCCGCACCTGCAGCTATAAATGCTGCGGTAGTTGAAATGTTAAAAGTGTACAGCCCATCTCCGCCTGTCCCGCAGGTGTCCACAAGGTCGGGATATCTGCTTTTTACCTTTACCGCCTTATCCAGCATTGCTCTCGAAAACCCGCTTATTTCAGCAGCTGTTTCTCCCTTCATCTTCAATGCGGTAAGAAAAGAAGCAATCTGACAGTCATTTGCCCCGCCTTCCATTATAAGCTCCATTGCTCTGTATGCCTGCTCTTCGCCAAGGTCTTTTCCATTTAAAATTATATCCAGGAAATCTTTCATTCTTAATCTCCCCGCTATTTTTTATATTGTTATTTATATATATTGTTATTTTTTGGTTTATTTAAATAAACTGATAGCCCTGAAAATAGCGGCTGCCTTATTTAAGGTCTCATCATATTCACTCTCAGGTCTTGAATCATAAACAATACCCGCACCAGCCTGGATATAGGCCACCCCGTCTTTAATCACTGCTGTTCTTATGGTTATACAGCTGTCAAGGTCGCCATCATATCCAAAATATCCCACTGCTCCTCCATATGGCCCCCGCCTGTCAGGTTCCAGTTCACTTATAATCTGCATCGCCCTTATTTTTGGGGCTCCCGACAGTGTCCCTGCAGGAAAAACACTTTTCAGCGCGTCGTATATTGAATATCTTTTTTCCAGAACCCCTTCCACCCTGGATACCAGGTGTACGACATGGGAATATTTTTCCACACCCATATATTTCTTTACTTTTACACTGTTATATTTACATACCCTCCCCAGGTCATTTCTGGCAAGGTCAACCAGCATGTTATGCTCCGCTTTTTCCTTTTCATCATTTAATAAACTTTTTACCATAGACCTGTCTTCCCCGGGGTCCCTGCCTCTCTTTCTTGTCCCTGCAATGGGGCAGGTTAATATTTTTCTACCTTTAATTTTAATAAGAGGCTCCGGTGAAGCGCCTGCAATTTTAAACCCGCCAAAATCAAAGTAATACATGTATGGAGAGGGATTTACCGCTCTGAGGCCGCGGTAGACACTAAAAGAATCTGAAAATATTCTGGTGTGAAACCTCTGAGACAGGACTATCTGGAAAGCATCTCCTCCAGCGATATATCTTTTTGCTTTCTCCACTCCTTTGAGGAATTCATTCTTACCAAAATTTGAATTTAATTTTAAATCCATTCTGGTATGGTCAATGCCCGCACGGTTAAAGCTTTCTTTAAAATCATTTTTAACATTTTTATTAATTTTCTCTTCAACACTCTCAATATTACTGGCTGAAATATCGTAAGCCTTCCCGGCACTAATTTTACCTCCACTCTTAACTGTTGAGATTATTTTTACCCTGTTAAGCAGGTGGTCAAAAACAACTACGAGGTCTGTAAGATAAAGCATGATTTCAGGAATAGACAGATTATTTTCGGGCAGGGGAATATTTTCAAAATTCTTTACCAGGTCATAACCCAGATAACCTGCGGCTCCGCCCACAAAATGATTGAGCCGGGGATTTTTATAAAGATGGTAACTTCCCAACACTTTTCCCAGCTCCCCGAGGGGGTTTTCTGTTTTTATCTGATATAGCTTTTCACTATTATCTACCAAAGAAAAAACCCCGTCATTAAATTTAATTAAATTACTGCATCCAATTCCTATAAAAGAATACCTTGCCAGATTCTTTATGCCCTCAATGCTTTCCAGTAAAAATCCTTTCTTTCCCGGTCCCACAGTTTTTATAAATAAGGAAGCCGGAGTCTCGGTGTCAGCAACATATTCTTTATATACCGGAACTAAATTATAATTTTCTGCTTCCAAAATATATTCACTTTTATGCGGATAAAACATTCTTTTCATGCCTCTCTGTATTTTCATTTACTTCTTTAAGTATTTATTTTTAGGTATTCTCATAATTTAATTAAATTTAATATTTATTACTTATTCCTTAAAAGAAGATAGTATTCCCCCCCGGGTGTTTTTACCTGATTAATTCAGGAATTTTTAGGAATTTTTATTTATATGGAAATAAATTTGTAGATGCAGTTTAATGGAAATATATATAAAATAAAAATTCCAGCCGGCCAGGTTTAGAGACTTCGCCAGCAGGAATTATCTTTTAGCCACAGAAACATACTTATTAGCTTTTTTGTTCGACTAAATTTTATTTTACAAATTCCCATAACCTGTTATTAAAACATGCTCATTAATGCTACTTTTAAAAAGTTTAGATATAATAGCATAACCACTGCGCAAGTCAACTCAAAAAAATATTAAAACTAAAACTTTTATCTAAAAAGATAATGGCACATATTTTATGAACAAAATATGTGCCATTATCTTAACTATTTTTACCGGTAATCCGGGCTGCCTTAAATATTTTATATTTTTTATTTCTTATGACTTTTTTCTCTTTCTGCAGCTTCAAGCATTTTTTTTGCTATTCTGAGCTCAGTCTTCCTCCTGGTTTCTTCGGTATAAACTCTGAGCTCGGCTACCAGCCTGTTGTATCTGGTAATATATATAGTGTCCCCTAAATTTTCTGTTAAATACTTCGTAAGATTGACCCTTAATTCATTGGTATCAATCTTTTTTACGTCTTCTTCGTAAGTCATTTTTCACCCCTTAAAATCTTTAACATATACAGAAATTACTCTTTACAATATTTTAAAAATATAAATTTATATCATTATCTCATATTTAAATAATAAAATCTATAATAAATTTATTAAATTTTATATTTTAGATTATATTATAAAACAAATTCAAAATTATTTAAATACTTTTTTGAAAATTATATTTTTAATTTATAATAATTATAAATTTAAAATACTATTAAACAGGGCGCCTTAGAATAGCATAAATATACCCCCACATTTTTGAGATATCAATATGAAAAAGTAAAAGAGGAACAAAAAGAATTGATAACAACTTTTCTTTCAGGTTAAAACCGCATTCATCTTTATTTTTAAATAATTTAAAGAGCCTCCGGTACGGTTTATATAGATAAAGTGCAAAAAGAGGAACATATGCAAACAGAATCCAGCTGCTTATATAAATCGCCATGAATATAATTAACACAAATACCAGAAATGCAGCAAATCTTATAATGTGCCGGTATGTATACATCCTGCCCGCCGCATCTCCTCCTGCATACCTGAAAAACTGTTTAAATATCTGTACGGGATTCTTCCTCATCATCCAGTAGACTACGGCATCAGGATTAAATCTTATCCGGTAGCCTGCTTTTTTTATTTTAAAATTAAATTTCATATCTTCACCATAATCCATATTCTCGGGGTAACCACCTGTATCAATCCATACTTTCTTTTTAAAACTTATATTTCTGGATGAAGGCATATAATTATCATTCCTTATTTCTTCTTTAAAAGGCATAATGCATGCAGCCAGGCACTTCTGCACAAAATTACTGCAGTATGGCATACTCAATCCCCCTATTATATTGCATGAAGGGTCGTCATAAAACTTCGTAATTTCCACTAGCCAGTTCCTGTCAAGGATACATCCGGCATCGCTCACACAGATAATTTTACCTGATGCATTTTTTATTGCTTCATTTCTTCCCCTGGAAATATTTGCCCCGTCTTTCTTTATTAACTTCACCTTTACCGGCCCGGAATCATCCTTAATGTTTTTAAGTTCTTTCTTCTTTTCTTCTTTCATTCTTCGGTCCGGCAGTGCTACCGAAAATACTTTATTTTTATCCCTGGCTGCCCTATCTTTAAAAAAGGTTAATATCCTCTCACGGGTGCCATCTTCCGAACCCCCGTCAACTATAACTATTTCTCCCGGGATATGGCTCTGTTCAACCAGGCTTTCCATAAATTTAACAATGCTTGCCTTTTCATTGTAAACTGTAGTTACAAAGCTGACATTGCCAAGAATTTCTCTTTTATTTTCTTTCCCGTTCATATTAATTTTCTGTAATATAATTTAAACGCTTTAAAATAAGAAAAAAGCCTGAGCCTGTTTTCCCAGCCCGGCCTGAATACGGATAATATTGAAAAAAGCAGTATCCGGTTTAAAATCCCTGCCTGATAAATCAGGCTTAACAACACTGCATGCGTCCAGAAGTAATTCTTATTAAAATATAACCTCCTGCTTTTCCATATTCCGGCTTCCCTTACAGCCGGGTTTCTGGAAGCAATACCACTGTCGGAATGCTTTATCACCACACCGGGAAAAAAATAATTTTTAAAATTTTTCCGGTGTAATTTTAGGCAGAGGTCGGTATCCTCACTAAACATAAAATAATCTTCATCAAACACGCCTGCCTGAAAAAAATAATCTTTTCTTATAAACATAAACGAACCTGCCAGCCAGTCTACTTCTCTTACCCTGTCATGGTCCCACCAGCTTAAAAAATATGCACCAAAAATGCGGCTTTTTTTAAATATCCTGTACAGGAAATAGCTTTCATAAAACTGACGGGCCAGCGTAGGAAAAGACCTCGGGCTATATTGAAGGGTTCCGTCCGGGTTTAACGTTTTTGCTCCAACCACACCCACCTTTTCATTTTTTCCCCTTTCATTATAAAAATTAATTAAATCATTAAGATTGCCATTTATAATCTCCGTATCCGGGTTTAAGAATAAAAGGTATTTCCCTTTCGCTTTAGATGCGCCTGTGTTTGAAGCTTTTGAAAAACCGGGATTACTTTTATTTTCTATTAGATGTAGCCTGTCCCTTTTTTTGCTCAGTCTTTTTAGATATTCAACACTCCCATCACCTGAGCCATTATCAACAACCAGTATTTCACAGTCAGGTCCCTTTTCTTTTGCATCACAATCAATACTTTTAAGACATCTCTTTATAAAATCAAGACTGTTATAATTTACAATTATAATACTGATATCCAATTATTATCCCCGTATTAACTCATCTTTATTATTTAAATTAATTTCCTGCCGGATGCTCTTCCATTATTTTATTGATTATTGAAATCAAATTCTCCTCAAATTTAATATCTGAAAACCTCCTGCAGCTTAAAATTGCATTATTTATTATTCTCTTTACCTCTACCTTCCCTTTTATTATATCCAGAGTTATATCCTTAAGCTCCTGCCGGCTGCTGAATAAAAATCCATTATACCCATGTTCAATAATTTCTTTCTGCCCGCCTTTATTTATGACCACAGGTATACAGCCTGCGGCCATTGCTTCTACGGTAGTAATACCAAAATGCTCAAATTTCTCGGGATGGGCTTCTTCGTCCTCCCCCATTCCCGAAGCGTGCCAGAATATAAATGACCTGGCAAAAATTTTAACCAGTTCTTTCCATTCAATATTGGTAATTACTTTTACGGGATAACCTCCGGCTGCAGCAATTACCTTTTCTACATACTTCAGGTGGTCCGGCCTTTTACTCACTCCCCCCGCCAGATACAGGGTATACCCCTTCATTTGCCCGGGGTATTTTTCCAGCAGCTGCTTAAAAATCTCTACCATTTCCAGCTGCTTCTTATTATGATGTTCGGGGAAAAACCTGCCGACGCTTAAAATAATCTTTTCTTTCTTTTCTATCCTGAAACTGTCCGTATCTACAGGGGGATAAAGAATCACGCTATCCCTTTTCCATAATTTCTTTATCCATTTTTTTGAGTATTCAGATATAGTAATAATTTTATGGTAAGTTTCAAGAAACCTTAAATTATCGGGAAAAGTTATCAGGAATAAAGGGATATATCCCAGAACTTTTAAAATAAATTTTTTTAAAAGATTTATTTTCCTCTCATCATACATAACCACTCCCAGACTCCTGGAATCCTCTGAATCACCGTATTCTTCAGAGGGTTTAAAAGTACTGGATAAAACCTTTATAATTGTAAATTCATTTCTGGTATCCAGTGGAACCCTGACAATTTCCCTTGCGCCCTTTACTAAACTGATATCCTTATCATAAATAGGCCTGTCATCTCTTGCCTTCCCTTCAAGAACCTTAATGTTTACTTTCATCAGGTCCAGCGCGCTTGCTTCCGGATTCTTTAAACCCAGCTCCATATACCGTTCGGATTTCATTACCTTTAATTTAATCTTTCCGCTACTCCAGCTGCCCCTCCTGAGTAAAAATCTTTTGGGCTCATATATACCCTCTTCCACCTCTATCTTATCAAAACCTCCTATCAGCCTGCCTGCAGCTTTAAACAGCCATATTGCCGGTTTTCTGAAAAAAAATAGTAAAAACCGGTGAATAAATTTAAAATCTACATCAAAAGGAGTCGGAAAATAACACAAATATAAATTCCCGGAGCTATGCGCAGGAAGCGAACTTAAATAAGTGGCATTTATAAAGAGGTTATATTTTTTAGTTATTTTTACAGCATAATCTTCCGATATAAAGGGAAATATTTTTAAATTAACTTTATTTAAATCAAGGTTCAGCCTGCGTGACACTTCTTTAAGGTCGGCAAATATATCGGTTATTAGATCTACTCTGTATTCTTTATTTTTAGATAAAACTTCCGCAATTTTGCAGCTGTATCTTTCCCCGCCTCCGGCTGTTGAAAGGTACCTATCGTAAATAGCAATACTTTTCATAAAAATACCCGCTAAAAATTTCTAATCCAGCTTTTTATAATTTTATCCTTAACCCTGCGGTCAGTTCTTATTCTAATCCTTCTTATCAAATTTTTGGGCAATAAATAGAAAAGCTCAAAAAATACTCTAATTCTTGCAGGTATGTCAACTCTTTTTTGCCTCATACCCTTTAACAGACCTGATAGATAATATAAAATATGAATCAAACCCGAGACCACAAACGCCAGATAGCACCTGAGAAACAGGAGCGGCCAGCCACACTTAAAAATCATTAGAAGTCTGTTTCTTATTACATAATAGGTAAAGTCATAAGACCATTCCCTGCCCGTTCCACAATGAAAATGCCTGGCAACAGAACCGGGAGTAAAGAAAATCTTCCAGCCTGCCAGTCTTGCCCTCCAGAACAAATCAATATCCTCATAATAGGTAAAAAAACTTTCATCGAAATAACCCGTTTCCTCCAGCATTTTCCTGTCAAGTATAACACTGCTTCCGGAAAGGCCAAAAACTTCCTCAACACGGTTATACTGGCCTTCATCAATACTTTCCATGCCCCTGTCTCTGCTGTAAAATGATTTATTTATTTTAACGCCACAACTGTTGATTATGTCCTTGGAGTTAATAAAATACTTTTTAGGGATTTTTATTTTTATTGCCTTTAATCTTTTTGAGAGTCTTACATCCTTTACTATTTCTTCACCCGCTACTACCTGTAAGTTATTCGGTGAGATATAAGTTGCCGCTTTGAACTGCAACTCCATGTCCCTTTCAGTATTTGCCACCGGTATTGCAAGTATTGCATTGTCCTGTGTCCAGTGATAGCTTCTCCCGTTACTGTCAGACTCAGCGGGATAGAACCCATCCAGGTACTTAATATTATTTTCTAACGGGTTATAATAATCTACGGCACCATTGCCATCAATTGTTATGGTTAAATCACATATTTTAACCCCCAGTCTTCTTGATCTTTTGCCGTTTTTATTTTCACTCTGGCCGGTACAGTGGGTAATAAGCTGAAAAGGAAGATAGCTATAATAAAAAACCACTTTGGAGCCCACAGCCCCTATTTTGGAATCATCGGTTGATTGTCTGAAAATAGACAGCATTTCAGACAACCAATCTTTTTCTACAATACAGTCATTATTTATTAAAGCTATATATCTGCCCTTTGAATGTCTGAAGCCTTCATTATTACCGCCGGCATACCCCCTGTTCTCCCCTAGTCCGATTACTTCCACCCACGGAAATTCTTTTTTTACAAATTCTACTGAACCATCGGTAGAGCTGTTATCAACCATTATCATCTGAATTTTATCAGCAGGGTAATTAAGACTAATAATAGAATTAAAAAGATTTTTTAAAAATAATTTGCCATTAAAATTTACTGTTATGATTGATATTAAAGGGTCATCATCCTCGCTCAATTAAAACCTCACCTTACCTTTAATCAGGATACTAGCTTCTGGAAATTACAATTACCCCGATCGTTATTACAATTGCTCCTATCCAGCGCACAGGATTAACATCCTCTTTCAATATAAATTTTGAAAGAACAAGCACCATTACATATGTAAAACCAATAAATGGATAAGCAAAGCTCAAATCCACTACAGATATTACTATAAGCCATATAGCAGCAGAAATTACATATAAAAACAGGCCGGTTAAAATCAGGGGGCTTTTTATCACCCCCAGAAATAATTGCTTTAAAAAATCAAACCCTTCAATATTGACTATTCCGATACGATTTATCCCTATTTTTAATAGTAATTGTCCCCCGACGGCTATGGAAATACTCAGCAGTATTAGAAGTATAGAACCTGTTAAACTCAAATGCCCGCTCCTTTTAATCATAATTTTAAGTATTTATTCTTATTAAACCCGCTTTTAGAAAAATCACCAGTTAAAATTATATTTTCTTTGCAAGATAATACCTATTGGAAACTGAAAGCCCGATTATCCTATCAATATTCTCTAAACCCCTCAACAGTACTTCCAGTTTCTGGTCAATGTCCATAACCGTTCCCGATTTATTTCTGGGTTTAAATCCCCCCAGAATTTCTCTCAGGCTGATGATATTATAACCCAGATTCTTAACTTCTTCATAAAGAGTCCTGAAAATATTAAAGTATATAAGTAAAAGCCTCTCGCGGTTTTTACGATTTAGTTCATTAATTTCCCTGTTTATCTGCAGCTGGATATTATTATTAATGGCTTTAATTGATTCATTGTAGCTCTTTCTTAAATTCTCAAAATACATACTGGTAAGAAAATGCATATATTTTCTTAACTTTCCTTTTATGGTTTTATCTTCCGTAATCTCCTCTGAACCCAGAATATCCAGCCGGCTCAAAAGTTTCAAATTATAAAAGTTTTCCCTATTTAATTGTATTTCAAAAAGTTCAAATAATTCATTTTCTCCATATACCTCTCCCGTATTATTACCACCAGCAGACTCAGGATTCTTTTCAAACTTATCCCATATTCCTTTTTCCACGATTTCAAATCCTGCATTTTTAAATATAAATTCAATGGTAAAATCATCAATTCTGGTACCTGTTCTATCCTCTTTTATTCCCTCACCCAGAAGTTTATAAAGTCCTCTCTTTTCTGGTATGGAAAAAAATAACAGGCCTTCTTTCTTTAATTTTGAAGCAAGTACATTTGTCAGGTCATAGAAAAATTTTGGAGTAATTTTTAGAAAAGCATTATTTACAATAATTCCATCAAACTTTGTTCTCTGGGTTATTTTAGATTTTAAAATCCCTATTTTATCCAGGCCCGAATATTCATCTTCATCATCAAATAAAGTAAGGTCGCCGTCCACTTCCAGATTAAAAATTTTACCCACATCTTTTTTATTTATAATATCTTCGTCCCTGTATTTATTAGAAGTTATTTTTAAAACATTCGCGCAACCCTCAAAATTCTTCTTTATAATCCTCGAAATCTTACTATTCTGTAAATCTATCATCTCAACTATCGTTTTCTTATCCAGTGAATAATAAGAATTAACACAATATTTAACCAGTGGTTCGGTTACATTTTCCCAGTAAAACCGGGGAGCAATCCTATTTAAATTTTTACTATAAATTTCTTTTAAGCTTTTATTGGTAGCCACACTTTCTATTACTCTGGCAAGCTGGTGCGTATCCTCATAACTTACCACCTCACCAATATTCTCGCTCTTTACAATTCGTGCGATAGAATCACCCTCGGTGGTTATTACAGGAAGTCTCGCCCATATGTAATCAATGACCCTGGTCCTGTAGGAAAATTCTGTTTCAATCCTGTCACTATGAATGGATAATCCCGCATCCGAATCCAGCAGAACAGCCTGCCTCAGGTCATACGGGGTCCATTCATTAAAAAATATATTTTTATCATATAAATCCAGCTCTTTTGCCAGATTTATAGCTTCCACACACTTTTTCATCCGGGGAAGCTTGGGGTCAGGGTGATTTACCCCCATAAACACCAGCTTTATATCTTTCCTGTTTCTTGTAATTTCCCATATTGCTTTTATCGCTGTGATAGGGTCAAGCCAGTTCCATATTCCACCTCCCCATAAAACTAACTTATCTTCTTCACTAACGTCAGGCGCAATATCTCTTATGGAAAAATTATTGCGCCGGGGTGGTTGGGAAGGTATGCCGGAAGGCACTATATCTATCAAATTCCTCAAAGTATTGTCGGAGTCATAATTATATGGATTGATCCTGCCCATAGCATTCAACATTCCTACCCAGTAGTCCCTCTGTTTTTCACTCGCACAGATAAAAAAATCTCCAATGGTAAGCTGAAGCTTTAATATATTTAAATTATTCTTATCAATCCTGAGCCTTTCTACCATATCGCTTTCCCTGAACATCTCCAGGCTCTCAAGATTGAAGGGATTATAAAGGTCTACAATAATCTTTCCCTTAAAGTTTTTCAGGAAAGGAAAATAATAAAGGATGTGTCCCTGTATTAATATAATTTCAGAATTCTCAACGCTTCTCTGCAGGCTCTTATAGCTATTTAATTTATACTGCCTGGTTTTAAATCCATCTATATCAATATCTACTCTGTTGGGAGCCAGTAAAGTAACATCAAGATAATTTGATAGAATCTTTGCAAATTCATAGAAACGTATGCCGGGCCCGGCCATTTTTTTACCAATTACATCATAGCTTATTATACATATTCTTGACCGTTTTTTCTTATCCGGTTCAACAACTTCTTTCTCCATTATTTCTCCTCTGCCGCTTTAGATATTATCTAAAAGCCTTTTTACGTTAAAAACTCCAGGTTATTTTTTTATTTCAAGATTGCAATCATTTTAACTCTAATTTATTTAAGATTAAATGATTTTTTAATTTAATTATCAAATTACAGGGTAGAAATAGAAAATTTATAAAATAAGCATAAAATAAAGGCAGAAACTGGTCAGCTGCTGGCTCTTTTTTTAACCATCTCAGCTCAGCTCTTAAGAACACTTTTAAAAATGTCAAAAAATCCATATTAATTATTGCGCATCTGATTCTATTTTTATGGTAAAACCGGTAAAAATTTCTGCTGAATTTTTTTACTGAAGCCCCTTCAAAATGCCTGGCAACAGAATCGGGGTTTACTACAACTCTCCTTTTAATTTTTTTAAGTTTAAGGCAATAATCAAGTTCCTCAAAATAAGCAGGGCGATACCCGGCGTCAAACCCGCCCAGACCACTGAATAACCCGAAATCCGTAACAAAAAAAGCTCCGGTAACATAATCTACATCTTTTATTCTATCCTCACGGTACAGACTGCCTTTCCCATTTTCAGTCTTTCCTTTTTCATTCTTAATAGCAGAATAATCTTTTCCGGAATTTATATGATAGGTAACAAAATTATCTCGTATTTTTCCTCCATAATGCTGGATGGTGTCCCTGTTATAATCAAGAATCAGTCCTCCTGCGGCCCCTATCCTGCCTGCCCGGGATTGTCCCCTGTTTATTTTTTCATTTACCGTTTTATAAAAAGAAACCATTTTTTTTAAAGAGCCCCTGTCAATATAGATATCCGGATTTAATAAAATTAAAAACTCTGGTTGTTTACCTGTATTTTCCCTTTTTGCTTTTATGAAATTAAAAAACGCATGATTAACCGCACCTGCAAATCCCATATTTTTCCTGAGTGCAATTAGTTTGAAATTGCCGGTATCTAACCCGGGGTACGTATTCCTGAATTCCCTTATTTTTGTAACTGTTTCATCTTTAGAAGCATTGTCGGCTACAATCAGAAACCAGTCTGTATAATCCTGGGCAATTATTGAATGAAGGCATTTTTCAATAAAATTTTCACTGTTATAAGTAACAATTATTATCAGGCTTTTATAATTCATACCGAAAAAATTAATAACAGAAATATTTTGAATACTTACATCTTTTTAAATATAGCATCCGCTCTTATCCAATATTCAGTGAAATATTCTCCTTTTAGCAACTTTAAAATAACTATATATTTTATAAATCAGATTCTTGCTGACGATCCCTTCAAGCTCGGATATTCTCCTGTCCCTTTCTTCTATCATTTGCTTCTGCCGGAAAGCTATCTCATCAATATTCCTCAGGGCTTCTTCTCTGTTTAGGAATAATTTCTTTTCCTTCCCTTTATCTGGAGAAAATACAGGGTTTCTAACCCATTCCCTCAATCTTAAGGTAGTCTTACTGAAATTAAAATTTTTCAATGCATAAATTTTTCCCGCAGCTGCAGTTTTTCCCACCTCGCGGCGATGCGTTGCCATATAGACTAATTTATCGCTTAATTCCTTATAATCATAAGGTTTAAATGTATAACCAATTTCTTCTTTTTCTATAATATCTGTCAATTCACACACATTTGAAGACAGCACGCACAGACCGGCTCTGAACCAATCCATAATACGGTTTTTACTGCCCAGCCTGACTTCATAAATATCTTTATCAATGTTTATACCGGCATCAGCTTCAAGGTAGTAATTCGGGACATCTTCTCCGGGTACCCATCCTTTCATTATAAATCTATCTTTATAAAAGCTTTCATTTACCATGGAAAGAAAATGAGGATAAGTCTTCAGGTCCTGTTCAGGAATCTCGCCTCCTGTTGATACAAATTTAATATCAGGATTTTTTTTCATGGCAATTATCAGTCCTCTAAACAGGGTATCAACATCTGTCCAGGTGTTATATCCACCGGTCCAGAGTACCACGAAATCCCCTTCTTTTATGCCGGATTTTCCCCTGATTACTTTTCTGGTATGTCTATACCCCGTTTCAGGGATACCACATGGAATCACATCTGTAAAATTATAACCGGCGGTATAACGGTTAAGCCTGCCTGCAGCTCCCAGCTCTCCTATTAAAGCATACTTCTGTCTTGAAGATACACAGGAAAAAACATCAGCCGCAGATATAATATTATACTCACTATTCCAGTAATGGAAAAGACACTCATCACTACCGTCCATATAGGCGCGCGCCTGTGCTTCGGCCATTACATGGCCAAACAAATCAGCCCGGAACGGTATATCTTTATTAGAATAACTGATTAGTTTAGAGAGAATATATGAAGGATAAAAAGTACATCCAATAGCACAGTCAGGTTTGAATTCATTAAATATCCGGGACATAAGTTCAACATTCTCAAAATCCTCTTTTCTCAATATGTTGTACTCAAAGCTATATTCAGGATTGTCCTTTATCCCGCCGTCCACACTGACAGAGTTACCGGCATACGCTTTCCTGCCCCCTATGCCTCCGGAGTTGCTGCTTTTAGAATCACCAGAATTCTTTTTATCTGCAGGGCCATCTTCACTATAAACAAAATTTTTCCTGTACTCTGACTTATAACCATCAGGATATGCTGAAGGAACAGCATAATTACATACACAAATTTTATGGCCCTCCTCTAACAGTGGAAGTAAAAACTGCCATGTTCTTATACCGGTTCCATATACCTTCCTGTCATTTTCAAATGGAAGGGGGCTCATGCCTGCTATAAATATTCTGCTCATATTAAAAAATTAAGAATATGTTACTTTTCGCTTTATTTCTGCTTTAATTATAATATAATCCCGGATTTATCCCTGCACTGTTTTTATTTTTTAAAGATTTCTTAATTATAATTGTACTAATTAAAAATTTATACTACCATAACAAAAACAATAAAATTATTGTAAACAGCCTTAATCCTATATGAGATTTATAATAATAATACTTCTAATTATTTTTTTATCAATAAGCACCCTCTTAAGCATCGCGGTAATCAGTACAACAAAAGACGCCGAAAGCCGGGAAAACACTTCAGAAGGGCCGCTATCAGCAAAACCATGGGATAAAAACAAATTACCTGTCTCAAGGGTAGAAACAATAAATGATATACAAAAATTTTTTATTACTAACCGCGAATACATAGTTAAAGATATCAGTGACACTCCGGCCGTGGATACCGCTGATAACCCTGAAACTCCGGATGATAAGAATGACAGTTCTTTAGACTCTGCAAGCCAGGATGCAGAAGTATCTGAGAATAAACAAAACGAAGATAGTGAAAATACAGATGGAGAAGAAACCATAGAAAAGGAGGAAGAAGACAGAGAAGAGATAAAAGCCGGTACCATAAAATTTTTTCTTGATGGAGATATGGAAAACGGCATATACCTCGGGGAAACAACTTCAAACCTTGAATCTGTGGAAGCATTACAGCTGTACGGTGAGGATTTTATAAATACAGGTTTTAGATTTAACATTAAAAATGACAGTAATCTGAACCTTGAAGCCGGTTCTAACCACTATATTTATATTTACTTTTACACCCGGCAGTCAGAGTGGGGCTACACAAGACAGCAGGTAAGTTTGTCCGGAGAAGAAAAATGCGAGAAAAAAATAACCATATTTGTAGAAAAACCGGAAGATAAGAGTATAACCTCCAGCCTACAGAATATTAAAGGATGGGCTGTTGACCTTAGGTACAAAGAAAACCCCGGAATATCAAACATTGAAATCTACCTTGATGGACCAGAGGGTTATGGAAAATTTATCGGGAATACTGAATACGGAATTCCCAGAGAGGACGTTGCCGGCTATCTTGAAAATTCAAACTATTTAAATAGTGGTTACACATTTGAAAATCTAATTGACCTTGAGCCCGGTTCCACCCACACTATATTCATTTATGCGTTTAGCTCCGTGGACAATTCGTTTAATTATGAAACAAGAGATATTTACTTATCCGGGATAAGAGAAGAAAAAGCAATAATTAATGCCAGGGTTGACACACAAAAGTTCAATAATGAGAACATTATTGAAATAACCGGACTGGCAATCGATAAAAATGTCCTTGAAAAATACCTTGAAGAAAAACGAAAGGTCGTGGAAGAGCCTTCTATAGATACCGGGCAGCACAATACCAAAAAAATAATATTTAATTCCAATAGAGATGGCAATGAAAATATATACAGTATAAATATTGACGGGACAGGGCTCACCCGCCTGACCAGCAGCAGCGGCAGCGACCTGTATCCGGAAGTATCTCCCGATGGAGAAAAAATTGCCTACACTGCTGATATAGGCGGGGTCTGGCAGATTATGGTTATGGACTGGAATGGTAATAATAAAAAGCAAATTACCACGGGCAACCATAGATGTGCCTATCCTTCCTGGTCTTATGACGGAAAATATATATATTTTGAGATATATAGTGATGGAGACTGGGAAATATATAGAATTAAAAGCGACGGAACAGAGCAAAAAAGGCTTACCTTTAACCGCGACTCCCATGACTGGCACCCAACCGGGCATCCTTCTGAATATATGGTTATATACGAATCAGGAACTACCGGACATGAAAATATTTATGTAATGAATCACGACGGCTCCGGAAAAAGAAAAATATGTACTGATGGGCCAAGAAGAAGGGTTCCGGATGTATCACCGGACGGAAGTAAAATAACTTATATGAGATATTCTGATAGATATGCCGATATCTGGATTATGGATTATACCGGCCAGAATGAAACCAGGTTAAACAGCAACCCTGAAGAGGACGGCCACCCATCTTTTTCACCTGATGGAAAATATATAATTTATGAAGAAAGAAAAGGTTCCCGCGAAGATTTAATTTTAATAAATCTTGCCACCGGAGAAAAAACCAATCTGACCAATTCTTCTTATATCGATAAAGATGGCAGTTTCCTCTACCGATAATATCTTTTGCAGCTTAATATATCTTCCGGGTCCACTGCATTGCATTTAATCGGCAACCTGATGCCTGAACCTTTTGCTTGAAGTTCCTAGTTTTAATCTAACCGATGTACCCATGGAAATCCCAAGCCACAGGCCCCAGACAGTTTCCCTGGAGAAGAAATAAAAAGCAAGCTCTGAAATAGTAAGATTGGAATCAAACAGTTCAGTTACTGCTATATTCACCAGACCAGTTTTATACAGCAATAGAGCAATAGCAGGTATACAGCCTGAAATCAAAAATGTTTTTATGTCAAAATAATTCCTATTTACTATCGGCCTCATACTGATAATTATCAGTAATCCAATCATAAACCCGAGAATGAGAATTATAATAAGCCTCAAAAAACTTAAAAAACCGGCAGGCAGGCTGTAAGCTGCCAGTGCACCGGTGATATTATCAAAATATGCAAAAGCGGTATAATAGAGAATTATATTTATAAAACTAAATATGATAAGAAAAATTCTCATTTTTTTATCCGCAGTCTTCTTTCCATTTATATCATTTTTTTCTAAAATAACTGATAACCAGATGTTAACTTAAAAAAATACTAATTTCAATTAATATTGTATTCTGTTATACTCTAAAACTTAAAAATATATTAAATGCATTTATAGTTTATAATTATTATCAGTGTATTTAAATCAATCTTAACGTCCAAATCCTATAATCTGTAATATATAGATAAAAAGGTATAAAACAAAATGAGAACAGTAACTACAATTATTATAGTTTTGCTCCTGATAGCTGTTATATTCCTCGGTTTTATAGTCTTAAAATATACCGGGTCAGGAACTACTGATAAAGAAGAAACTGCCGGGCCTGAAACAGGCGAACCCATAGTTGAAGAAGAGGAGCCAGAGCCTGTAGTTGAAGAAGAACCGGTTCAGGAAGTGAAAGAGGATGAAATCGCAGTAATAGAGATATATCTTGATGGTGACAGGAATAATGGCATACTGCTGGGAGAAGCAAAATATGGTATGACCTCCCCGGAAGCCTATAATATCTATGGGGGGGAATTCTCAGAAAGCGGTTTCCTCCTGGCCGAAAAAAACAGAGCATACACCTTTGAGCCCGGCTCTACCCATTACCTTTATATCTATGTTCTGATACCAGAATATGGATGGAGTCATACCCGCCAGAAGGTTAGCATCCCGGGCAGCGAAGAGACAGACGAAAATATCAGACTATCTATAGATGACCCTTCCCACAATGAAATAATAAAAGAAGCTGATAAATCGAATATTAAAATTTCAGGCTGGTCAGTTGATCTCAGCCAGCAAAGTGACCCCGGTATTGACCGTATTGAAATATATTTAAACGGGCCTGAAGGATTCGGGAAGCCCGCCGGTGAAGTAGACTATGGAATTGAAAGACAGGATGTAGCCGGCGCTTTTGGAAACGCCGGTTATACCAGTTCCGGATATTTATTAAATTTTGACGGTAGTAATCTTGAAGCCGGCAGCGAAAACACTCTGTATATTTACTCTTTCTCTACTTCAGGAACATATAACCTGGGCTTAAGAAATATTGTAATAGAAGGTGAAAAGAAGGAATCCATGGCTATAATTTCAGCACAGGCTAACCTGAGCAACGAATCCATAGAGATAAGCGGCTGGGCAATAAATAAAGACCACATCACCGGAGGCAGACCAAGGGACCCCGATACAGAATATTCGACCAGAAAGATAGTATTTACTTCCAGCAAAAATGGAAACGAGGATATATTCAGTATGAACATAGATGGCACCGAACTTATGCAGCTGACAGATTATTCCGGAAAAGATAATTATCCTGCTGTTTCACCCGATGGTAAAAAAATTGCCTATACTTCAGATATTAATGGTGTCTGGCAGATAATAGTTATGAACTGGGATGGAACCGAAAAGGAGCAGCTTACCTACAATCCATGGAGAAGCGGGTATCCCGCCTGGTCCTTTGATGGAAGATATATTTTCTTTGAAGCATACATAGAGGGCGACTATGAAATATACAGGATGAACAGTGATGGAAGCGATATGAAGAGAATTACATTTAATCCGAACGTCCCGGACTGGCATCCTTACGGTCATCCTTTCCAGTACAGAGTCATTTTTGAATCAGGGGCGTCAAGGAATGAAAAAATATATATGATGGACTATGACGGTACTAATATTAAACAGATATCAGACGCAGACATGAGACAGAGGGTCCCTGCAATTTCCATTGATGGAGAAACTATTGTTTTTAGTGACAATGAATCCGTTTATACTATAAATATCAATGGAGAAAATTTACAAAAAATCAGCGGGAACCTCTCAAACAGCAGGCACCCTGACATATCTCCGGATAATAAATATATAACCTTCGAGGGCACTGCTGACGGCCAGCTTGAAATATTTATAGTCAATGCCGATGGTTCAAACCTAAAGAGACTTACCAGTATTACTGGAAGTGCTTATGACCCTGTTTTTCTGTATCAGACTCCCTAGCAAGTGATGGAAATTCTGCTTTTTCTTTTCCTTCAATTGAAACATGTCTGTATTTTCTTCCGGGAAAACTGAATCGGATTGATGAACCTATAGAAAAGCCCAGCCATATGGACCATATAGTCTGCCTTGAGAAAAGATAAAATGCAAGCTCACTCAATCTTTCACTGGAGTTAAAAAATTTATTAATAATAAAGCTGGTAATTGTACCTTCAGACAGCACCATACAGATAAAAGGGAAAAAACCGACTATCACCAGGTTCTTAAAACTAAAAAGGCTTCTTTTTAGTTTTAATTTTAATACAAGCATCACTATTACACCTATACAGAACCCGACAATTAATAGGGCCGCCAGTTTAATATAATTTGTTGCTATTGCTGATATATCCAATCCTTCAAGAATCTCCAGAATCTTATCAAAATAAGAATAAATAAAAACATAAAAAACAGCATTAATAAAAGAAAAAACTATTAAAAAAACTCTCAAAATCTATCTCCTTCCTGCCTGGTCTTGCTCTTCCAATATATTAATTATACTCTGATTATTTTAATAATTAATAAGGTCGCATATCTTCTACAGCCAGACTATCTCCTGTCCCATAAATTAAAGTCTCTGTCCGATGCTGCCGAGATACTGGGAAACATAACTGTATACTGTATGCGCCACAACCGAAGCACCTGCTGAACTGTAGTGCATGCCATCACTTAGATACCCGCCGGGATTCTGTGAAAGCGGAGTTGTAACATCTATAACCACTGCACCGTGCTTTGCAGCAATCTGCCTTATTGTGTCATTATATTTAGCATAATTTTCTTTTTCCGGCCAGTTCAGTGGCCCGATAAGGTTAACAAATACTCTTGCGCCGAGGCTTTTTGCTTTTACAATCAGGCCCTCCATGCTAACCGAGAATCCGGAATAACGGGGACCCACATCATTGGTTCCATAGGCAATTATAACTATATCAGGATTATGTACAGCAACGGTGCTGTCAAATCTTGCATACCCCTCACGGGTTAACTCGCCGTTCTTAGCACTGGCAATTGTATTATACTCTGCATAAGGATAATTAGCCTCCAGAAGCTGGTCAAATGTCTGCACCCAGTTTGATTTTGCTATCAGTGAATCACCTATGGCTACAATATTAACCCTTGCGTTTCCCGTTACATTCAGGCTTTTAGGCTGCAGTTCAATAACCGCATTGCTGCTTTCAATTTTAAAATGAGTGGTTATTGTACCGCCTGAATTAGCAAGATTTTCGTTCACCTTTATCCTAAAAGTAATCTCTTTTTCCTCTTCAACACCCAGGTTCTCAAGGTCCCATATAAGCCCCCTTATATCATCACTCCAACTTATTCCCTCAGCGATACCTGATCGGCTGACGTAAGTAGCCCCTTCCGGCGTGGGACAGATAACACTATAATTTTCTTCTTTCTTTATACCGGTGTTTCTGACAATAATTTTTACACTTATAGTCTCTCCCGGGTATAGATTGCCTCCATTTGTATCGTATATGTAGTTTTCCGATGTAGCTAAATCAGAGAACAGGCTCAGTTTTTCTTCCACTTTTTTTTCTATTACAATTGACCCGTACTTTAAAATACTTTCACTGGTTATAACTTCTTCGCCCATTAAGTCTTCTTTCACCCTGACCTTAAAGGAAAGAACCCTTTTTGTATTCACTTCTAAGTTGTCAATTTCCCATAGCACGCTGTTATTTTTATATTCCCCCTGGCCGGTAATAGAATCTTCAATTATGTCTGTATATTCAGATATATTACTTTTTAGTTCAACACCGGATGCACTCATATCGCCATCATTTTTCACTGTTAAATTATACTTCAGGATATCACCCAGCATAATGACCCCGCCATTCTCATCTACAGCTTCTACACTGAAGCTACTCAAATCAGGGCTGCTTTCAACTTCGGTGGTCAGAACGGGGCTCAGGGTATTATTAAACGTCTCTTTCCCTATAATGTAATTAAAATTCACTTTATCCAGCATGATTACAGTACCATCATCCAGCGGGCTATTTACTTCCACCACAAAACACAGGGTGTCTCTCTCGTTCTTCTTAACCTCTCCAATGTTAAAACCCAGTTTTTTCCCGTCCCCGGCAATGTTTAAAACGTCACTGCGGTCCGAAGACACAAAGGAAGTATGTTCCGGCAAATTAACTTCTATAACCAGTTTGCTTACATTCCTGTTACCCGTATTTTTGTAATTTACTGCATAAGTAATCCTGTCCCCCGGCTTTATATTATCTCCTGTATCGCTGTATACATAATTAAAATTTTCATCATCAAAATTGGGTTCCGTCAGATAGAATTTAAAATAATAAATTAAAAAAGCTCCTGCAGCTATGACCAGAGAACCGGCCATAATAAAAACCCACTTTTTATTTCTTTTTAAATAATCCAGTATTTTTTCAATTATCTTCATTATTAATACACCATTATTCTTATCACCATTAAATTCTTTAAAAACAATTCCAATATTATAACAAAAAGCTGACCTTTAGATAAAGTTTTATTTGAGCGGGTTTTCTATCTTATTTCTATTTCAATATCATCACAATTAATATAATTATTTTTGTAAGTTGCCCTGAATTTTACAACAGACTGCCCGGAATCGGTGCCCCTGACTTTAACCATTAAATTAATCTGGCCATTACTATCTACAATATATGAATCGCTTACCCACATATATATACCTTCACTCAAACCCGGATATTGTTTTATATATCCTTCAGGGCTGATTCCGGTCAGCTCAATGTTATCCGGAAGCTCAAGCTCCAGTGAAGTAATTTTAGCCCAATCTTCGCCGGTATTTTTTATATTAAATTCTATGATAAATTCTTCTCCCTCTTTTCTTATTCTATCTCCAGCCTCATAGCTAATTTCAATACTTCTATCCAGATTTAAATAATTAACATAC
Source organism: uncultured Actinomycetota bacterium (assembly GCA_964601205.1). Lineage (GTDB taxonomy): Bacteria > Actinomycetota > Humimicrobiia > Humimicrobiales > Humimicrobiaceae > JAQVEM01. The sequence goes on along the minus strand of CAZRML010000020.1, from coordinate 16,383 downwards.
TGGTCTGGAGAAATCAGGCTGTTAAACTCCACTCTCTTCATATTAAAGAGGTCAATTGATTCTGTATCCTCTGCTCCGCCGGCATGCCTTAACGAACCCCTGTAGCCGGCCTCAGCAAATAAAAGTGTCTTATCAGGATTATAATTTCCCTTTGGCAGCGCAACAAATAAAACTTCATTTCCCAGATGGGATTCAATATCCTCTTTTGATCGGGTAAGTTCATATAAAATTTCCTCATCGTCAGCAATCCCCAGCCTGACATGATTTACTGTATGGGATTGAAACTCACAACCATATTCATACATTTCTTCAATCTCGGGCCATATAAGTATCGGTCGTATGGGCCGGTCATTATCTATCTCTTTCTCAAAATATGCATTTGTTTTTCTATCAGCTTCGCTCTCTCCAACTGCGCCGGTTACCAGAAATACAGTCATCCTGTACCCGTACTTTTTAAGAATGGGGAACCCATTGGTATAAACATCCTGAAATCCGTCATCGGATGTTATGATTATTGGTTTTTCAGGAAGCGATTTTCCGTAATCTATATAATCTAAAAGTTCATTTAATGTAATAGTTTCATAACCATATTCTTTCAATACGCCGCACAGTTTATCAAAGTGACCGGTATAAAGCTCTATCGGCTCTTCAATATGATCCTCTATGGCATGCATGCCTATTATGGGAATAAAACCTCCATCAAATTTTCTTTCACTGTAAACCAGCATTTTACAATCAGGACCTATAAAAGAGTCTACTTCATCTGAAGATATCTCCAGCCCGACCTCAGCCCTGGTGTCCTCATTTATATCATCTATTAAAGTCAGACCGGTGACAAAATTACTTTCTTCCCCTGCTCCAAGAACATCTATATTCCATGATGTCCGCCCAATGCCTGGTTCAAACAGGTCGTGAGTTATAAGATTAACTTCCACATTTTTTGCTTCCGCACTGCCGCTATTTACCACACTTATTTTTACCTTTACATCTTCACCACCATATGTATTTCCGCCATTTGCGTCAATTAGTTCTATATAAGAACCGGAAAATGATGGCAATGGCTCCTCTCCGGACGAACTGGCGCCACCATCACCGCTGCTTATAACCTGCCCAAAACCAGAACAGCCGGTAAAAATTACCGGAAAAATTATTATAAAAGCAAATAAAACTTTCATATTATTCTCTTTAATGAATTTTTTCATCACAACTATTATATACTTCCATCTTTTTACTTTGTCTATCTACCTGCCTTATTTTTATCAATATATCAGAATAAATCTAACAAACTAATAAATCCAGGTTGATTCTTTTTAATTTAATCTTTTATTTCTATCCCTGCACTTTCACAGTCAACGTAAAACCCGCCGGTTGTCAGTCTAAATTTTATAAATGACTCACCGGGCGCAGTTCCTTTTAGTTTTACAATTAAGTTTATCTCTTCCCCACCCTCTATGACATATGAATCACCTACCCACATATATATGCCCTGGCTCAGGCCGGGGCCCTGGCTGATATACCCTCCGGGGGAAGTCTCTATGAATTTAATATTTTCAGGAAGCTCGAGCTCCAGTGATGTAATCTTAATTCTTTCTTTATTCTTATTCCTGACAATATATTCAATGGTGAATTCCTCCCCGAACCTTCTGGTATAACTATCGCTAAAGTAGCTAATTTCAGGAATAGACGCTGCAGGTTCAGTAACCCTGAATAGTCTTAACCATTCATCATACCTGCTCCATAAATAGCTTTTACCTACCTGCTCGGCATTAAATAATTTTTTTAATACCTCTTCATTGCCCACATAATATACTGTAATACCATCTTCAAGAGCTTTCGTCATATTGCTTGCCGTATATTCCGGCACCTTATGAGATATATATTCTATGTTTTTGTCTCCATGCTCGTATTTATCCACAAACATCCCGATATTGGTTGATTTAGCCAGGGTATACACCCTGGAATTACTTTCCATATTCTTAAACGCTTCATCCCAGAATTTATAAACGTAAGAAACCTCTGAATGGTCAAGCGAAGGATAATTTTCTATTATCAGGCCGGCCGGTATAAAAAGAAAAAACAATAATATAATAGTGACCAGAAAATATTTTAAGAATTTATCAATCCTCAGAGCCTTCCTTCCCATTAATGACTTATTAAACAGCAGAATCACCCCATCCAGTATAAACAGCAACCCGGAAGCAATATAAAAAGAAAATACAATCATTGAATACAGTAAATAATTTCTCAGTGCATGACCTGCATATAATGGAGGAAAAACAAAGTTTATAATCACCAGTAAAAATGTGCACAGGGCAAATTTTACATTCTTTTTGACCAGAATGATAAATCCAATAAGTGCTATGATAAGAAGCAGGATACCATAACTTTCATAAAACATGCCGAGATAATCTTTAATTACCTTAAAAATTAATGAAATGCTCTTGTACCCAAAACTTCCTCCATGGACTTCCCCGGTTACACCCCTTCCGGTTATATAATATAAAAATTTTAAAGGGCCGGTTACTTCCCCATAACCCTGGAGCGACCTTATGGGAAGATACAGGTATGATAAAAGAGGCAGAACAAAATATAATATGCTTATTATAATTGCCTTTGCGCTTTTAAAAATCCCCGGATTCACAATAATAACATATAAAATAATGGCCGGGACCAGGAAAAAAACAAGAGGGTGGTTGGTTAAACTTAACCCCAGGCAGAAAGCAAAAAAATAAAGATACTTTCTGGTTTTATTCTCATTATAGGTAATAGCCGAAAAAAACAATAAAGTCATAAAAAAAGTCTGTAATGTATCAAATTCCAGCCTGTTTGCCACTTCCCAGAAAGGCACGGCAAAAGCAAACATCATTGAACTTATAAAGCTTACCATTCCATTTTTTACCAGTTTATTAATTGATAGGAATAAAAATAAAATAGTAAGTGCGCCGAATATTGCTGAAAAAAGATTGAGCCTGTAAGCTATATCTCCAACCGGCAGTAAGGTAAAAAACTTTTCCAGCATGGAAAAAACCGGATATCCGGTAGGAACCATAAGACTCATTTCGGTAACCTGAAGAGCGTACCATGCCGTATCCCCGCCTATTAGTTTACGTTCCAGAGTCATAAGATAAATAACCAGGGGAACAGCAAAAGAAAGAATTGATAATATAACTGCCTGTTTTCCTGTTATGAATGCTTTAACCTTCTCCAATATATACTTCCTTTTATTTTTTAATTTAAAAACTTAAAAACCGACATTTACAGATTAAATATTATAACTCCGGCAATAACCAGGATATTGCCCGCAATTCTTAACCTGTCAATATCTTCTCTGAGAATACACCATGAAAATAACATTATAAAAAAGTAGCTCAGTGCCGTAAAGGAATAAAAATTTGAAAAATCAATCACTCTCATGGTGATTATGGAAAGAACCGGAACGAGTAAAAACAAAAATATGCTTATTAAAAGATACTTATTCTTAAAATTGCAGGTAAAGGGCTTCCTGAAATCTACCTTTTTTGCTCCTATTTTGAGTATAACCTGGGCCAGGGCAACAAGAAATTGAGTTACAACCGCCAAAAAAATATAAAGCATAATTTATACCCCTTCCAGCTTCTTACTGGACATGGTTATAATAAAAACTCCTGCCACTATAACAGCCGAACCGATAATTTTTTTTAAAGTAACGGGCTCGGCAAATAAAATTTTGCCCAGGAACAAAGAAAAAAAGTAATTTAAGCTCAGAAGCGGATATATAAAGGAGAGCTTAAACTTCCTGTGCAGGATAAACCATAACACAAATTTAAGGCCGTAAGTCAGAACCATCACAGACAGCCAGAAGGCAAAAACCCTTGAGAGTTCGAGATTCATGCCTATATATTTTCCCGCAATTATACTCAGTAGATTAATGCTGATGGCAAGAATAACTATAAGAATATAAAAAAATTTTCTATCGGTATCCCTAAATTTCATTTTTGATTTTTCCCTGCGATCCTGGCCAAACTAATATTTTGAAACACATTTTATACTAAAACTAATTAAATTATAAGTTTTTATAATTTTTTTCAAATTAAAGGAAAAATATAAAAACATCTTAAAGCCTACTATTTTTTATGTTATAGTAATAAAATTATTTTAGTTAAGTTAAAAAATTATTTTAGTTAAGTTAAAGTCTGTCAAAATATCCGGTAATTTTAAAAAAGGAAACATGGCAAAAAAACTCCTGGTTGCGATTCCTGCATATAACGAGGAAGAAAAAATAGGCGAAGTAATACTGAACATTCCCAGAAAAATTAAGGGGATATCAAAAATCCATGTCCTTGTTATTGATGACGGTTCCACAGACGAAACAACGAAAATTGCTGCCGCCTCGGGTGCCGAAGTAATAAAGAACCACTATAATATGGGATATGGAGTGGCATTCGGCAGAGCCCTTCAGTACGCTGTGGAAAAGAACTTTGATTTAATGGTCAGTATTGACGGCGATGCACAATTCAATCCAGAAGACATACCCCTGCTCATTGACCCTATTATTAAAAACGAAGCTGATATGGTGACCGCCTCCCGTTTTATTAACAAAAAATACTATCCCGTTATGCCCCTGTCTAAATTCTGGGGAAATAAAATGATGTCTATTTTAATCAGCAAACTAATCGGAAAAAAATTTTATGATGTATCATGCGGCTTCAGGGCATACTCGCAAAAAACCCTTCTTTCACTGAACCTGCATGGAAAATTTACTTTTTCCCAGGAAACATTTATTGACCTATCTTTTAAAGGAATCAAAATTATGGAGGTCCCCGTGAAGGTAAAATATTTTCCTTCACGTGTCTCAAAAATCTCTTCCAACCTTTTCACATACGGTATAAATTCACTCAAAATAATTATTGAAACCTACAGGGACCACAGGCCATTTACCTTTTTTTCATATATTGCCCTGTTCTTTTTTATAGTAAGCATCTTCTTCGGTTTTATTTTGCTGTACACTTATATATCAATTGGCTCATTTCACCCGAATGTCTGGTCGGGATTTGTAGGGGGAACTTTCCTGTTCATTTCGGTAACTTTTTTTATTGTGGGCATATCGGCAGATATAATTAAAAGAATCAGAGTTAACCAGGAAGAAATTCTATACCTTTTAAAGAAAAATTCTCAAAAAAAATAACCTGATAGCCGGCTCTGGAACATTTTTTTGATAATTTAAGAAAGATAAATTATAGTGGTAAAAGTAGTATAATATTAAAGAATACTAATGAAACAGAGCTAACCTGTAAAATGAAAAGCGTTTTAATAATAAAAATTTTATTTTATTTATTCTTTGCACTGGTTTTTATCTTCTCACTGATTATTTTTTTTGAGATAACAAACGTCAGCTTTTATAATTATCACTTAAAAGATTTTTTCCATAAAATTTTGAATATCCTAAATTTCTAAGCTGTCCCCGTCGTCTTCTTCCTTAAATTTTCTTTCAAAATAAGGCCTTACTATATACACAATCCCACCCACCAGTCCGATCAGAATTAGCATAAATAATATTAATAGAGAGCAAAGGGCAGCTTTATCATTTGCCACACCCATAGCAACCATAATAAAAACCAGTGAATTTTCCCTCAGGCCTATACCGCCGACAGAGATGGGGATCATAGCTATAGTTGACACCACCGGAACAATAAAAATAAATGCAGCAAGGCTTAGCTCAATTCCAAGAGCCCGGGCAGCCAGATACCAGTTCAAAATAACAGCAAACTGGAGGAGGAAGCTATAGGTTAAAACTTTTAAAAGCACTATTTTATGGTTTTTGAAACTCATAAGCGTGTTATAAGCGCTGGATAACTTTTCCTTTATTTTATTTATAAACCTGAACCTCTTTAAGAATTTGCCTATGCCAAAAATTGACGGTTTAATAATTATTAAAGCTATAATTACAACAATTACAAAAAAGATAACTACAGGAATTATCACAGGCTGATTCCCAATAGCGGTAAATCCTAAAAATAAGGCTGCCACAGCATAAACAGAAGCGCTTACCACACCGGAAAATCTTTCTACCAGAATTACAGAAGCCGATGAGCTTAAGGGAATTTTTGCCTTCTTTGAAGCATCAATGGTTCTGAATACATCACCCCCTATGCTGGTGGGCAAAAAATTATTAAAAAATAAGCCTATAAGCACCGTAACGCTTAAACTGGCTGTGCTTAGTTTCACATTCTGGGTATCTAAAAGTGCTTTCCACCTTAATGCTGTTATCCATGTGCCAAAAATATGGGTGGATAACGAAAGAAGAAGCAAAATTTTACTGGATGATTTTAAAATCTCAACTATACTGGAAAAATTTTTAAACTGCGTCTTAACCAGATAAAAAATCAGTAAAACACTGATTACAATTCTTAATGTCAGAAGTATTGATTTTCTATTCTTCTTATAGAAAGAAATAAACTTGTTCTTCATTTTATTATGCAGGTAAAATTTAATTATTTCCTGGATTTTGTAACCTTCGCTGGCACCCCCGAGGCAATACAGTACGGCGGGATATCTTTTGAGACTACAGCTCCTGCTCCGATTATAGTATCATTGCCTATAGTAACCCCATCAAAAACTATAGCCCCTGCTCCTATCCAGCAATTCTTATCTACTTTTATACCATAAAATGTTTTTTTCTGCTCCGATACCGGGATATCCACCCTGGAATAGTCATGCCCTCCCCCGGTAAGATAAACATAGGCTGCAATTAAGGTATTTTCCTCTATGGTTACCCTGCTTCCTGAAAATATTTCACTATTAAACCCTATAACCACATTATCCCCGATGTTTATATCTCCATTTTTACAGCTCAGTATACTATTTCTGCCGATAAATATATTTTTGCCCAGATTAATACCATTATTATCCAGCCCCTTGGCATCCAGAACACAGTAGTCGTCTATCACAACATTATCATCAATAGTTATTTTATGGGGATGCCTTACAGTTATTGATTTTCCAAAACTTACTCCCCTTCCCACCTTTTTAAACAGGAATGGATAAAATAAGTTCCTAAAAAAGATACCGATGGCTCCGGGCATATCCTGGAAAAGAATGGTTATTATTTCGTATTTTAGTAAGTTAAAAAAGCCTTTCTTTCCCACAAACAGGTCTACATACTTGGCAATTTTTGACTTTTTCTTAGAAAAAAGTTCTTTTTGTATTTTGTCCTCATATCTTTCTATTGCAATCAACCCCCTTTATGCCTGAATTTGACTTTAAGTCAAACACCCTGAAAGTACCGGGCATAATATCCCGATTTTTTAAAAATAAAAATACCTTTTTCCAATATAAACTTTTTTCAGTGTATATTTCTAAAGTCCTTAAATGCTTCAATTCAAGATGCCTGAAGCTTTAATTTATTTATTATAGCAAAAATATTTTATTTGCCCTGCAATTAATTATTTTTACTTAATTTAACATTGATATTGTTTACCTAACCGCCCAGATGTTCCCTTATAAATGCCCCCAGATACTCCAGAGGTACCCCGAGAAATGTTTTCCTCCTGATTCTATCACAATCATTGCACGGAATAAGATCATCAATTTCCCCTGATCTGAATCTTTCCCTTATATTTTTTATAATCTCACCATTAAAAATTTCCTCTATCCGTTCACTGCAGGCATTACCCAGGCAGATTTTACCTTTAAAATCCTGTGGACATAAGAAGACCCTGCCATCATAGAATACAGTCAGTGAATACCAGGGAAAAGTGCATGCTGCTGTCCTGCGGCCACGAAATTTACCCCGGGGTTCCTCATTTATTTTAAGCAGTCCACCCCAGTTATGGGGAGTCCTTGTTACCAATCTATCCAGAGGGAGATTTTCAAAGAATTTTAAAAAATCTCTTTTCTGTCCTGATGCCTCATCAAGTGATAAAGCTTCATCATCCTGCATAACCTGGATAATGGTATATGGTTTTTTTGATTTTAACTGCGCCTTCACTTTCAAAAAATCAACTATATTGGAAAGGGTCTTTTCAAATTTTGCCCCGGACCTGTTTTTTTCATAAACTTCCCTGGTATATCCATCAAATGAAAAAGAAATCAAATCCAGGCCGGCCAGTATTATTTTCCTGTCAAGCTCCTTATTTAATAGAGTAGCATTGGTATGAATTCTGGTCCTGACTCCTTTTTTATCCGCGTAAGCAATCGCGGGTACTAAATTTTTATTAAGAAGTGGCTCGCCCCTGTGAAACAGATTAACATCATAAACATTGCCGGCAATCTCATCAATTATTTTTTTATAAAGGTTAAAATCCATGTCCCCTTTTTCAGACGATGGAAGGTCCTTATTTACACAAAAACGGCATTTAAGATTACATCTGCTTGATAACTCGATCCAGATTCTTACAGGATAATAATTGCAGTATGTTTTTTTTAAGCAATAGTTTATATAGACTTTAAACAGTTTAAAAAGGTGGATTAATTTATTCATTATAAATTAAAATTTATTTAAGAACCATCTCTTTTATAACATAGGTAGTCCTATTTCTAACTTCATGATGTACACGCATAAGTACTTCTGCGAGGAGTCCCATGGTGATAAGCTGCACCCCTATAAAAATCATAAATATTGACAGGATAAATAATGGCCTGTCCCCGAGTGGCTGGCTGAAAAATACCCTCATTATAATAAGATAAGCTGTTATAATAAGACCTGCAGTAGATGAAAATAAGCCCAGTACACCAAATACCTGAATCGGCCTCTGCGAATAACTCAAAAGAAATTTTAAGGTTATTATATCAAGAATCACTTTTATTGTTCTGGAAACCCCGTACTTTGATTTGCCGTATTTCCTGCTGTGGTGCCTTACCGGTACCTCGGCTACTCTTACTCCCATCCAGCTTGCTACGGCCGGTATATAACGGTGCATCTCGCCGTACAAATCAATGTTTTTTATAACTAACTTTCTGTAGGCTTTTAATGTACAGCCGTAATCATGAAGATAAACGCCGGTAAGCTTTGATATTATTTTATTTGCAACCATTGAAGGAAACTTCCTGGTAACAGCCTTATCCTTTCTATTAACGCGCCAGCCACTTACTATATCATAGCCTTCATGTATCTTATCCAGTAGCAGCGGGATATCGCGGGTGTCATTCTGCAGGTCTGCATCCAGGGTTATTATTACCTCACCCTCTGCAAAATCAAAACCAGCGCTTATGGCAGATGTCTGCCCAAAATTTTTTCTAAAGCTTATTATTTTAAATAGCTTATTTTTTTCGTGTATTTTCTTTAATTCCTCAAAAGTCCCGTCCGTGCTCCCGTCATCTATAAGCAGCACTTCATATTTCTCAGACATACCATTAAGGGTGTTCTCAAGTTCTCTACAGAGCTTGAGAACACTTTCTTTCTCATTATAAATGGGAACTACAATAGATAAATAAATATCATTAGCCTTCTTTTTAACATTACCCATCTAAAACCCCTTTTTTACTTTTTTCTTTATACCATTCTACAAATTTATCCAGACCCCGTGAAATATCTGTTTCAGGAGAATATTTTAACATTTTTCTTGCTTTACTTATATCTGCATAGGTCATAAAAACATCGCCCGGCTGGCTGCTTAAAAATTTCAGATCTGCTTTCTTCCCGGTAGCGGCTTCAATTAATTTTATCAGATTCATCAATTTGACCGTTTTTGAATTCCCTAAATTTATAATCTCAAAACCCTTTAACTTATCCAGGCTTTTAATCATACCGGAAATTATATCATCTATATAAGTGTAATCCCGGGAGGAAGAACCGTCACCATAAATTTTTACACTTTCCCCGTTTAATATCTGCCTGGTGAATTTATGTATTGCCATCTCCGGTCTCTGACGCGGCCCATAAACGGTAAAAAACCTTAAACAAAAAACTGATATATCATACAGGCTATGATAGGTATATGAGATTAGCTCCCCTGCCCTCTTGGTAGCGGCATAGGGAGATACGGGAAGGTCAACATTATCATTCTCTGAAAAAGGTATTTTCCTGTTACCCCCGTAAACCGAAGATGAAGAAGCAAAAATAAACTTTTTGATATCATATTTCCTGCAGCATTCAAGTAGATTCACGGTCCCCAGAACATTTATTTTCTCATATAGAAAGGGATTTTTTATTGATGGCCTTACCCCCGCTCTTGCTGCCAGGTGAACCACTATCTCTATTTCATTTTCCAGGAATACTTTTTCCAGACTGTTAAAATCACATATATCCAGGCGATAAAGTTTAAAATTTTTATTTCCGGTAATTTTTGAGATATTGTCTTCTTTAATCCCGGGCTCATAAAAATTATCAAAATTATCAATGCAAATTACTCTGAACCCCAGCTTTATTAATTTTTCACAGAGATGAGAGCCAATAAACCCTGCACCCCCCGTTACTGCGATATTCATTACCTGCAACCCTTTTTATTCTATTGAACTGAAACTAACTAAAAAAATTTCTAATTAATTATAACAAAAAAATTTCTTTTATTAATTATAAAAAAGTATTTTCTGCCCGCTCTCAATTAAATGCCGGCTAAAAGTCAAAAAAATAATTTTAACAGTATAAAAAACCGGCATAAAAGTCTTTAAAAAATATTCACACGGTATAATTATAAAGCAAAACCTTTTCTATTAACCCCAAATGGTATAAAATATCAAAATAATTTTCTCTAAAATTTTTTTATTATTTTATTATTTTTAACCTTTAATGAAGGGAGAAAAAATTGAAATTATTAGTGACCGGTGGAACCGGTTTTACCGGCAGTCGTCTGGCAGAGTACCTTCTAAATAAAGGTCAGGAGGTTACAGTTCTTGACAATCAGAAAGGTATTTTATATGAATACCTTTTAGAAAAAGGGGCTAATATTATTCTGGGCTCGGTGACTGACAGGGAAACTGTGAAAAAATCCTTAGACGGGGTAGAAGGTGTTTTTCACCTGGCTGCTTCTTTCAGACAGATAAATGCGACAAAAAAAACTTACCGGGATGTTAATGTTGAGGGAACGCGCATAATATGCGAAGAAGCAATCAAAAAACCCCTAAAGAAATTTGTCTACTGTTCAACTCAGGGCGTCCACGGGGATGTCAAAAATCCTCCAGGCGATGAAGATTCTCCAATAGAACCGGTTGATTATTACCAGTTTACCAAATATGAAGCGGAAAAAGTCATAAAAGAATTTGCCGGTAAAGGACTTAAGAGCGTTATTATAAGGCCCACTGCTATTTATGGCCCCGGTGACCCCGAGAGGTTCTTTTATCTGTTCCGTTTTGCAAAAAAGGGTAAATTCTACATGTTTGGCAACGGTAAAGCTTTCTACCATCCCGTATACATAGATAATCTTAACGACGGGTTCTATAATGCTTTTGAAAGCGATAAAATCAGCGCCGAAGTTTATCTAATCGCAGATGAAGAATACTTTACCATTAAAGAACTGGTAAAAAAAATAGGCCAATCAATGGGAGTAAAAGTTAAATTCATACAGCTGCCTTTCTGGCCATTATATGTAGCAGCCTGCGTGTGCGAATTTATATGCATGCCCCTTAAAATATCTCCTCCCCTGTTCAGGAGGCGCGTGGACTGGTACAGACAGAACAGGGCTTTTAAGATTGATAAGGCCAGAAGAGAATTAAATTATAATCCCCTGGTAGGAATTGAAGAAGGCCTGAAAAGAACAGCAAAGTGGTATAAAGATAATAATTATCTGTAAAATAACCTAATATTGATGAAGCTGGATAATAAATGACCAGAGCTATAAAACTCCTGTGTTTTTCGGCTTTATTTATTAAATTAAAAAATATTTATAAAAAAATATCGAGGGATTGATATGATGTGCGGAATTTGTGGTTTTAACTGGAATGATGAAAAACTTATTAGAAAGATGACCCAAAAAATCCATCACAGGGGACCGGATACCAGTGGAATAAAAACTTTCCCCTCATTTTCTCTCGGAAACTCCCGCCTTAGCATTCTTGACCTGTCTACCCTGGGTAACCAGCCGATGTCGGGCCGTGACGGAAAATTATGGATTGTTTACAACGGTGAAGTATACAACTTCAGGGAAATAAAAGAGGAACTTATTGCCAGGGGGCATAAGTTTAAAAGCCATACCGATACCGAGGTAGTGCTAAAAAGTTTTGAAGAATACGGGCCCCGGTGCCTGAATAAATTTAATGGAATGTTTGCAATTGCCATCTGGGATGAAGAAAAAAAAGAGCTGTTTCTTGCCAGGGACAGAATTGGAATTAAACCTCTTTATTATTACTTAAAGGACGGGAAGCTAATCTTTGGTTCGGAAATAAAAAGTATCCTTGAAGCGGATTGTATTAAAAAAGAAATTAACCTGCAGTCAATGTATTACTATCTGGGTTATGAATTTGTCCCGTCTCCCGATACCATGTTTAAGAATATCCACAAATTACGCCAGGGGCACTATGCAATCTTCAAAAATGGCAATCTAAGAATAGAAAAATACTGGGACCTGAAATTCAAGCCGGAAATCTCTGATGAAGACGAGGCAGCAGATAGAGTTTTTGCGGCACTTGAAAAATCCATTAAAAGGCGGCTTATCAGTGATGTTCCTCTGGGAGTTTTTCTTTCAGGGGGGCTTGACTCCAGTACAATTGTAGGGTTTGTATCAAGGCTATATCCCAAAAAATTCCAGACTTTCTCAATAGGATATAGAGACAGTACATTCTCCGAACTTCCCTACGCTAAGATAGTTTCTGATTTTTTTGGTACCGAAAATAATGTACTCATGATTGACCCCATTTCTCCTGAAGATATAGAGAAAAGTCTCTACCACCTGGACGAGCCAATGACCGACCTGTCCACTATCCCCTTCTACCTTATCAGCCGTAAAGCCAGAGAGAAGGTAACCGTTTGCCTGAGCGGCGAAGGAGGAGATGAGATGTTCCTGGGCTATGACAGGCTCAAAGCAGCCAGTTTAAACCACTATTACAATATTCTCCCATCCTTTGTACGAAGAAAAATGATATCACCGCTTATCATGAAACTGCCCGACCGGCCACAAAAAAAGGGCGCAATTAATATGCTAAAGCGCTTCATAGAAGGCACGCTTTATCCGGAGGAAGCAGGGGCAATGCGATGGCAGTATTTCCTTAACCCGATAATAGAACAGAATATCTTTAATAAAACTATCAGGGATGATATATCTTTTACCCCTTTTGAACCCATATATTATTTTTCCAGAACCTGCAATTCAGACCTTCAAATAGATAAAGATATTTTTGTTGACATAAAACTCACCATGGCCGACAGCGTTTTAATGAAAGTTGATAAGATGAGCATGGCCACTTCACTTGAAGTAAGGGTGCCCTTTCTTGACCATGAAATTGCGGAGCTCTGTGCTTCAATCCCTGCAAACTTAAAGCTTAAAAAACTAACCACAAAATATATACTCAGAAAAACCCTTAAAAAACACGAATTCCTCCCGGAAAATATTATTTACAGGGGCAAACAGGGTTACAGTATTCCAATTAAAAACTGGCTGAGAGAAGAGCTAAAAGATTACATGATAGACCTGTTAGAAAATTCACCTGTTATTAAAGAGAATATTAACGGCTCCTATCTAACAACTCTTATAAACGAGCACCTTCAGTTAAAGCATAACCATAACCATATCCTGTGGGCTCTTATTAATTTAAGCCTGTGGTATAAGAAGTTTTTCTCTTAGAAAAATTTTAATTTAAAAAATTAAATATAAAACTCTAGAACCAGGGGTCATTCTTTTCTGGTTTCAATATATTTTCTTAAAGCTTCTTTCCATTCTCTTAAATCGGCAAGGCCGATTTTTCTCAAATTATAGTTATCCAGAACCGAATAAGACGGCCTTTTTGCCTTTGCTCCGAACTGCTCTGAACTTATGGGAATTATTTTTGTATCCAGTCCTGCCAGGCGGGATATTTCACAGGCAAATTCATACCAGGAACAACTGCCGGAGTTGGTCATGTGATAAATGCCATATTTTCCGGTCCCTATTAGCTCCAGAAGCTTTTTAGAAACATCAACCGTGCTGGTCGGGGTAATAACCTGGTCATTTACCACCTTTATTTCTTTTTTATCTTTTCCCATCTTTAGTATCAATTCTACAAAATTAGTGCTGCCTTTGCCCACGGCCCCTGCATGACCATAAAGGCCGCTTAATCTTGCAATATAATATTTTCCAAGCATATACTTCATTACCTGTTCACCGGCAAGTTTTGAGATGCCGTACAGGCTGAGCGGACCCGCACAGTCACTCTCTATGTAAGGCGAATTCTTTTTCCCGTCAAATATATAATCCGTACTGAAATGCACAAGGGGAATATCTAAATCTCTGCATATTGCCGAGAGATTTTTAACTCCAAGAACATTAACCCTGAAAGCAGATAAAGCTTCGTCCTCGCACCTGTCCACATCATGAAAGGCAGCTGTATTTATTACTATATCCGGCTCAATACTTTTTAAAGTTCTATCACTTAACTTATAATCACATACATCAATATCCTTTAAACCTACAAGTCCGGTAACTTCCACTCCTTCCTTTTTAAAATAACTGTTTATATCCGTTCCAAGCTGACCCTCAACTCCAATAAGTGCGACTTTCATTATTAAATCTCCTTATATTTATACATGTTTCTTAACTTACTAAAAATTTTAAAATAAAATAAACAGAGATTTCAACCGCAGCCAGTGCCGTACATGAAACCACTATCCATAAAAGTTTTCTTTTTCTCCTTTCAAAAACAGTTATTCTCAAAATCTCTATAATAATTATTCCCAGTACAAAAAGATATAAGAATGTAAAATATTTATTGGAAAACAACTTATAAAAAAATTCAGAAAATGGGCGCTTCTCATGCCAGGGTTTTTTCTGAAGCTTCTCAAAATAATCTTTCTCTATCCTGAAAATATTATCCCCGGGGGTTTCAAGAAAGCCGCCGAGATTTATCCTGGACAGTTCATATCCATCATTAATTCTTAAATCAAATTCAAGATAAGAATAATCTTCTAAAGAAAAACTAAACCCATCCGAATAATCCTCGCTACTCAGAACGGCCATAAATTTAATTTCTTCTTCTGCTACCCTGATCGTATCTTCATCTTCCCACTCTTTCAGTTCATGCGAGGTTATCCTGCCATCGGTTGAAATTTCGCCTTCAAACTCTGAATCTTTTCGGTCTGCGCTCCATTCTATAAATATATTGCCCTCTTCTTCCCATACATAATAACCATAACTGGCGCCGGGTATATAAAATACCCCGCTGCAGCCCGTTAGAGCAAGCAATATCAATCCGCTCAAAAGACCGGCTAAAATTTTTTTTAATTTAAAAGTCTTTTTTCCTGTTAACATTTTCTTTTTAATTTATTTAAAGTGTGCCGTTGTATGTCTCATTTTCTATTAACTTTTTATTATCCCTGTAAATAAGATATATCATCCACAGCGATACACCGGTAAAAATACTCCTGAATATATTTACAAATTTTGCGGAATCATAAAATCTTTCAATAATCGGGATGATACCGGTTAAATATACAAAAAATTTATGGTCCACCGGTGCAAATACAAACTTGGTCACCAGGTCCCCCCAGTATATAAGTATCACCATAAGAAGGGCAAACTGGAGCCAGTGATAATATATAAGTGACTTTCTTCGTATAAATGTCATTACCAGAAAAGGGACTATCCATAACACATATTGAGGATGAAAATAACAGAGGCTGACATAGGCAAGATATACTATAGCTCCGTAATTTAAGAGTATGTCAAAGTTTTTCTTTTTTATATGAAAAAAACTCAAAATTATAACCACATACGCCGCTACAAAAATAAAAATACGGTCATGGATAATTAGTTCCAGGCTGGATGACAGGATATAATTAAAGTGCTGTGCATTAAGCAGCGTAAATATTAAACTTCTTTCAAAATAAAAATAAGAAAACAGCTCCAGAGCAGCCAGGCCGGAAATTCCTATAATAGATAAGATTATATAGTCTTTTTTTGTTCTTGCCAGATAAAATACCATCAGAGGAAGAATCATCACCGGGAAAAACCTTAAAGCTATGGCGAGTGCAAGCACAAAAATGGCCCAGTATTTCCTTTCTTTTTTTGCCAGCAGCAGCGCCAGGAGAGTGGCAAATACTCCAATGATATCGTGCCTGGCAAATATATACAGTACAAATATTACCACCGGATTGAACACCCAGAATTTAAAAACCCGGAGCCTGCTTTCGGGCTCATTATCAAATGAAAGCCTTAAGATTAAAAACATGCAGGCTATATCAAATAAAAGGTACAGAATCTTAAACAGGGTCAGGACAGTAAAAACATTATAGCTGCTGTTAAATGCAAGCCATGATATCCAGGTGTCCTCTTCAAGTAGAAT
>CAZRML010000019.1:0-68143 GCA_964601205.1 uncultured Actinomycetota bacterium | reverse complement strand
GTATCCTGGAATCAGCTTCGGGAAAAGGTTATGAAATTGCCGGCTGGATTTGGCTTGGGTACACTGGTATTTTAATCCTTTTAAGCCTAATATTTTTATTCTTAGTTCTGGCAGGCCGGCACAGGTTTTTCAGGCGCCAGGCCCTTATCCTGTTTTTTTCAGTGATTGTTGTATTTACCCTTGACCTGCTTCATTCTCTCGAAGCAATACCAACAATTACCAATCCGGCCCCTTTTGTATTATGCCTGGCATGGATAGTCTACTGGACGGCAGGGGCCAGGTATTTTAAGATAGGTGAGGTTGTCCCCAGAAACTACGAATCAATAATAGAAAATATAAATGACAGTGTCATAGTCTTAAACAAAAAAGATGAGTTAATTTCATGAACAGGCCGGCGCAGGATCTATTTTTAGCCAATTCTGACTTTATGGGAAAACATTTGAGCTCCTTCTGGCAAGGCTACAGCCTTGATCTTTCCAAAGGACACTCAGAGGTTAAAAAAGATATCATGATTAACGTAGGCAACGGGAAAAAATATTTTGATGTGTCATTGACTCCTGTTAAGATACGCCAGAAGGAAATAGCAGGAAAGCTGCTGGTCATGAAAGACATTACCGAGAGGAAGGAATATGAGGAGAAAATAAGATATATGTCGTTTCGTGATTACCTTACGGGCTTCTACAACAGGGCTTTTTTTGAAGAAGAGCTTGCAAGGCTCAATGTTGAAAGAAACCTGCCGCTTAGCATAGTAATGGCAGATGTCAATGGCCTTAAGATGGTAAATGACACCTACGGCCACGAGAAGGGTGACGAGCTGCTGAAAAAAGTTGCGGAAATTTTAAAGCAGAGCTTTAGAAAGTCAGATATCATCTCAAGATGGGGAGGCGATGAGTTTATTATCCTTCTTCCGCTGACAGAGCGCCGCATTGCAGAGGAAATTGCGGGCAGGATAGAAAAAACCTGCTCTGAAAACCATACAGAAGAAATACCTTTGAGCATTTCACTCGGGATCTCCACCAAGGTAAAGGAAGGTGAAAGCATTGAGGAGATACTAAAAGCTGCAGAAGATAGGATGTATTCAAATAAGATGTCTGATGAAAAAAGGACACACAGGCCCATAATATCCTCTATTGAAAAATCACTGGATGAAAAGAAATATGAAACCGAAGAACATGTAAAGAGGATGGAGGGCCTTGCGCTTCTGCTTGGAAAAAACTTAAAGCTTTCCCGGATTGAGCTTAATGAACTTGCAATGCTTTCTGCCCTTCATGATATAGGTAAGATTGCTGTTGCCGACAGTATAATCTTAAAACCGGGAAAGCTTACCCCCGAAGAATGGGAAATGGTTAAAAAACATCCTGAAGTGGGTTACCGTATAGCAAAATCATCAGTTGATCTTGTAGTAATTGCCGACGGGATACTTTACCATCATGAAAACTGGGACGGCAGCGGTTATCCTGAAGGTATAAAGGGTACGGAAATACCCTTATTATCCCGTATAATATCAATAGTTGACAGTTTCGATGCAATGACAAGTGACAGGCCGTACAGGAGAGCTTTTTCCAGGGAGCAGGCCATTAAAGAGATAAAGAAAGATGCGGGTATAAAGTATGACCCGGAGCTGGTTAAAGCTTTTCTAAAGATTATTAATGGCAAATAAATTTGCTCCAGATCATGAATGTAAATTACTGAATCTGCTGATATCGGACTTTGTTTTTCTGATGTAAAGCAAAAACTGGACAGCTTTATAAGGAATATGCAGCAATTTAATTTTATGGACCACGGGTTTTACAGCGCAGTAATTGTACTTCAGTGGTATGCTTACCTGATGCAGCTCTGTAAATGGAAGAGTGAATACTTTTTTATACCAATTGTAGACTGCGCCGGTGCCATATCGCTGCTCCAAATACAGGTAATTCCGATTAAAGAGTTTGAACCCCATGAAATTGAAAAGCTATTTATTCTGGAACACAGGCGATGGGTGACAGAGCAGGAAGCCGGCGGTTGGGTTTATGCGGATAAAAAGGATATACGAAAAAAGCAATCACCATATCTTGCACCCCGGGTAGAATTCCTGCCCTTCATTTGCTATTGCAGTATACATTTCATTGTCACATCTTAATCTTCAGTAATGTAACTTCTATCTAAATTAATATGTTTTTACATATTAGTACATACGTATATATTGACAATTTTGCAATTGTTCATTAAAATCACAATAATTTATTGATAGTTTATACTATAGCTTTAATTTTGCTATAGTATGGTTTAAAAGCTTTTTTAAAGTTGAGGCAAAGGAGGTGTGGTTATTGGTATTTTTTCTCAAGTCAAATGAATCTTTTAAAAAGGATTAACTGGGAGGAGGGAAAAGAAAACTAATGGAATTAACAAGAGAAAGGTGGAGCAGTAGATTTTTGTTTATAATGGCAGCTATTGGCTCCGCAATCGGACTGGGCAATGTCTGGCGCTTTCCTTACGTAGCATATGAATATGGGGGAGGCGCTTTTCTTTTTGCCTGGGTCATTGGGCTTATTGTGCTTGGAATACCCTGGCTCATGATGGAGTTAGGTATGGGAAGGTATTTCCAGAAAGGTGCTCCAGGTGTATTTAGAGGCATAAGTAAAAAATGGGAATGGGTTGGATGGTGGCCTGTTTCTGTTGCTTTTTTGATAGTTGCTTACTACACTGTCGTAATGGCATGGTCATTAAGGTATGCTATTGATTCTCTCACCATGGCGTGGGGCAAAGGGCAGGCTGCTGCCGAGAGTACCGGTGGATATTTCTATGAAACAATATTGCAGATTTCATCCGGTCCTGCTGAATTTGGGTCGCAGGTATGGTTTACCCTGGGCTTATTGGCCATTATATGGATTATTTTGTTTCTTATAATGTTTAAAGGGGCAAGGGTTATAGGTAAGGTTGCTGTATGGACAGTAACTATCCCCTGGGTTTTGCTTATAGTGTTATTTATCCGGGGAATTACTCTTCCAGGTGCAATTGAAGGTCTTAATTATTACCTCACAACTGATTTTTCTGTACTAAAAGAAGGCGGAGTATGGTTTGCTGCCTTTAGCCAGGTCGCCTTTTCCCTGTCTGTAGGTATGGCAGGAATGTTTGCCTATGGAAGTTTTATGGCTAAAAAATCTGATGTAAATAATAATGCGGCCATAACCACTCTTGCTGATAGCGCCACTGCATTTTTTGCAGGCTTTGCTGTATTCAGCATTGTGGGGTTCTTGATGCAAGCATTATCTATTTCTGCCACCGAGGTTGCTGCTTCAGGACTGGGACTGGCTTTTATAACCTTCCCGGCGGCTATATCGATGATGCCTGCACTAAATGGCTTTATAGGGTTAACTTTCTTCTTATGCCTGTTCTTTCTGGGTATAGATTCGGCATTCTTCCTGGCACACGGCGGTGTTGCTGCACCGCTGAGGGATAAATTCGGCTGGAGCTTAACCAGGTCCACGCTGGTTGTCTGTATTGGCGGATTTTTACTGGGTATACTGTTTACTACTCAGGCAGGGTTATACTGGTTAGATATTGTAGATAAAGCTGTTTCCTTCTACGGATTACTGATCACAGGTATTTTAGCCTGTATCGTCGTTGGCTGGGTCTTTGGAGCCAGAAAACTACGGGAGAATTTAAACTCTACGTCGGATTTCAAAGTTGGCGCATGGTGGGACTGGTCGGTAAAAATAATTGTTCCTGGCTTAATACTTTTTGTAGTTATCTATGGCGGCTTTATGTCTGATATCCCACAGGCCTATGGCGGATATGAGATTGGACCGATTAATGGCTCACACATAATATGGATTATACTTGGTGTAACCCTCATTTTGAGTTTTGTACTCCAGTCAATTAAAACCAAAGGAAGCGGGAGGGAGGATAAATGAATTTATCTGCAATAATATCTACTGTGGTAGTCTGGTTGATTATTATTATTGGTCTGGTCCTCTGCTTTACACGACTCGGTAAAGGTGGCGGCTGGAACGATTAGAATTACCACTAATTTAAGCTAATACTTAAACCGTCCTGCCTTAAAAAGCAGGACGGTTCTGTTTTACAATGAATGATTAAGCGCTGAAACCCAAAAAGTACCATAAATAGCTCTACATTATAATAAAAAAGTTGTACAGGGCAGGGCCAGATGTATTTTATGTACTCATTTAATAAGTGTGGTATGAACATTATCAACCCGGCATTAAGTGCAAATTTGATGGGTCCGGTACTATTCCAGCCAGAGTATCTTTTACAAGTTTTACAGGAACATCATATTTACCTATATTTAAATCTACAAATGATTCAATTGGTGTATTTAGCAATCTTATATTTCTTCAATGGAGATATCTTTTATGTTGAATACACCCTGGTTACTGTATATTCGAATCATAATAAATTTCTCATTTTCCTGGGTTTGAAATGTCTCTTCGTATGATACCCAGTCTTTATTTATGTTCTGAGTTTCTGATATGGGTGGATTTCCATTTTCTCCTGCGAGAGTGAAATAACGGGATTCTGTTATTGAGTCTTTCCAGAATGAATATAGCACAAGGGGATCAGCACTTTCGTTTTTTATCATTATAGATAATTTATAGACTTTGCCGGGTGTTACAGATACTCTATTACTGGAGACAGAAAAATTGTTCTCAACATCAATTAATAAATATTCTTTATCATCAAGATTATCTGTGAGTGTTGTGAGTCCATACTTATGCTCTCTATTTTGCAAAACCTTAAATTCAATATCAAGATCATTTTTAACAAAAAGTGAATTGAGCTCTTTACATGGAGTATAATTTTCACAACCTGAAAATAGCAATACAATTAATATCATTAATTGCATTAATATAGCCGGTAATAATATATTAAGTACCCTCTTTTTCAAGTTTTTCCCTGCCTTTCTCTTAATTTATTCATATACGTATTATAACTGCTGTGGCAATTCTCCTATGTAGATTTTTGGTCACTGCATACGCTGAAGAATTTATTTTTGGATAACTCGTATCAAATATCCCTGTATAAATTAATAAAAAGAAATAAAAAAAGCACATAACCCTTACTGGCTTCTTTGCCAATAAAAACTTGTGCTTCAATACAAAATCAGGCTTCTTTGCCTGATATTAAATTTTTACAATATTATCATAATATTAATTTATATAAATAGCTAATTATTTCTTATTAAATGACACTAACTTTTTAAACACTAACTTTTTAATATTTGACAAAAAAAATTTAATCTGGTATTTTGAATTTCTTATAGTAAAACTAAATTTCATTATATGAAACTTTTTAAATTACATGAACATTAATGTTGCAATATCAATATTTTTTTAGGAAGGAATAAAATCATGTCAGAAGAAGAAAGAAATGTATCCGGTGGTAAGGCGACGGTTAAAATAACGGCCGTCAATAAGCTTGATATCAGCCGGACCGATGAGACCATAGAGCTTTCAGCAGAAGATCTGTCAGAACTGGGTGAAAATGATCTGACCAAAATTCATGTCAGGGATGAAAATGGCAGAGAAATGCTCTGCCAGGCAGTGGACACCGATGGAGACTACACCAAAGACCAGGTGATATTCCAGGCTGACTTTGATGCCGGACAGACCAGAACTTTTACAGCCACAGTCGGAGACAAGTGGGTGTACACCAAAGAAAATTTCAGGGCTTATGGCCGATTTGTACGGGAGCGATGTGACGACTTCTGCTGGGAAAATGACCGCATTGCCCTTCGAATTTACGGAAAGCCACTGGAAACCTGTCCCCTATACCCGTTGACCAGCAGCACAGTGGACATATGGTCAAAACGAACTACCCGCCTGCTTATCAATGACTGGTACATGGTGGATGATTACCATGGCGACACTGGAGAAGGCGGAGATTTCTACTCAGCCGGGCTGAGCCGGGGCTGTGGCGGTAATGGACTGTGGGCAGCAGAGAGGCTCTGGGTATCTAAAAACTTTGTTACTTCATATCCTCTGGCCAATGGTCCTATTCGTGTGCTCTTTGAGCTGACCTATGAGCCGTTTGAGGTTAACGGGGTAATGGTTTCAGAGGTTAAGCGGATATCCCTGGATGCAGGGCATAATTTGACCCACTATCAGAGCATTTTCAAGCCTAAAAAGCAAATAGAGCTTATAAATGGTGCCGGGGTCAAGAAGGTAGAAGGGGAGCATTTTGAAGTTAGTAAGGAGCATGGCTGGCTTGCCAAGTGGGAACCCATGGAGATGAATGCCGGTGAGCAGGGCCTTGCATTGATAGTTGACCCCGATCTATTTATTAAACAGGCAGAGGACCAGTATAATCTTCTCATGCTGACACAGGTACCGGAAAATAACACAGCTTCATACTGGGGCGGTTTCTGCTGGGATAAGAGCGGGCAGTTTGAAGGCTATGAAGCATGGAAAAAATATGTGGATAAGTTTGCGCAGGGACTAATTTCACCCATAGAGGTGAACATATAGAACCGGTAATTTAGAATCACGGTAGTCTGGATAGTTTATAGATCATCGGATTCTTAAAAGGATTGTTAAGCCACTCATGACAGGTAAATTTTTGCAGGTTATGAGTGGCTTTTATATTTTACTAATATTTATATTTTTTAGATGTTGTTTTAATAAAGAGGTTTGTTTGTTTTCCGGCAAATGCCTGCTGAAAAATTTACTAATATTGTAAAACATGCAGGGCTAGGATATATTTAACTTAAGAAATATTTAATAAGGGGGTTATAAAATGGCAGATCTCAGGACTAAGTATATGGGCATAGAATTAAAAAATCCACTGATAGTCGGGGCAAACAATCTTATGAAAGAGCCAGGAAACCTCAAAAAAATGGAAGAAGCCGGAGCAGGAGCACTGGTTTACAGGTCTCTTTTCGAGGAACAGATAGAACTGGAGGATCTCCAGCTGCAGGAGATGCTGGATGAATATGATGACAGGCATGCAATGATGGTTAATGTGTTCCCGAATATAAAACATGCCGGGCCGAAAGAATTTCTTCATAATCTGGAAAGAATAAGAAAGGAAATAAATATTCCCCTGATAGGGAGCCTTAATTGTATCAATAAACCTGTATGGGTAGAATACGCAAAGAAGATGGAACAAACAGGAGTGGACGGACTGGAAATTAATCTTTATTCAACTCCGTCAGAATTTGATAAAGATGCGCAGAGTATTGAAAGAGAGCACATTGAAATATTATCCGGAGTTAAGGAAGCTGTTAAAATACCAGTAAGCGCAAAACTAAGCTTTTTTTATACAAATCCTCTCAACGCAATAGTCAATATGGATAAAACAGGAGTGGATGCATTTGTATTATTTAACCGGTTGTTTCAGCCTGATATTGATATTGAAAAAGAGGAGCACATACAGACCTTTAATTTGAGCAGTCACGGTGACCACAGGCTGCCATTGAGATTTACAGGTCTCTTATATAAGAATATTAATGCGGATATATGTTCCAGCACAGGGGTTTTTAGCGGAAAGGAGATAGCAAAGATGATTCTGGCCGGTGCAACTGTGATCCAGTGCGTAAGCACCCTGTACAAGAATAGAATTAAATATATAAAATATATGCTAAAAGAACTGAATGACTGGATGGATTCCAGGGGTTATAGCAGTCTTTCAGATTTCAGGGGCAGGTTTTCAAATAATGATATAAGCAACCCCTTTATTTACCACAGGTCACAGTATGTAGATATTCTCATGAATAAACAGCCTGTTATAAAGCAGTCTTTTGGAATATAAATATTTAAAACTATATTTTTTAAAAGTAACGGTGAGATTGATTTTTTAGTTAAATTTATTTGCGGTGGGAATTTTACGATACGTAAAATGAAGAATAACTCCTTTTATTACTATTATAGAAAATATTACTATGGCCATTATTAAATAAATAAAAGGTGCATCACAAACGGACCCGTTAAAATACCGGCAGTCAAGTAAAAAGGCAAAAAGGTAAATAAACAGGGGAAATAAAAATGCTCCCAGGGCACCGGCGACTACATTGGGATTAACCTTATGGGTTCTTCCTGCTGTATATTTATAGCTAAAACCCACTATAAGCACAATTCCCAGTAATATAAAAAAAGGTACAGGCATAAGTGCCCCGGCTATGCCCATCCCGGTGGCAAGTCCGCCTCCTCCTCTGAATTTGAACCATATAGGCCAGTTATGTCCCACTATCACAGCCACGCAGGCAATAGCAATTATCAGGTCTTCCAGTCCTATGGCTTTTCCTACCAGTACTACTGCTGCACCCTTTCCGCAGTCAAATATAAGAGTGGGCAGTCCGGCCTTGATGCCGAATTGCCTGCCTGCACCTGCGGTTCCCGGCCGGTCAATTTTGCTGAGGTCTTTTTTCTCCCCCCTGCGCCCATAAATCTTTGCCATTACATAAGAGAATAGTACTGAACCGAGTAAATAGCTGGCTATGATATATGCTGTCTTAAAATAAATGGTGCTGACCATAAATTTTCCTTATATTCTCGTGCTATTAGTAAGGGAAAATTATATCATAGTATAAGGCCTGTGTTTAGAAAATAAACGATTTTGAAACATTAATAGTAAAGGAGACGTCCTTTTCCAAAAGGCTCCTGCTAATTTATCAGATGCGGCGGTTTTATAAACCTGTGCGTTGAAGCTTTTTTTTATTTATATTATTTATAGAAAGGTATAAAAATGCATGAGATTTGGACATCTGTCCAGGAATATATATTCCTGTCCCTTTTTCTAATAATAGCTATAATTCTCAAGAGAAAGATAAAATTTCTTCAAAGGTTTCTTATACCTGCCTCTATAATAGGAGGCTTTATCGGTCTTATATTTGGTTCAGAGGTTCTTAACTGGATAAGGCTTGATGCAGAAAAACTGGGTAATATAACATATCATTTAATGGCAGTGGGATTTATATCAGTGGCCTTAAAGGAAAGGGTCAGGATTCCGGTTAATCACAGGAGGGATAATATAAATACCGGGCTGGCTATTGTTACCTCATATCTTTCCCAGGGTATTCTTGGCTTTGCTGTCTCTCTTTCTCTTGTATATACTTTTCTCCCGGAGCTATTTCCACCGTTCGGGTTGCTTCTTCCTCTTGGTTTTGCCCAGGGCCCGGGCCAGGCTTATTCTATAGGTACCAGCTGGGAAGAATTAGGACTAATAGATGGGGGTAATATAGGAATTGCCATTGCAACCATAGGATTTCTATGGGCAATAATTTTTGGTATACCACTGTTAAATATACTGGTACGCAGGAAAAAAGCATGGGGCCTGGAAGATAGAGAACAGATGATTAAGCTAAAAAATATGGACTTTGAAGAAAAGCATACAGAAAACATACCGGGAAAATTGTTTATAGACAGTCTTACCGTACAGGTGGTCCTCGTAGGGGTAGTATATCTTATTACTTATTTTACTTTGAGAGGAGTATCAATGGCGCTTGAGCCTCTGGGGGATTACGGATATACAGTGGCCCAGCTTTTATGGGGTTTTCATTTTGTCATAGCTACCATGTATGCTATTCTAATGAGAGTTGTCTTAAATGCTCTTAAAAGGAAAAACTGGCTTCGTATTAACTATCCTGACAATTATATACTCCAGAGAATATCATCAAGCTCTTTTGATTTTATGATAGTGGCTGCTATTTCAGCATTATCAATAGCTACTTTCCGTGCGAACTGGCTGCCCATTATTCTTATAACTTCAATTGGCGGAATATTTACTCTGATATATACTGTCTTCCTGTGCAGGAGAATATACACCAATCATATTATTGAGCATATAGTGGGTCTTTACGGTCAGTTTACCGGTACTGTTACCACCGGGATGGCTCTCTTGAGAGAGATAGACCCTGATTCGGAATCCAGTGTACCCGAGAATCTGGTAATGGGGGCAGCAGTTGCCCTTCCTCTTGGTATCCCTCTTATGTTAATACTTAGTTTTGCAGTGATGGGGTATACGACTGATAGGCCTTCATTCTATTTCTATGCACTGGGATTATTTACCATTTATCTGGCTGCTGTACTCGGGTATCTTTTGATAAAGAGCAGAAGGAAGAAGGAAGCTACGGAATAAAGAGGAAAAGGTAATTGTTCCGGGGTTTATAATAACGAGAGTTACAGGTTGTATCTCAGGAATCTATTATATCGCCCCCGGGATATGCTTACGGGTTTTCTCTTTAATGGTAATGTATTCTTACAGATTTATGTTTAAAATTCAATAAAACTTGACAGAGTACTAAATGAGTAATATCATATGACTCAAGAGTCATATGACCAGCAAGTCATAATTATATAAGAAGAGGATAAGTATGCCCAGAGAGACATTTAAAAACCTGCCTGGAGAGAAAAAAGAGCTGATAGAGAAAGTATCAATCAATGAATTTGCAAATTATGGCTATGATAAAGCAAGCATCAGTAGAATTGTTGACAGATGCCGGATAGCTAAAGGAAGTTTTTATCAGTATTTCGATGATAAGAAAGACCTGTTCCTGTATCTGGTAGAAAGAATTGCTGAAAAGAAATTAAAATATATGTCTCCTGTTCTTAAAAATCCCGGGCAATATGATTTTTTTACCCTTATAAGAGAATTGTTTGTGGCGGGGCTTAAATTTGGTGCTGATAATCCCGATATAACCCTTATGGGAAACTGGCTGTTTAAGAGCAGGAACCATCCCATATATGAAGAAGTTATGAGTAAAGGATTACAGAGTGCACATAATATATATGCTAAGCTTTTAGAACACGGAATTTCAAGAAATGAGATAAGGGATGATATTGATACGGACTTTGTAAGTTATATTATATCTTCAATGAATGTAATAGTTGTAGAATACTACTTTCAAAAAATAAAAGGTAAAGAAACTGATGTAAATAAGATTGATGAAGGCATAATCGGGATAGTTGACCTGCTGCTGGATTTTATAAAAAATGGCATAGGCATACAAAAAAAGGGGAGGTAAGGGCAATGGCAATGATTAAAGTGGAAGGGTTGTATCATTCCTATTTAAGAAACGAAAAGAATGCGGTCAGGGATGTAAATTTTGAGATAGACGAAGGTGAGATTTTTGGATTTTTAGGACCATCGGGTGCAGGTAAATCAACCACCCAGGGTATCCTGACGGGGCTTCTGCAGCTTCAGAGGGGCAATGTAACTGTTGCAGGTTATGACATTAAAAATATTTCCCGGAAGATGTTTAATAAAATAGGCATGTCATTTGAGCAATCAAATGTCTACAGCAAAATGACGGCAAAAGAGAACCTGTATTTTTACAGCAAATTATTTGACGTTAAAACCCGTGACCCCATAGAATTAATTGATATGGTAGGGCTGAGCGGAAAGGAAAATATAAGAACAGGGGAGTTCTCCAAGGGTATGAAACACCGGCTGACTTTTGCCAGGTCAATGATAAATAACCCCAGTATGTGGTTTCTTGATGAACCCACTACCGGCCTTGACCCTGCTATAGCAGCTAATATAAAAGATATAATAAAAGAGCGGAACAGCGAAGGGGTAACTGTATTTTTAACTACTCATAATATGTTTATAGCTGATGAATTGTGCAACCGGGTGGGATTTATTGTAGATGGAGAGATCAGGCTTATAGATTCTCCCAAAAATTTAAAGCTCCAGTATGGGAAAAAGCTGGTTGATGTGGAATATGCCCTGAACGGTGAGATAAAAAAAGAAACATTTTCTACCACCAAACCAGAAGATAGGAACGCATTAAATAAAGTCATTGCCAGCAAAGAGATACTGACCATGCATACCAGGGAGGCAACCCTGGAAGAAATCTTTATAAAGGTCACCGGAAGGGAGCTTATCTGATATGAAACTGCCCGGCAGCTTTAAAAAGGAGCTCATTCTTGCAACGAGAAGTTTTTATTTTTATATTGAAATATTTTTTTCACTGGTGGTGCTGGCTATTTTATTGTTTGCTATTCCGGAGGAAATTGTCACAACTTCTACCAGTTATATTTATTTAAATTTGCCCCGGGAAGTAAAAGAAAAATATGTAAATGGTATACTGGACCGTGAATCCGGTATTGAGCAAGAAAAAGTTAAAATAGAAGCCAGTGGCAAAGAATTTGATGCCCGTCTTATTGAGACTGATGGAGAAGAGTTTTATATTGTTGAAAGTGAAGAGGCTGTCGAAACGCTGGCGTACTCCAGGCAGGCTATAGGCGCGGTAATTGAACTGGACGATAATGACAGGCTTTTTTGCAGGTACTACCTGCAGGGTTATGAATCCACAAGGTTAAAAAATTTACTATCCATATTATTTAGTGAAAATATGGATGTCATGGAAAAGCGCATGGAAGACCAGAAGGTCGTTCGGCTGACTGCAGATTATCAACCCCTGAATGACAGAGAAAATGCTATTCCGCCATTAGTTTCTTTCAGCAGCAGCCTCCTTGGTATGTTCATTATGGCATCTTATATATTCCTGGACAAAAATGAGGGGGTAATAAAGGCATACGCAGTAACACCGTCCCCTGTCTGGCAGTATTTAATGAGCAAGATTCTCGTGGTTCTGGTGACCTCGGCTGTTTCAGGGCTGATTATAGTAATGCCCATTATGGGATTTAAAATAAACTATGGACTGCTGCTGCTACTGCTTCTCACAACCGGGTTTTTCGCATCTTCACTGGGCATATTGATTGCCAGCTTTTACGATAATCTGGCAAAAGCCTTCGGAGTCATTTATTTTTTATTAATGCTACTTATGGTTCCTGCCATAGCGTATTTTATACCCGGATGGGACCCTTTCTGGATAAAAATAATTCCCACTTATCCAATACTCGAGGGCTTTAAGGAGATTATTCTGCCAGGAGGGGATGTTATATACCCGCTGATAGCAAGTGCCGGATTTCTGGCGGGGGGCATTATAATCTTTGCCCTTACAAATGTTAAATTCAAAAAGACGCTGAGTATATAAGGGGAGTTGCTATGTTTAAAAAAATATGGACTATTTTTATAAGAGATTTAAAGGTAAACATGCGTGAATTTATAACGCTGTACATAATAATTGCACCCTTACTTTTTGCTGTGGGGATTAATTTTATCTCACCCGGTATTAACGAAACCAGTGTAAATTTAGCCCTGGTGGAAAATGAAAATACCGTGCAGAAGGATTACTTTAATAACTTTGCCCATGTTGAGCTGTTTGCTGATGAGACGGAAGTTGAAGAGAGGGTCAGGGCAAGGGATGATGTAATCGGGGTACTGCCGGAAGATGGTCGCTACTACATTATGACTCAGGGAAATGAGCCTGAGTCAATTGTAGAATATGCAAAACTTTTGAATGTACTGTATGAATCAGGAGTTCAGCCTGGGGATGCGCACTCGGAGATAATTGAATTTGACAGGACGGTTCCGCCACTGAAAAAGATGCTGGTAAATATTTTACTGCTCTTAATCTCTATGCTGGCAGGTATGCTCATTGCTTTGAATATACTTGAAGAAAAAGTAGATAACACCGTAAGCGCGATAAATGTGACTCCTGCTTCACGAAGTGCATTCATACTGGGTAAAAGTTTCACCGGTATGTTTGTTGCGCTTTTTTCATCTATTGCATGTCTTTTAATTACCGGTTTCTATAATGTGAATCTGGGGCAGGAGGCTTTGTTGATATTTTCATTGACTGTATTGAGTCTAATAATTGGTTTTATACAGGGTCTTAACAGCAGTGATGTTATGGAAGCGGCAGGCAGTGTTAAGCTTTTTTTCCTGCCCTTAGCCGGGTCTATAGCGGGGTATGAATTTCTTAACGGAAACTGGCAGATATTTTTCTACTGGTCCCCATTTTACTGGGCGTATAGGGCAAATGACATGATACTATCAGGCACCGGTACATGGCCACGGGTGCTGCTTTTTAGCGGTATTATACTGGGAATATGCGGGATAGTTTATTTTTTTCTTGTACCCCGGATAGCACGAAAACTTCAACAATAATTTTAAATATATGTGAATATAGAGTTTAATCTAAGGAGGTTATTTAAATGGGCTATGTTATTGGAGCGATAGCATGCGTGCTGTATTCAGCATTTTTGTATTATGTCGCTATAAGAAGGCCGCCCGGGATAATTAAAATGGTTAAATTGAAATTCGGCAAAAAGATGAGCGATAATACAGCGGCCATAATATGCTATGTCTTTGCCAGCATTGTGCTTGCCGGAGGAATAGTTTTGTTTACCCACCCCTGGAGCTGAGTGTTTAAAGGTAAGGTTATAAATTCCGTTTTAAAAATTTATTCATTATTTTATTGTGTTAGAGCTTCCAATATCCCATTGCTTGCAGAGAAACATCGTGCCCCATTAAACTATTTAGCTATTTCTTTTGCCCAGCTTGTTGCTCTTAATTCTTCGCCTTCGTAAAGCGGGCCTTCTTTGCCTTTTACGAAGAAGCCTTCCGGGGGCAGAACGAGGGTGCCGCCTCTGAATTTAAGAGTTTTTGCAATCTTATTTGCTGCATAACCAAAAATCCTGGCAAATTTTGAAGATACTCTGGTATCAAATGCAGCTACGCTTACATTTTTTAGGGATGAATCCGGAATTCTGGAAAGAAAATCTTTAACCGGCTGTACCGGTCTGCCCGCATAGGTAGGGGAGCCCACAATGAGTAAATCAATTGATTCCAGTTCATTAACATTTACTTTGCCTGCCCTCAGCACCCTGGTGTCATTACCGATAGCACTACCTATAGCCCGCGCAATTTTTTCTGTATTGCCGTAAGCAGATTCATAAACAATCAATGCTTTCATAAAACACCTCTTATCTTAATAACATTATACATTGCTCCTGATTAAAAAGTAAGTTGAATGAGATTATGAATAATACCGGTCAATTTTATATAAGAGATATTAAAAAGTTAACCGTCTGTTAGTAATACCCCGTGTCCTTTTTATTCTTTTACCCAGTCTAAAAAAATTATAAGCACAGGCTCATCTTTACTGACAGTATCTTTAATGGAACAGGTATTGATTAATTCCTTTACCGAACCATTTCCTGAATCAATTAATTTAAGACGGCCTGTAAAATCAATGCCGTAAACATCATAGGCAATGTTTTCACCATCCGGTGACCACTCCAGACCGGTTATTTTGCTTTTTTGCTCGGTTATTAGTGTTTCTCTTGAACCGCCGTTTTTATCAATTAAATCAATTCTTGCCTCAATATAGTCAGGGTAACACCCGCTGTGGCTGTTAACTGACAGGGCAAATTTCTGGCTTCCAGCAGGGTTCCAGGAAACATCGGCTACGCTGCCTTCCTGTTTTTCAAAAATATCAATGCTGCCATTCTCAAGGTTCAATATCCAGAGTTCATGATAGGCTTCTGGTGCACAGGGATTTTTCATGTCAGCAGCATAGTTATTTTTATATATGACCATCCTTTCTTCATCAGGAGATAGTGAGAAACTGGCATATAAATAATCATTTGTCCGCGGGAAAAACTCATCCCAGTTTATTTTGTCCCAATCAAGATATGTGAATACTTCTGAAAAATCTTTAACTTCCCCTGTACCAGGAGATACTCTTATAAATTTAAAGCTATTATCATCCAGTGCTATGGTGTAAAAATAGTCATCCCTTACAGAAAATTGAGAAAAACTGGAAAAAAGTCGCCTGTTGTAGTTATTTTCCAGTGCCGTTACTTCCTGATTATCATCAACATCCATAATTACGAGGCTGGAATCAGACATAAAAGGATTAAATTTATCCATAATAAAGTTGCTGCCAGAAGAAATATCTGAAGATTTCTGGATTGTCATGGGGTATGCCAGATATTTATTTTCAGGTGAGATGAGCACGTCACCCGGGTATCTATCAGGAGGGGTGGTTTTTAGTCCGGCAGCTTCATCAGTTTTAAAGTCAGCGTCGATGAGGGTCTGTCCTTCAGTATCCCAGTTAAAAATTTTAAAACCTTCAAGAAGTGTGACGGGATTATTGGGAGAGTAGATATAATAGTAGCTGTTAAGTTTTCTTGATGCTATAAAGCTTGTGGGGTATTTTTTTAATTCCAGTATTTTATTATCGCTGCCGTCGGGATTAATTATTCCTCCATCCATAAATTCACTAAAATTAAGTAAAAAGCATTCTGTGTCCCCTGTAACAGTTTTTGAAACGCTGTTTTTGGTCAGCTGGTAAAGTAATTTATAATATGGTTCTTTATCTTCTTCTAAGGGCGGTTCTTTTCCACCGGTAGTATTTTCTTCAGATTCTGTACTGGTTTCAGAAGATTCGTAGGAGACGGAATCTTCGACTGATGGCTCTGCACCTTCTGCTGTGCTGCTGCCGCAGCCTGTATCTACTAGGGAAATGCTAATAATAAATAGCGAAACAAAAAATGCAGACAGGAATATGGCCGGCTTATGGTATATTTTCTTCATATTATTATACCGATAGAATTAGTAAAAAATTTATTAATAAATTATATTATAAATTATTTAATTTAAATTTAATATAATTAGAAATTAGTTCATGTATTTTTAGATACTTACTTACTTAATTAAATATGAACACTGCAGGAAACTGCCAGATTGCTTAAGAGAATTTTTTTGCGGAATGTCTCGGAGGAGCTCCGGTATCCCAGAAGCTGATAATTTTTTTTGATAGGGATGGGTAACTTTTTTTTAGTGATTTATTTTTAGCTAAAATGATTTCTCTGGTTAAACTTTCATAGGCACGCGCTCCTCTGCAGGATGAATCATAGGTCTTAATTGGCTTCCCTGAAGCGGGTGCTTCTACCAATTTAACATTTTTGGGTATAATGGTTTTAAATACTTTATCAGGAAGGTATTCTTTTACTTTTTTTATTACCTGTTTTGACATCACTGTTTTTAAGTACATAGTAAATACTATGCCTGTTATTTCAAGGGATTCATTAAACTTTGATTTGATACTGTTTATGGTTTCAATTAGACGTTTGATTCCGTCAAACGCGTAGAATTCACATTGCATGGGAATTATAACTTCGTTTGCAGAAATAAGAGCGTTGGTGGTAAGAATTCCCAGAGAAGGTGAGCAGTCTATAATAATAAAATCAAAGTTATGTTTTATTTTTTTAAAAGCGTTTCTTAATCTAAACTCTCTTAAGCTTGATACAGCAAGTTTAATTTCTGCTTTCAGGAGACTCCGGCTGGAAGGAAGTAGCGCCAGATTGGGGTAGGGGGTTTCTATAATTATATCCTCGGGATTTTCATTATTAACCAGGATATCATAGATAGAATTTTTTAATTTTTTGTAATTTATGCCCAGCCCGGTAGTGGAGTTACTCTGGGGGTCCATGTCCACAAGCAGTGTTCTAAATCCAAATTCGCCAAGGTATGCAGCTACATTTACCGCGGTTGTACTTTTGCCCACACCGCCTTTCTGGCTTGAAATGGCGATTATCCTCTCTGGCTGTTCAATATGATTATAAGAATGTTCTGTCTCTGCCATAAAAAATCTAATTCTAGATACAATTAAAACATATACTATTTTTTATTTTATATGAGGCAGGCTTACCGCATCGTAAAAACCTGACACTTGTATATAAATTTTATAACAGATTTATAATATTTTTCCACCTGTTTTTATTAAAAGTTCAGGGCAAATTGTAAAAAAATTCTAAATGTTTGATGATTATGTTGTTTAAGTTAAGAGAATTTAATAATTTTAAAGATTGATTCTGTTAAAGAATAAAATAAGGTGCACGGTGTGAATTCGGTAATTTTTATTATATTTTTTTGAATCCTTAGTGTAAAATGAAATGTAATTTTTAACAGTTTAAAGGGGCCACCATGAATAATATTGCTATAGTCACAGATTCAACTGCTGATATTCCCGAAGAATTGGTCAGTGAAAATGAAATAACTGTTATACCACTTAACGTGGGTTTTAAGGGCAAGTTATATAAAGATGGTAAAGAAATAAACAGTAAAACTGTATTTAGCAAATTAAGGGAAGGTATAAGGGTACATACATCCACGCCTTCGGTAGGGGAATTTGTAGAAATCTATAATGATTTAATTAATAATAAGAAGAAAAGTGTAATTTATTCAATTCATCTCAGCTCCAGACTTTCTAGCACGATTAATTCTGCGAACCAGGCAAGAAAATTTTTCCAGGAGGCAGATATTAAAATTATTGATTCAAAGAGTGCTGCCATTGGTATGGGATTTGTTGTCCTGGAAGCGGCAAGGGCAGTAAAGAGAGAAGAAAGCAGGGAGGAGATAGAAAGAATTATTGGGTGTCTTATTAAAGGCAACAGGCTCTTCGCAGCATTTGAGAACTTTGAGTATTTGTTTGTCGGGGGCAGAGCGCCTTTTATGGGAAAATTTTTATCCATTTCAATAAGGTTTAAGCCTATTATTACTATCAGCAGCGATGGAAAGGTCAGATTGATTAAGTTTGTAAAGAACAGAAGAAACTCACTAATTGAAATTTACTGGCAGGTTAAAAAAATTTCTTATCCTGTCAAAAGAAAGAAAATTGGTATTTTTTACGGTGAGGATAAAGATATAGCCCTGGAATTAGAAAACATAATAAGAAGCGATAGCCAGATTGAGATAGATGAATTAGTATTAACTGAACTTACTACGGTAATGAGTGCCCACACTGGACCCGGGATATGGGGTGTGTCTGTCTGCCCCGCAATAAAGTAAAAATAATTATAAAAATGGATTTATAATTTTATTTTTTTGTATTCTACATCCTTATTCCAGAGTAAAAGTTACTGTTACTGGAATCATCACTTCTTTTTCAATAGTTGTGGTATCATAGGTACCCCAGTCGGAAACTTCGGTAGAATTAACGGGGAGAACCTGCACCACACCCAGATTGGAAGATTTTATTGTACCTATTTTTTTTCCGCTGCCCTCGGCAATTTTCTGTGCCCTCATCTTGGCATCATTTATTGCGTCCGGTATTAAATTTATTCTGAGCTCGGCAAGTCCTGAGTAATAATATTGAA
Source organism: uncultured Actinomycetota bacterium (assembly GCA_964601205.1). Classification (GTDB taxonomy): domain Bacteria; phylum Actinomycetota; class Humimicrobiia; order Humimicrobiales; family Humimicrobiaceae; genus JAQVEM01. Next base: position 49,193 of record CAZRML010000019.1, on the reverse strand, counting down.
GAGAGCGAATAGAGAATATAACCCCGGAATTTATTAGCCCATCAATGTTTTTTGCCATATTAGTGATTTTATCAACATCGCCTGATTGAATGGTAACTGTTTGTTTTAACAAATTTTCCTTCGGGGCATTCGGGTCATACATGTATAGTTGTTCCATGAATACAGGTGTAATATTAAGGTCATCTTCACTAAATCCATTATCCTCAAAAAACTCAAGAACCAGTTTCCGGTCATTCTGGATAATCTGGTAACCTTCTTTTAAATCTCCGGCAGATACGGTCCTGGAAAACTCGGAAGTCCAGATAACAATATCCGATGTAACTTTTTCTCTTACTGAACCGGTCACTGCAATAATGTCCTCGGGCTTTCTTACTTTATAAAAAGTAAAAGAGCCAATTGAAGCGCTGATTATCAGGCATATCCCTATAATAATTGCAAAATAAATAATCTTATTTGAATTTTTATCAGACATTTCTTCTCCATTTATTTTTATATATTGAGTATATGATTAATTGTGTATATCAGACTTTTTATTAATCTTATCAATTCTAGCTACCCTGTCAAGTGGGAACTGCAGGGTAGTAGCTTTTTATTAAAAATATTAAAGGTTGATATAATATATTAAATAATAAAAAAATTTTACTTTAGAAATACCAGGCTTAAAATCATTACCATCATTCCACCTATAAAACTGACCATGGGCAGATGGAGATATCCGTATGATTTGGAAACCGGAAGCAGTTCGTCAATGGAGATAAAAACCATCAATCCTGCAATACCGGAAAGAAGATATCCAAGTACTGTAGAATTTAGAAAAGGATAAAGTATCAGAGCTGTAATCAGCGCTCCAATTGGTTCCACCACTCCTGATAAAAATGACCACAAAAAAGCTTTTTTCTTGCTGCCTGTTGCTTTATAAACCGGTGCGGATACTGCAATACCTTCAGGTATATTATGAATGGCAATAGCAATGGCAATGGCAATTCCCAGCTTTATATCTACCATTGAGCTGTAAAACGTAGCCATACCTTCAGGGAAATTATGGATTCCTATTCCGAGAGCGACAAACAGGCCGGTTCTCAGTAGCCTGGAATCGGTTTTATCATCTATTTTTTCCTTCTGGCCTATATATTCATGAGGAATAAGGAAATCTATTAAAAAGATGCCTATAAAACCAACAAAAAAGGCTATACTTGCCCTGAGAAATCCCAGTTCGTCAAATCCTGTGGGAAGAAGTTCAAAAAAGGAAATCCCCACCATAACTCCTGCCGTAAAGCCAAGTACCGCACTCATAAACTTTGGATTTTCTCTTTTAAATAAAAGGCCTATTACGCTTCCTATAGTTGTGGAAAGACCTGCCAGAGAAGTAAGCAAAAGAGGTTTTAGCAATTGCGGGTCCATTTTTTAATAAATATTCATAATTATAATTTTATAATCCACTCGTTGATTGTTTGTCATAATTTTTTATATTGTATTTGTTTGCATGAAATTTGTCTACAGGTAAAGAAGTTTATGATATAATTACGAGAAATGTGTTTCAAAATTAGTAACAGTATTTATAATGTACGGGCAGGGGAGCATAAATGAGTATTAGCAGAAGTGATAAGTTCTATACTATTGAGGAAGCAACAGAAATGCTCGGAGTGAGTGAACGGGAAATAATGAATATGATTACCCTGAAAAAACTACCTGCGGTTAAAATGGAACAATCTATAAAAATAAAAGAAGAAGACATGGAAAAGTTTCTGGACAGTCTGGGAGAAGAAAGTGCTGAAGATAAAAATACTGGAGAAGTTGGGGCCGGAGAAGAAGAAAAACAGGAGGAGATAAAGGAGAATTACGAGGACAATACTGCACAATTAATAAAGTTATACAGGGAGTTATTGAGAAAGAAACAGGAGCTCGAAGAAGATATTAATTACCTGCAGTGCAAATACGACGAATTTAAAAGCAGAATAAAAAAAATAATCTCGGAAGAATTTAATTTATTTCTAAAAAAAATAGATGAAGAAAATTTACGGGAAAGCGATATGGTCCCGGGAAATGATTTTAACGATGACCTGAGCATAGATTATGATATTGACAGGGTTAAAGATAATGAAAAAAACAGCTACGATGATAAAGGGGAGATATTTTCAGAAGATAATGGCAGGGGGAAAGAAAATCCATTGTCGGAAAAGGAAGATAATATAAAGCTGGAGGGAAATGAGGACGATGATTCGTGACTTGTTCCTGGCTGGTTCTTCATTATTAATAAATTAGAATTGTTAAATGAGGATTTATTATTTTTTTAAAAAAATAAGTTCAGGGCTATGGTGGGAAAATAAGATTTAAAATGTCAGGGGTGAAATTTCACTTCTGATTTTTTTTAATAATGTAAAAAATATAAACGTATAAAAATTTAAGCAGTTGCATTTAAATATGGACATAGAAAAGATTACAAGAGAACAGCTAATAAATAAACTGGTTGAGATGAACCAGAAGATTATAAATCTTGAAAAATATAGAAAACAATTTATAAACTATAAAAAGGTGCTGGAGGAAAATGAGGTAAAGTACAGGAGCTTACTTGAGACTGATTCCGCAGGCATAATCATAGTGGACAGCAAAGGGGTAATAACAGAGTGCAATGATAATGTACTGAGATTTTCGGGATGCTCGAGGGCTGAGCTGGTAGGAAAATATTTTACCAGGCGGGTTAATATAAGTACTGCGAATATTCCCGGGTATCTTAAAATTTTTAAGGCAATTTCAAATGGAGAAGAAGTAGGTCCGTTTGAGATTTCCCAGCATAAAAAAAATGGCGATGTTCTTTTCGGGGAAGTATATTTTGGGCCTTTAAAGAATAAGAAAGATGATAGTATTATTGGCTTTAAGATAATTATAAAAGATATTACAGAGAAGAAAAAACTTGATAGTGAGCTTAAAGAGATAAAAGAAAAATTTTATAATATGTTTGAATCTTCAATGGAAGGAATAGCCGTCCATGATAATGGGAAGATTATAGATGTAAACGATGCCTTCTGCGAGATGTTTGGCTGCAGTTATTCTTATGCTACTGGTAGGAATTTAATGGAGTTTATCACACCTGGATATAGAGATACAGTTATAAATAAAATTAATTCATATAATAATGCTCCGTATGAGGCAGTGGGAATTAAAAGTACCGGGAGCAGGGTATTTATGGACGTAACAGGCAGAGATGTTGTGCATAATGGCAGGAAATTAAGAATGGAGATTTTTAATAATAACACTGAGAGGAAAAAAGCGGAAAATAGAATCAGGTATCTAAGCTTCCACGACAAGCTGACGGAGCTATACAACAGAACATATTTTGAAAAGGTTCTGGTAAATATATATAAAGACAGGGATTTCCCCCTGAACTTCATAATTTGCGACCTTAATGGGCTTAAACTGGTAAATGATGCGTTTGGCTATAGTGAAGGGGACAGATTGATAAAAAGGGTAGCAAAGATATTAAAATACTGTGCCCGCGAAGAGGATATAATTGCCAGATGGGGTGAAGATGAGTTTTTTATACTTCTTCCCAGGTCTACAGAAGAAGATGTGGAAGAGGTGTTAGATAAGATAAATAAGATTTGTTTAAAGACAAAGGACCAGAAGATTCCCCTGAATATTTCAATAGGAACTTCGGCAAGAGAAAATAGGAATCAAAATCTGGGGGAAGTAATAAAAGAAGCAGAGAATAATATGTATAAGAATAAATTGCTTAAAAGGAAAAGCGTATATAATTCTATTATTCTATCGCTGGAAAGAATATTGTGGGAAAAAAATCGTGAGACCAAGGAACATGCAGACCGCCTGAGAAAGCTATCTATAGAACTTGGACGCGCCATTAATCTACCACAGAATAAGCTGGATGAGCTTGAATTACTGTCTGCCCTCCACGATATTGGAAAAGTAGGAATACCTGACAGGATTTTAATGAAAAAAGGAAGATTAAATGCAAAGGAATGGAAGATTATTAAAAGACATCCCGAGATAGGCTATAAAATTGCAGAATCAACGCCCCAGATTGCATCTATTGCGGATGATATTCTGTCCCATCACGAATGGTGGAATGGCTCGGGCTATCCCCAGGGATTAAAAGGAGAACAGATACCCATAAATGCCTGTATTGTCTCAATTGTAGATGCCTATGATGTCATGACTTTTGGCAGACATTACAGTCCCCCGGTTTCTGATGGAGAAGCAAAAGAGGAACTTATCAGATGTTCCGGAACACAATTTAACCCGGTGCTTGTAGATAAGTTTGTTATTCATCACCATAAGATTAGCCAGAGCTAAAGAGTAAATAGACATATAAATCTTAACTATGGATAAGATTTGCTCTGCCTGAGAAAATGCTGCAGGTAAGGGTTTTTATTTTAGTGCTACAGTAAGTACAGCAATTTCAAGTTACTGTCCGGCTTTATCTATCAAAATGAAATAATATTATTGTATTGACAGGGGATAATATTTAATATAATATATAAACCGACCAGTTGGTATTTTTTAAGAGGAGTACAGACTATATGAATTTAAAAGAAAAGGGCAGGAGGTCCAGAGAGAAGCTCATAAAGGCTGCAGAAATATGTTTTACAAAATACGGTCTTGATGCTTCAGGAGTTGATATAATTTGTAAAACTGCCGGTATGAGTAAAGGTGCATTTTACCACCATTTTTCAAGCAAACAGGAACTTTTTCTGGAAATGTTAAATCAATGGTTAAAAATAATTGATGAATATATTAATTCTGCCAGAAAAGATTCGAAGAATATGATGGAAATGTTTATGAATATAGCTAACGCTAAATTAATTTTCCAGGATGCTGGAAGCAAATTGCCTATTTTTATTGAATTATGGATTAGAGCTTCAAGGGATAAGAAACTTCGTAAAATTACTATAGGGTCCTATTATAAATATTTAAAGTTGTTTGAAAACTTGATAGAAGAAGGTATAGAAAAAAAATTAATAAAAAAAGTAAGCCCGGACACAGTAAGCAGAATGATAATAGCTGTTGCAGTGGGGTTTGTGATGCAGGGGATGCTTGACCCTCACGGCACCGACTGGGACAGGATTGCACAGGAAGCTCCCATGATCGTTCTGGAGGGAGTTATAAGAAAATAAGAGTAGAAATTTTGGGCTAAATTAAAAAAATGGAGGAATTTTAAATTGAATATATTATTAACGGGTGCTTTTGGCAGTGTGGGAAGATTTACCCTTCGGGAATTGTTAAAAAAAGGCTGTAAGGTAAGAGTGATAGAGTTAAAAACCCCTGCCAATATAAAGATTTACAATGAATTTAAGAAAGATATAGAAATAATCTGGGGGGATATAACAAGTAAAACAGATGTAGAAGAAGCAGTGGCAGGCCAGGATGCAGTAATACACCTGGCTTTTGTAATACCTCCTCTGAGCGAGGAAAAACCGAACCGGACCTGGGAGATTAACGTAGAGGGAACACGAAATTTGTTAAATGCGATGAGGGCGCTTCCGGTGAAACCTAAAATTGTATTTGCCTCTTCGGTTTCTGTGTTTGGGAAAACCGGTCATTTAAAACCGCCCAGGACTATGCTGGACCCGGTAATGCCCACAGATAATTATTCCCATCATAAAGTTGCCTGTGAACAGCTAATCAGGGTATCCGGTCTGGACTGGGTTATTTTAAGACTGGGCGCGATATTGAGTGTATCATTATGCGAGATGGACCCGCTTCTTTTCAAAGTTCCTACCGGTAACAGAATTGAATTAATCCATGCCCATGACGCCGGTATAGCACTGGCTAATGCGGCTACCGGCGAAAGTATTCGGGGCAAAACCCTTCTTGTCGGAGGTGGACCTTCCTGTCAGGTGTACCAGAGAGATTTTGTAGGAAAAGTTATGGAAGTCGTTGGCATTGGAATGTTACCGGAGGAAGCATTTACATCGGATCCTTTCTACCTTGACTGGATAGATACTGAGGAAAGCCAGAGGCTTCTGAATTATCAGTTTAAAGGATTGGATGATTTCCTGGATGATATTAAGAAACACCTGGGATTTAAAAGATATCTTACCCGGATGTTAAGGCCTTTTATTCGCTACTGGCTGCTTAATAAGTCACCTTATTTAAGGAAGAAGGATTATGCTGCAGGCAGCGTCAGGGCGAGGGTAAAAGGCAGGGTTATACTGGATGCGCATTAAATCATTTTAACTTTATAATTTAAAAACAGTTAAATTTAAAAAGGAGTTTTATTATCAGCAGGCTGTCAAAAAGTATATTTTTTTTTGGAATTTATATCATATTGGCAGGCTTATTTTTACTGGTATTTCCGGGTGTTCTTCTTAATTTTGTTGGACTGGATATATCCGGAAGTGTGGTGGTCAGGCTGCTGGGAATGACGCTCGTATTTTATGGATATTATTATATCAGGGCTGGAATTGCAGGAGAAAAAATGCTGTGGTTTTTTTGGTGGACCGTGCATACCAGGTTTTCTGCCATCATAGTTTTGTCAGCTCTAGCATTTTTTAATTTAGCACCGCCTGTTGTAATAGCTTTTGGAGCCGCGGACCTGCTCGGAGCTGTATGGACTTTAATAGAACTCAGGCTTTACAGGAAAACAAAGGGCCTTAAGGTTAATTAAGCTTTAATGTTAATTTTATTTTAATTTATTTTTCCAATCTGAATTCCCACTGATTTTTCATTTTTTTTACCTGTTTGATTAAATTTTGTTAATTATCTTATAATTAAAAAGTAAAAGAAAATATATATTTTTAAGCATAACAGCTGGATTTATTTATATGTAATAAAGTTTTAATAAAGCTGATTTGCTTGATTAACCCGATCAGGGCAGGGGTTAATATATTTTCCTGAACATACTGGAGAAGGTGGTAAATTTATAATGAGTTCAGGCTTACCCGACTATATGAAGAAATATATAATAGCTAAGGACAGGTACTTTTATTATCGGGGAAAATACCGCACTTTACGCTGGAGTTTTGAGAAAGTATACGAGCACGCAAAAAAATTTGCTGCACTGCTCAGAAAGTATGGAATTAAGAAGGGGCAGAGAGTAATAATAAAGGGGCAAAATAAACCCGGATGGATAGTCGCCTTTCTTGGATGCCTCATGGAGGGAGTAGTAGCTGTGCCTCTTGATTTAAATTCGGGTTCTGAATTTGAAGAAAAGGTACTGGCAAAAACAAAGGCGAAGTTAATGGTATGCGGAGACAGCAGTAGCATGATTAGAGAACCTTTACGGATTAAATTAATCAATATTAATGATATTGAAGATATTCTTTCAGATATAAAGCCCGCAGAGTATACGGGACTTAATATTTCCTCCGGTGACCTGGCCCAGATTATTTTTACCTCGGGTACTACAACCAGCCCAAAAGGGGTAATGATTACCCGCGGTAATATTGAATCAAACCTCGGGTCTATTAAGCCTGTGATGGAGAAGTGGAAAAAATTCTTTCGTTTTATGTGGAATTTAAAGATATTATCGGTTGTTCCTCTGAGTCACATGTACGGGCAGCTGATAGGAATATTTATCCCTTTGATGATAGGAAGCTCGGTAGTTTTTATGGAGAGTATAAATCCTGCAGAAATTCTGACAGCGATAAGAAAAGAAAAAATCTGGATTCTCGGAACTCTTCCTAAAATTCTTGAATTGCTTAAGGAACATATAACCAGGAAATTTAATCTCAGAGATGAGGAGTTCAAAAAGAAATTTAATAGATTTAAGAGAATTAAATGGCCGATCCGGTTTCTGGCTTTTTTAAACATTCACCTGAAAATTGGCTGGAGGCTGGTAGCCATAGTGGTGGGAGGAGCGGCTTTTGATAGAAATCTTGATAAGTTCTGGAGAACCATTGCTTATACTATATTCCAGGGTTATGGATTGACTGAAACAGCCCCGCTGGTAACCCTTGCAGATCCTGCATCTACAGGTTCGGGCTCTATCGGGAAAGCTCTGGAAGGTCTGGATATACGCCTGGTAAATGGTGAAATTTACGTGAGGGGTAAGAATGTAACACCGGGGTATTTTAAAAACTCTTTACTTACAAAGAAAGCCTTCTCTAAAGGATGGTTTAAAACCGGTGACCTGGCTGCAGTGGATGAAAAAGGTAATCTGATTTTTAAGGGCAGGAAAGATTCAGTTATTGTAAGGGAGGATGGAATAAATATTTACCCCGAAGATATTGAATCTGTATTAAAGGAATCTGACATAGTAAGGGATTGCACAGTTCTGGGATTAAAAGATGGTAAGGGTTTAAAAATTCATGCTGTATTATTGCTCGAGGATGATTTTAAGGGAGAGCCACGAAAAATAATAGAGGAAGCAAATAAAAAGCTAAATGTGTACCAGCACATAAATAGTTACAGTATATGGAAAGGAAATGATTTTCCAAGAACAACTACGAAAAAAATAAAAAGAGACGGAGTGGCAAAGGCTCTCTCAGAAGGGGAAAAAGAGGAAGTAGCTCCAGGTAAAAAAACTTTTTTGTTTGCAGGGGTGGTGGAAGTATTAAAAGGTTTAAAAAAAGTTAGACCCGAAAGCATTAATGAAGATGCGGAACTTGAAAAAGACCTCGGGCTGGACTCCCTCGATCTGGCTCAGCTTTCAGCAATTATTGAAGATAAATATGGTATGGAAGTGGATGATTCTTATATCAGTAGAAATACTAAAATTAGTGAGCTTGAAAATTTAATTAAGTCTCCTCCCCGGAGGAGCACACGCAGAATACCTTCCTATAACTTTCCTTTCTGGCTGCCTGTTCAGGTTATAAGGACTATATTTCAGTTTATTATCTATCCTTTTATATTCCCTGTCTGCAGGCTCAGAGTGAAGGGAAAAGAAAAACTTAAGGGGTTAAGAGAGCCGGCTGTATTTGCCGCCAATCATACAAGTATCCTGGATAGTTTTGTTATCCTTTATTCTTTACCTTTCAATATAAGGAGGAAGGTTGTCGTACTGATGTCCATAGAATATCATTTTAAGCATTTTTTCTATCATACCGGGACATGGTTGATAAGAATAATTGAAGCAGCAGGATTTTATCTTTTGATAAATTTATTTATTAATGTTTCTCCCATATCCAGAACTTACGGGTTTAAAAAAGTGATGGAGAATACAGGTAAAATGATTGATGAGGGCTGGTATGTTTTAATCTATCCCGAGGGAAGAGTTACCACTGATGGAAGTGTAAAGAAATTTGAACCCGGCATCGGCGTTATAGCGCTCGACATGGATGTTTCCGTAATACCTGTAAGAGTCGAGGGTCTATTTGATATTTTAAGGAATGGGATACTTCCCTGGAGGCACATGCCCCGGCGGCCTCTTGTAGAGGTAAGGTTATCGGAACCATTAAAGTTCAAAAAATCAGAATATAAAGACTACAGGGAAGTAACTTCAGTAATTGAAAATAGAGTAAAATCACTTTAGACTCATAAATTATTTTATATTTTTTTAAAATTTACACTGATTGAATAAGAGAATATAATTAAAAACAGAAAAGTTCTGCTTTACTGTATCAATTAAAAAACTGTATAAATGTAACAAAAGAATTTTTAAAAAGAGAAGGAGCTGGTTTGAGTGGGCGTACTTAAAATCAAAGAAAATATCTATTCTGTTGGAGCAGTAGACTATGACAGAAAGTTATTCGATGAGCTAATACCTCTTCCAGACGGAACTTCTTACAATTCTTATTTAATTAATGGTTCAGAAAAAACAGCTTTACTTGATGGTGTGGACCCACCGATGTATGATGTTCAGCTTGGCAACTTAAGAGAACTGGGTCCAGGGAAGATAGATTATATAATATCGCATCACGCAGAGCAGGACCATTCGGGCTCCCTGCCAGAGCTTATAAAAAATTATCCCGGAGCTATGATAGTAACAAACCAGAAAGGCAAATCAATGCTCGAAGATTTGCTTTTAATACCGGAAGAAAAATTTATGGTTATTGAGGATGGAGGCATTCTTTCCCTTGGTGATAAGACGCTAAAGTTTATTTTTACTCCCTGGGTTCACTGGCCCGAAACAATGTCAACCTACCTAATTGAGGATAAAATTCTTTTTAGTTGTGACTTCTTTGGCTCTCATTATGCTACCGGCGAACTTTTTGCCGGAGAAGAAGATAAAATATATAACGCTGCGAAACGTTATTATGCAGAGATTATGATGCCTTTCAGGAACAATATAAAAAAGAACCTTGAAAAGATTAAGGATTTAGATATTAAAATTATTGCTCCCAGCCATGGTCCAATTTATAGAAATGTTGGTTTTATTATTAATGCATACAGAGATTGGATTTCTGACAGTGTAAAAAATGAAGTTGTCATACCTTACGTGTCAATGCATGGAAGTACCGAAAAAATGGTTGAGTACTTTAAGGAATCACTGAGCAAAAAAAATATAACGGCCAGGGCCTTTCATCTTACTGTCTCTGATATAGGGGAGCTTGCTATGGCACTGGTTGATGCAGCTACAATTGTAATTGCAACCCCTACAGTTCTTGCGGGTCCCCATCCCAATATTATGTACGCAGCATATTTAGTCAGGGCACTCAAACCGAAAGCAAAATTTATCTCAATTATAGGCTCTTATGGATGGGGCGGAAAAACTGCCGATATGCTTTTTGATGTTTTATCTACTTTGAAAGCTGAAGTAATAGAACCCGTAATTATTAAAGGGTACCCGGAAAAAGAAGATTTTGAGGCGATTGATGGGCTGGCAGATAAGATAAATAAAAGGCATAGAGAAATTTCTGCAGTTGATTAATGAGTATGATTAATCAAAACACCGCACCAGATAATTTAAAATATTAAACAGTATAACCGGTAGGATAGATGGGATTAAAAGAGGAGCTGGATAAATTATACTTAACCTTTAATCACAGGAAATTTGTTCACCCGGACCCGCTGGAATTTTTATATAATTATGATGACATAAGGGACCGTGAAATTGCGGGCCTTATTTCCTCTACATTATCTTACGGGAGGGTAAGCCAGATACTCAAAAGTGTATCCCTGGTTCTGGGCAGTATGGGCTCTTCCCCTTATTTTTTTATAATGGAATCTTCTCCCCGGACATTTTATAATCATTTTAAGACTTTTAAACACAGGTTTACCACAGGAGATGAACTATGCTGCCTGCTGGAAGGAATAAAGAAAGCTCTTGAGGAATACGGCTCGCTAAATAATTGCTTTCTGGAAGCCTCTGTAAATGATAAAAGAAACCATGGGGGCAATATAAAAAAAAGCACCGCCGTGAGCTCCCGAGAATTTATGGAAAAGGCTGAAAAAGTATTTAAAGAAGAGGCAGGCAGCGGAACAGTTGTTCCCGCTATTTTAAATTTTGCAGAAAAACTAAACTTTTTTTCAAAAGAAAAGTGCACCAGCCTTATACCTTATCATTCGGGCAGCAGTGCATTTAAGAGGCTGAATCTTTATCTTCGCTGGATGGTGAGAAAAGATAGGGTGGACCCCGGGGGCTGGACCGGTATCCATACATCAGAATTAATTGTTCCCCTGGATACTCATATGTACAGGATTTCAGCAAAACTCGGGTTTACAGATAGAAAACAGGCAGATATTAAAACCGCTGTAGAGATAACCGGCACATTAAAAAAATTTGACAGGGATGACCCGGTAAAATATGACTTTGCTTTAACCAGGCTGGGTATGAATAAAATGGAGGAAATTCTTTTTAAAAAAATTTTTTAATTAATGTTTTTATCCTGCAGGGAATAATTGTATAATTATATGAAGTTTTAAGCTTGATGTCAGGGTATTAACCTGCGAACTAATTACAAAAAAATAATTATAAGGGAGCGCTAATGGCAAAGAGAATACTTTATACTATCAGATACTTTACTATTATGGTATTAATCGGAATTCTTTTTATAACTCTTTTTCCTGGTGGCCTTGACGGAGGCTCAGCGGAGCAGGTACAGAGTTTTGTAACACGTTTCTATGTTCAGTGCCTGGGAAGGCAGCCTGATGCCGGCGGTTTGGATGAGTGGGTCGGGCGTCTGATGAATGGGTCTAAAACAGGAGCGGATGTTGCGGAAGGTTTTGTTTTTAGTAAAGAATTTCTGGCCAGAGAATATTCAAATGAGGAATTTGTTACGATTCTTTACAGGGCTTTTTTTAATCGGGAACCCGACACAAATGGTTATAATGCGTGGCTGGAAAGATTGGCCGGTGGGATGACCAGGAAATCGGTACTGGATGGATTTTTAAAATCAAAAGAGTTTTCCGAACTCTGTAGTGATTATGGAATTAAGCCATATGCCGGCGCACCTTCTAATGCTGCGGCTGCAGTAACTTCAACTTCTTCAGGTTATAGTTCAAGCGGTGCAACAGGGTTCCAGGCAGGCAGGAAAGTTAACTTTATAATCTGGGGAGATGACAGTGCCCACGATAGAGCCGGGGGCAGGATCAGCGGAAGAACAGATATTAATATATTTGTACATTTGAATCTTGACACCGGGAAAGCCTATCTGGTAACTATTCCGCGCGATACCTGGTTTAAAGGCCGTAAAATTAACGGTTATCATGCCATAGGGGGCAATGATTATGCCGTTAGCATATTTGAAGAATTTACCGGTGCAGATATTGATTTTTATGTAATAACTGATTTTGATGGCTTCGCACCTCTCATTGATTATTTTGGCGGAGTAGATGTCACGGTTGAGGAAAATATAGCAGACTCTTTCTCAGGATGTTATTTAACCGCAGGAACGCATCACATAAATGGAACACAGGCACTGGCTCTGTCAAGGGCAAGGCATGGAAGGTCTCTTTATGGCGGAGGAGCCTACTCAAGGGAAAGGCAATCAGCTATGCTTATGGCAGACCTGCTCCTGCAGAAAAGGTCAATGGTAAATTCAGGGAATATAGCTGATTTCTTGAATATAATGGGTAAGTATGTATGGACTAATATATCGTTAAGTCAGGCTCTTCAAATAATTCCTGTTGCCAGTTCTATAGGCAGGGAAGATATTACCATAACTACTTTTAATTCATGGCCGCAGTGGTTCGGGAATTCAAGTGCTGTCGGTTATAACGAAGCAGAGAAAAATCAGTTTTTTAGGAATATCCTGAATCAGTAAATTAAGATATCTGTCCTGATGGAGCTTTATGAGTTTCCAGTCTGCCTGTTTGTCTTTCGGGTATTATTCTGGAAGCTTAATTATTACCGGTGCAGGCATGGCAGCGACTGTAATGGCAATTAAAACCATCCTGCTGGTATATAATATCATTGCTTCTGTCCATCTTTTTTAACTTAATTTATATTTCCAGTACTTATATTCATCCTGACATAGAAAATATTTTATAAAGATGGAGTCCGAGAGAGCTGAATTAAATTTGATTTATAGGGTATTGCGGGTGATATTCTTAACCTGCAATAATTGACAATAATAAATTTTGTAACTATTATTGTGCAACAGATGAATTAATTAAACTTTGACGGCTAAAATATATTAATTATAAAGAACTTTAAAGGATGGTTGATTTATGTCAGGAGGCAGGCCAATAGTACTGATTTCAACTTACTATCCAAGATTATGCGGGATAGCTACGTTCTGTGAAGAAGCCAGAGAATTTATACAGAAAGAATATCCCGAGAGAGAAGTCCTGGTAATAAGCCATACTGATGGTGAAGGTAAAGGAGTTTTTCCCATAATTGATACTTCTCATCGTTTCTGGTGGAAACCAGTAGCAAAAAAGATTAAAAAGCTGTCACCCTATGTGGTGCATATCCAGCATGAATATGGGCTGTATGAGCATATTGATAATAGAGGTATTGGAGATAAAAATCAGGGTTTTATTGAATTCCTGGGTTCCATAAATGAATTTCCTATTGTAGTGGAGCCACATACAGTACACGGAAGATTAAAGGAATTTGAAGAAAATTTTATTTATCAGTTATGTGAAGATTCCGATGTTGTTTTATTTAAAAGTGATTACCAGAAATGGAGGCTAAACTGGACCTTTACTCAAAAAGGCTGGAAGATGCCAAATAATATTATGATTGTGCCCCATGGAGCGAGGGTTGATAGAAGCTGGAGTGAAAAAGGCATTCAGGGATTAAGAAAGGAACTTGATTTAGATAAATTCAAATATCTGAGTAATAATATAGTTGGATTGGTGGGGTGGATTCAGTCAAACAAAAGATGGGATATACTAACTTCTATGTGGGAAGAGATACTGGGAGAAATAAAAAAAAGAACCGGTGAGAGCTGGGACCTTCTGGCTGCAGGCACTATAAGAGATAAAGCGCATCTGGAGGATTATAATCATTACAAAAAAAGCCTTGAGATATTGGAAAAAAAGGGAATTGCACATTATTACGAATTTGTTCCCAGAGGAGATATTTACTACAAGGTAATGGCAGTGTGTAAGTTTATAGTTCTACCCACAGTAGATGAGACACAGTCTGGAACGCTGGCAAGAATTATTGCTTTGAATAAACCTTATATAACTACTGCCCCGCTGGAAGGGCTTACAGCACAAACTCTTGAAAGTGAAGGAGGGTTGCTTTTTACCAATAAGCAGATGTTAAAAGAAAAGGTTATAAGGTTAGCCTGTGATGAGGATTTAAGGAAAGGGCTTTCAAAGAATCTTAAAAAATATTTAAATGAAGTTGTATCCTGGGAGATTGTAGCCAAAAAATACAGGCACGCATATAAACTTGCAAGGCTTAAGAAGATGGCAGGAAAGAAAATAGATTTACCTCCTGATTTTTAATAACATTTAATCTCTAAATTGATATGAAGCTTTAATATTTCTTATAAAGGTGATTATCAATTTACTAATCCTGGATATTAGGATAATCTTATAACTATCTGTAAGCTATATCTTTCTGGTGTTTTTTATAAAATAAATAATGGAAGTGGATTATTTTGGAAAAGCTTAAAAAAGTTTTAAGGGAAAAGAGCAAGGGTATTAATTGTGTGTATATATCATCATATATTCCAAGGAAATGCGGTATTGCCACTTATACCAGAGATTTAACCAGGGCTATTGACCTTATAAACCCATACTGTGAATCCAGGATTATAGCAATGGTAAAACCTGAAGATAAGATTAAATATCCTCCAGAAGTTAAATTTGAGATCAATCAATATGATATTGGTTCCTATATAAAAGCTGCTAACTATATTAATAAATCCATAGCAGATATAGTAGTTCTGGAACATGAATTTGGCCTGTATGGCGGTGAATTCGGAGAATATATTATAAAGTTAGTAGAGAGGATAAAAAAGCCTCTTATAGTAACTACCCATACAATTCCCGATAATCCGGATGAAGGATATGGCCGGGCTTTAAAGGATGTAATCAAATTTACTGATAAGGTAATAGCCATGATGCCGGAAAGCATACAGAAACTTGTAAAAAAATACAATTATCCAGTAGACAATATAGAAATTATACCCCATGGTGTTCCTGATATAGTGATGGAACCCAATGAAAAATATAAAAGGAAAAAGGGATTAAAGGATAAAATAATACTGGGGAATATAAATCTTTTATCGGAAATTAAAGGAATTGAATATATTATAGAAGCTCTGGGAGTGATTAAAAAGCAATTTCCCGGTGTTTTGTATCTGATAATTGGCCAGACACATCCCGTCGTATTAAAAATTGAGGGAGAAAAATACAGAAATTTTTTAAAAAGAAAAATAAAGAATCTCAATCTGGAAGAAAATGTTAAATTTATAAATAAATATATGACTCTGGAAGAACTTGTTTCCTGGCTAAAAGCTATTGATATATACATAACACCATATCTAGACCCGCAACAATCCGCATCAGGAGCTTTAGCGTATGCTATTGGAGCAGGTAAAGCATGCATCTCAACTCCTTACTTATATGCAAAAGAGGTTCTGGCGAGTGGTAGAGGTGTGATTGTGCCTTTTCGGAATTCTGGAGCTATTGCAAATGCGGTAATAGATATATGCAGGAATCCTGAAAAGAAATTAAAACTAGAAAAAAAAGCATACGAGTTTGGAAGATTAATGACCTGGTACAATGTAGCCCTGCAGCATCTTAAATTATTTAATGAAGTTTTAGATATACATGAAAATATATAGTTTTATTAAAATTTTTTATTAAATAAATATTTAAGAACCATTTTTATGCCGAATAAAGAAAAATTATCATGGACCCATTAAAGAAAATAAGGCTGATGACAACAGGTATGGGGATATACCAGCATGGGAAGCTGGATAAGCCTGATCCGGCATTCGGGTATGCCCTGGAGGACCAGGCAAGGGCCCTTATAGTTGCTGATAGATTTAAAGACGCCGGGCTGAGAGATATTTATCTTAATTTTATATTAAAAGCACGGAGAGAAGATGGCCTGCTTTACCATTTTTTTTATGAAGAAAATAACGGGGGCATATTTAAGAATGAAGAATATAATTCAAAATCCAATATAAAAGAAGCCTACGGGCTGGCTCTGTGGTCACTGCTATCAATTAAAAGCAATAGAGATGGTTACGTAAAGGAGATTATTGAAAATTTAATTTTAGATGCATACGGATGGACTTCGCCAAGGGCAATGGCCGCAGCGCTGCTGGGACTGGTAAATCTTGAACACACACATAATTTAGAACTGGAGCTGAGGAAAAAATTGCATGAACTGTATTTTGAAAATTATTCTAAAGACTGGATATGGTTTGAAAATTACCTGGTGTATGCAAATGCAATTATGCCATGGGCATTATGGGAAACTTATCTCAGAAGGAAATGTGAAAAAAGCTTTGAAATTGCCAGAAAAACAACAGACTTTTTAATAGAGGAATGTCAGAAAAATAACAGGCCTGCCCCTGTGGGTAACAGGGGCTGGTATTTTAAGGAAGGTAGAAAAGCTATATACGACCAGCAGCCCATTGATTCCGCTTATATGGTCTGCTGTCTTGAGAAAGCATACCGCGCAACAGGAAATGACTATTATAGGAAGTGGGCTGAAAAATGGTACAGATGGTTTTTTGGGTATAATATAAAAGGAGTTTCTCTTGTGGATGAAAATTTTGCCTGTTACGATGGCCTGACACCTGAAGGAGTTAACTTAAATCAGGGAGCTGAATCAAATATTTGTTTTCTGATGGCATTTCTTGCAGCAAAAAGACTGGGAATTACCGGGTAACTGTTTGTGTCCATAGAATTTATTTTTCTTTATCTGGCTCCGTATGATAAATTGGGATGATTTTTTTAGATATAAATATAGACCGGTTGAATGATTATAAAGTCAGGAATTGATTCAGAAATAAAAATAAATAATAAAAATGAATGTATCAAGGTCAGGGAAAAATCCGATAATAAAGCCGGAAGATTTAGAACCTTCAGGAGATGATATTGAGGTGGCAGGTGTTTTTAACTGTGGTGTTACCAGATTTAAGGATGAGGTTTTACTTCTTTTAAGGGTTGCAGAAAAACCGGTCAATTATGACAAGAAGAAAATATTGGTCCCTTTACTTGATTTAAAAACGGGTAAAATTTCAGTAAAGAAATTTAACAAAAGCGACTCTTCCATTGATTTTTCCGATCCGAGATTTTTAAGGACAATTTATGGTAATTATCTTACCTCAATTTCTCATTTTAGAACTGCAAAAAGTAAAAACGGAATTGACTTTGATATAGACAGCGGGCCCGCTCTATTTCCGGAAAATGAATATGAAAGGGCAGGTATTGAAGACCCGAGAATTACTTTTCTTAATGGAGAATACTACATAAGTTACGTGGCTGTATCGGATATAGAAGGAATTACTACCTGCATGGCGTCTACAGATGACTTTAAGAAATTTAAAAGGCATGGTGTGATTTTTATGCCTGACAATAAGGATGTGGTTATTTTCCCGGAGAAAATTAAAGGTAAATATTATGCTCTCAGCAGGCCGGTATCATGTGAGTTTGGCAGGGCTGATATCTGGATATCCGAATCAGATGAACTTATTTCCTGGGGTGGGCACAGAAGGTTGATAGGCACAAGAAAGGAGAGCTGGGATAGTTCAAGAATAGGTGCGGGAGCGGTTCCATTTAAAATAAAAGAAGGCTGGCTGGAAATTTATCACGGTGCTTCAGAGGATAACCGGTACTGTCTGGGGGCGGTGCTTCTGGACAGGAAAGAACCCTGGAAAGTTATTGCCCGGTGCAGAAAGCCCATAATGGAGCCTGAAATGGATTACGAGAAGGAAGGTTTTTATAATGGTGTGATTTTTACCTGTGGTGCTTTATATGAAGAGGATAAGATAAAAATATATTATGGTGCTGCTGATAGCAGTATAGCGTATGCAGAGGTCAGATTGAGTGATATAATCAGCGGACTGGAATAATAGGGACGTAATATGGCAATAATACGGTTAATAACTTATTAATTATATTAAGACAGGAGTATGAATGATTATAAAAAAGAAAAAAGAATTTAGTCCTATTATTATGGAAGATGACCGGTCAAGCGGTATCAGGTTTTACCCCATGCTCACGGCAAAGGATGGGACTCCAACTTTTGCAATGAGGCTATTTGAAATAGGTCCGGGTGGACATACGCCCAGGCACAGTCATGATTGGGAGCATGAAGTATATATTGTAAGTGGTAGAGGTTCCGTCCTAAAGGGAAACGATATGGTTGAAATTGAGAAAGATGACTTTATTTTTGTAGAACCACTGGAGCTGCATCAATTCAAAGCAGGTGATGAAGGCCTGAGAATGATATGTGTGGTGCCCAATAAGGGCCAGCCTTTATGATTATTCTTATACATAGATAAACGGAAAATAATTGTTTATAATATATTGAAATGAAAAAAGCAATATCCGGGAATAATTTGAATTTAAGGTGGCCATACTTTTTTATTGTAGCCATAAATACTCTTTTTGGCCTGGAAATCCTTAAAACCTTTCTTTCCCTGCTGGTTAATTTTTTCAGGGAGCGTCCGAATATATCTCTTACAGATGTAGCAATTTATGCTCTGGTGACATTTTTGCTGGTTTTTTTCACTGGTTTTATATATAAATTGAGGTACGGTATCATATTGTGGGTGCTTACAGCAGGAGTGGGCGCGACAAGATTTATACTGCAGGTAAATCCCTGGCCTCCACTTAGCCTTGCGGTGTCAGCTCTGGGTACCGTTCTATGGATGGCGGGCTCTGTTTTTTTTGTAACTCTCCTGCAGCAAAAAAGAATAAGTCTTTTATCTTCATTTTTTCCCGGTATTGTTTTCGGGATCAGTCTTTCAACGGCTTTTCACGGTCTTTTCGGGACATGGGATATGTTATGGAGGCAGGACTGGAACGTAGTTTTTTTTGTGCTGGTTATTATTATAATAAAGTTATGGCTGGTTCACAGCGTCTCTGGAGATTTAAGGGATGCAGGGCCTTTTGATGGAGACAGAAATTCATTTTATACTTTAACCGTATTTATGCCCTTTATTTTTCTCCAGTTATTGAAATTCCAGAATGTAGCCTCACTGAATACAATTACCGGAAAAAGCCTTCAGTTTTCATTGACTGTAATAATGGTTTCCAATCTTCTGGCTTTTTTATTTACATATTTAATCTCATTTAAAAAAATAAGAATCCTGTTAACTGTGTCTGGTGTGCTTTTTCTATTAATGTCCTTCTGGCCCGGCGCAGGAGGTTATTTGTATATGCTGCAGGTGATTATTGGTAACATCGGAGCTTTCTGGCTGCTGGCAGTTGTCCTGGATAAAGCGGCAGGTAAAGTGGTTGAGAAAATGCCGTGGAAGAATACAATAGCCTTTAGCCTCGGAGGTCTGGTGTTCCTTATTTTTGCATTTATATATTATAGCAGTTATGATTTAAAACTGCCCTTTGAAAACTGGGTGATTCCGGTTCTGACGGCTGTTTTTATATCAATCTGTGCCCTTGTTTCATCCTGCCTTAAAAATTCGGAGGTTGGAGGCCGGGAAGACCGCACTTCAGGCAGGAACCATACTGGAAGGAAGCCTGTATTTCTTTATCTTATGGCCGGGCTGCTTATAGTTCCACTGATTATGCTTCTGCCCCCTAAAAATATGGATAGAGATACTACTGAAGGTGGTCCAATCAGGATGATGGATTATAATATTCATCAGGGTTTTAATATAAAGGGCTATCTTGACCTGGAAAGCATTGCCAGAGTTATCGAGAAAAGTGGAGCGGATCTGGTATGCCTTCAGGAAGTTTCCAGGGGATGGCTCATTAACGGGTCGGCAGATACACTATCGTGGTTATCAGATAGACTTGATATGGACTATCTGTTTATGCCTGCATCAGATGATGTATGGGGTAACGCTATTTTGAGCAGGTATCCGTTAAAGCTGATAAAGAGCGGATTTTTGCCGGAGCTGGGTGCCCCGCTTAGAAGAAGCTATCTGCTTGCTGAAATAGAGGTGAGTGATGGGGATAATTTAAATGTCATATGCACGCATCTGCATCATATAGAGGGTGAGGGCTGGATAAGAGAGGAGCAGGTAAAAAAGCTTCTGGAAGAATGGGATGGTTTGGAAAGAACCGTAATAATGGGAGATTTTAATGCAGTGACAGGCGATCCGGAGATTATGCAGATGCACAGTGCCGAATTTTTAGATTCACAGCTGGAACTTGGAGAGGAAGATACACTGACCTGGGTGCATTATGAACCCTTTAGAAGAATAGATTATATATGGGTAACAAAAGATTTAGAGATATCAGATGTGGACGTGCCTTACAGCACGGCTTCAGACCATTTACCCGTTGTTATTAACATAAATTAAATGTTCTTAAAATATCTCCTGAACATGATAGCTAAAAATCATATTGCCAGAAAAATGCTGGTATCAATAATCGTAGTTGTTACATCAGTGATACTTGTTCCCTTTGTTGGTTCGTGCAAACCGGGGTTAAGTTTTGGTGAAGTGGTTATCTGTGAAAAAGTGGATGCAGATACTTTTGAACCTGCGGATATTAAGAATAATTTTGATTTTAATACAGAAGGGATTTTTGCTGTAATAGGAGTTTCAGGTGCCAGAGCCGGGGATATGTGGAAGTTTGTCTGGATAAATGGAGACACGGAGGAAATAGTTGCAGAATCTAATGGCGAGTATTCCGAAAGCGGGAGGGGGTACGTTGAAGGTTACCTCTCAAATCGTCTGACCGCGGGAAGGGAGACCGGTTTGATAGGGGAACCGGGAGATTACAGAGTTTACTTTTATCACAACGGTGGGTTAATAAGCAGCGCCGGTTTTACCATTGAACCACCGGTGATAAATGTAACAGGAGTTATGTTGTGCAGAGAAATAGATAGTGAAGGGCAGCCCGTCGGCATTACTGAAAAATTTTATCCCGGTGATGTAATTTATACAATGGCAGGGTTAAATTATCGGGTAGCCGGAGATTCATTACGGATTGAGTGGTATAAGGATGAAGATGAGCTGCTGGGAGAAGAAGAATTTGTTATTGAAGACACCTGTTATACGCCGGGGTATATTGTATTCAGGATTGAAAATGAGAATCTATGGCCGGCAGGTATTTATAAAATAGATTTATATCATAATAAAGTTCTGGAAGGCCGGTATGATTTTGAAATAATAAAAGAGGATATTCCGGATGCAACATTTAATGACAATAATATATACGAGAACGATGATTATAAATTCTCAATTCTTTATCCTGACGGCTGGGATTATAAAGAAGTGGAACGCACCGGTGGTCCTGAAGTCGGTTTTGAACCATTATCCGGGAATATAAACACCGCTGTAAATATACGGTTCCTGAAGGAAGGATATTGCCCTTCCCCGGAAGAATATGTCAATTTCTCTGATAAGATATTAGAGGAGATAGTTGATGTTGATACCGATCTGGAAGTGGAGAGCGAGGAAATAACCGGGGAAATTAATGGTCTGGACTATAGAAAGATTAGCTATTACTATATATCAGAGGATAAAATCAGATGGGACATTGAAATGATTTTTATAAGAAAAAATAATGTACTTTATTTACTTATAAGGTTTTCTGATATATATTACAGGGAGTTTTCATGCAGGCTGTATGATATTATGCTTAATTCTCTTTCAATTTATTAGGCTGTGATTGGGTTTAAAAGATTGCCTGCTTTAAAAGTTTAAGATTAAAAATGGTTATAATATACTAAATTTTTTATATGCTCTAAAATTTTTTGAATTAATATATCAAATAATATTTAAATGCTTGACCTTGGTAAAAAATTAAAAGACCTTTACAGAAATGGAAAGACTATAAAAATTGTTATAGCCGGTGTGGGGCAGATGGGGAAAAGTCTGATATCTCACCTGAGAGAACTGGATGGCATACAGGTTATTGCAGTGGCAAACAGGAATGCCGGGAGGATTATAGGCATTTTAAAAGAACTGGAAATAAATGATAATGAAATTGTAGTTGTTGAAAATAAGCGTGATATAGATTTAGATAACAGCGATATAAATAAAATAAATATAAGAGATACCGGTCTGAATAAAAAAGTAAGGGGAAGGTTAAACCGGTTTGCAGGAGAAAATAAATTAATTGTGGCAGATGACCTTTCAATATTATTTGCTTTAGATAATACAGACATAGTTATAGATGCTACAGGCAATCCTGAAGCGGGTGCATTTATAGCATCAAAAGCCATTGTTTCCGGGAAACATGTAGTAACCCTTAATGTGGAAACAGATGTCATCATCGGCCCGATATTAAAAAGGATGGCAGAGGACAGTGGTGTGGTATATACAGTTTCGGCAGGGGATGAACCGGCAGCCCTGAAGGAATTATATAATTTTGCATATGCGCTTGGTCTTGAAGTGGTTGCGGCCGGAAAAGGAAAGAACAATCCCCTGGACCGTTATGCAAATCCGTCCGTTCTTAAGGATTATGCAGAAAGCAAGGGCTCGAGCTCCACTATGATGACCTCGTTTGTGGATGGAACAAAATCAATGATAGAAATGGCCTGTCTTTCAAATTCAACAGGACTTGTGCCGGACTGCAGGGGAATGCATGGCCCCTCGGCCAATATAAAAGATTTAACCGGGGTATTTAAATTAAAAAGGGATGGCGGAATCCTATCCAGGAAAGGAGTAGTAGATTTTGTAGTTGGAGATCTTGCTCCCGGCGTTTTTCTTGTTTATTCAGCCAGAAATAAAATGGTAAGGGCTGACCTTAAATATCTTATGCTGGGGGAGGGACCATATTATCTTTTATACAGGCCATATCATCTGACAAGTATTGAGACTCCTCTATCTATAGCACTGGCTTATTTTTATGGTGAGCCTACCATAACTCCCGAATCTGGCATGGTTTCGGAAGTTATAACCGTAGCTAAAAAAGACCTCAGGGCCGGGGATATAATTGACGGGATAGGGAAATATACGGTTTACGGACTTATTGATGAGTATAAAAAGGCAAAAAAAGAAAATCTGCTGCCTATTGGTCTGTCCGAGGGATGTGTTTTAAAGAAAAATATTGAGAAAGATGAGCCAATAAAATATAGTGACGTGAAATTAGTTGAAGATTCGCTGGTATTAAAACTCAGGAGAGCCCAGGATAAATTGTAATTGCCTGATTGTAAAAATAAAAAGTTTCAGATTGTTATTAAGGCTGGAATTATCATTTTATTAAAATAGAAGGAGTATTATATGCAGTTTTTCCTAAAAAAAGCAGGAGTAAGTGCAGGAGTAATTAGTGTAATAAGCACCTTTTTTATAATCACATTTTTACTTCTGTCCCTTGTCTCCTGCAGGTTTAAAACCATAGATAGAATAGAAGAAACCAGAGAAATGATGGGGACATATGTAAGTATAATTGTATATTCAGATAAGGAAACAGGAGACAGAGCAATAAATGCGGCGTTTGAAAGAATAGAGGAAATTGAAGATATAGCATCAATCTACGACCCTGAAAGCGAAGCTTCATTTTTAAATGAAAATGGTTATATTGAAAATCCTTCATCAGAATTTCTGGAACTTATAAATACATCTATTGATTATTATACTCTGACCGGAGGCTGTTTTGATATAACCGTTCAGCCACTGCTTGATTTGTGGAGCGGTGGTCTGTGGGAAGAGAGTGAAGAAGTGCAGGCGCAAAAAATATCCGAAACACTTGAGGTTACCGGTTCAGACAAAATTAATGTAGGGGATAAGAAAATAGAATTCAGCGTAGAAGGGATGGCTGTCACACTTGGAGGTATTGCCAAAGGGTATGCTGTTGATGAAGCCATAAAGAAAATAAAGGAGTTCGGCATTAATAGCTGTCTGGTTAATGCTGGAGGAGACATCTATGCAATGGGGGTCAAACCGGGCGAAGAGAAATGGGTGGTAGAACTTGAAAGCCCCGATGCAGGGGAAGATGATAATAATTCTGATAATAATCTTCTTTCTGTATTTTCTGTGGTTGACAGGGCGGTAACTACTTCCGGTGGCTATCACCGTTACTACGATACTGAAAAAAAAGTGCACCATATAATGGATCCAAGAACAGGTTATTCAGCAGGGGTTTGCAGGAGTGTAACAATAATATCCGACAGCTGTACAGGGGCTGATATTCTGGCCACTTCTATCTTTGTGATGGGTCCGGAGGATGGCTTAAAGCTAATTGAATCAATTGATAATGTTGAAGCATTTATCATGGATTCAGAGGGGAAAATTCACGAATCTTCTGGACTTTTGGAATATATTGAGTAAAATTACCTGTATTCTTTTACTTTTTAAAATTGTTAAATGAGTATAGTTCTAAGAAAAAAAAGTGCATTTAAAGGCTTATCTCTGCCTGAGAATAAGACTACTGCTGAAAAATCAATAGAAGTTTTGCCGCCCCCGGAAGAAGTGGTTATAACTGTTCAGCAGAGTATCGGTGCCATTCCTGAATTTGTGGTAGAAAGGGGAGATATGGTAAAAACAGGTCAGAAAATAGCTGATTCTAAAAGCTATGTCTCTTCTCCCGTACATTCTTCAATTTCGGGTAAGGTATCTAAAATAATGAATATGGTAAATCCGGTAACAAGTGGTGTAATAAAAGCCGCATTAATAAAATCGGATGGGGAAGATTCGTGGATTGAATTTAATAAGCTTTTTGATATTAAGAAGACAGAAGATTTTAGTAGATTAAAGAGTATAATAGATAGCATTGGTAGGGAAGATATACTGGGAAAAATCAGGGAAGCGGGTATTGTTGGAATGGGAGGAGCGACATTTCCGACCCATGTAAAATTGAATCCGCCTCCGGATAAAAAAATTGACACACTTATATTAAACGGCTGTGAGTGTGAGCCTTTTATAACCTCCGACCACAGAATCATGCTTGAAAACGGCTATGAAATTCTGATGGGCCTCTATATTATTAATAAATTACTTTTGGCCCGGGATATTTATATAGGTATAGAGGATAACAAAAAAGATGCAATTGAACATCTGGAAAAACTTATAATAGAGATGGGCTTTAGTAATCTATTCAAGATAGTCTCACTAAAATCAAAATATCCCATGGGTGCAGAAAAATTGCTGATTAAAACCATAACAGGCAGGGCTGTTCCTGTAGGCGGTCTTCCAATGGATGTGGGAGTTATCGTAAGCAATGTCGCAACTGCTAAATCAATATATGATGCCGTGATTGAGGGTAAGCCTCTGATAGAGAGAGTGGTTACCGTAACCGGGAGAGTTATAAATCCTAAAAACTTAAGAGTGAGGCTGGGTACGGTTATTGGTTCACTTATAGAAAAATGCGGGGGATTCAGAGGTGAGGTAAATTTTCTGGCCTGCGGCGGACCTATGATGGGTATTTCTATTGTAGATACTGATTTTCCTGTTACCAAGGGAACAAATTGCGTGCTGGTTGAAAAAAGGAGGATTCAGGATGAACAAAATTGCATAAATTGTGGAAGGTGTGTTGATATATGCCCCATGAACCTTATGCCTCTGGTATATGTAAAGAATGCAAAGAGCGGGAACTTTGAAGGCTGTATGGAATATCATATAAATAACTGTATTGAATGTGGCGCCTGTGCTTATGTTTGTCCTGCCAATATTCCAATTGTCGGGTATATAAAAACCTGTAAAAGTATTCTGGCAAAGAAATAAAGTTTTAGATAATAATAGGAGCAGAGTGGAAGAGAATAAAATATTAATATCCCATGCGCCCCATATTTGGAAGGGGTTTTCAACAAGTAAGATAATGTATATAGTGGTGATTGCTCTCCTTTTTCCTTCAGCTGCTGCTATTTATTTTTTTGGCTACTATGCAATTTATTTAATGCTGGCAGGCACAATAACCGCTGTACTTACTGAATTTATAATAAAAAAACTCAGAAAAAAAAGATTTATTATGGACGGGAGCGCCGTGATTACAGGTCTTCTCTTTGCGCTTACTCTTCCCCCACGGTTTCCTGTATGGATGGCTGTTATTGGTTCTTTTTTTGCTATTGCTGTTGCAAAGGAAGCTTTCGGTGGTCTGGGATACAATATATTTAATCCGGCTCTGGTTGGAAGAGCATTTCTGTCTGTTTGCTTCCCAGAAGAAATGACCGCCTGGGTTCTTCCTACTTATTTTAATTATGATGCTATAACAGGAGCCACTCCGCTTGCTGATAATTTTACTTACCAGTCTGATAAAATTAGTTTATATAAAGATTTATTTTTCGGGAACACAGGAGGCTCACTGGGTGAAACCTCGGCAATGCTTATACTGATAGGGGCATTAATTCTTTTAATATTCCGGATAATAGACTGGAGGATACCGGTATTTTATATTGGGACTGTAGCTCTGGGTTCTCTTTTAATGGGCAAGGATGTATTGTTCCAGATGCTGGCCGGAGGGCTGATGATAGGCGCATTTTTTATGGCTACCGATTATGTAACTTCACCTGTGACCAGAAACGGAAGGATAATATTCGGGATAGGATTGGGAGTATTGACTGTACTTATAAGGAATTTTAGCAATTTATCGGAAGGAGTTGCTTTTTCCATACTTATTATGAATGCATTTGCTCCCCTCATTGATAAATATATAAGAGTGAAACCATTTGGTTTTTATAAGAAGAAGAAAAATGCTTAAAAAATTTTTATCAAATAAAGCATATCCGGTAATTTTTTTAGCAGTAATTGTTATAATTTCTGTAAGTCTCCTGATGGCAATTAATAGTTTAACCTCTTCTGTAATTGAAATAAGGAAGACTGAAGAGATAAAAGGTGTTCTTGAAGTCGTTTTTCCTGAAATGAGCGGGTACGAAACTAAAGATGATATATATATTATATATAAAGGTGAAGAAAAAGTCGGTTACGCTTTTACAGCGTACGGCAGCGGATATGGTGGAGAAATTGAAATTCTGGTAGGTCTGGATAACAGTTTTAAGATCAGCGGGGTATCAATAATTTCACAGACTGAAACCCCGGGTCTCGGGGCAAGAATAACCGAAGATTCTTTTACTGACCAGTTTAAGGGTATATCTGTAAATGAAATCGGCCTTAAATCGGAAAATGGTAAGATTGATGCCATAACAGGAGCCACTATAAGCTCGACAGCCGTTGTGGATGCAATCCGTGATGGAATGACCGGGGTGCTGGATAAACTGGAAAGATAATGTGATGGGTAAATTGATTTATCATATACTAATAATAAAAATGGTATGAAGGTATAGATTGCAGAAATGAATGATATGAGTAAAAATGAAACAGGGTTAAAAGAGGGGAGTACCAGAGGATTCTGGAAAGAGCTAATTAAAGGGGTTATTCTGTCGAATCCCGTTTTTGTGCTTGCTCTCGGCCTCTGTCCTACTCTGGCAATAACCAATTCTTTAACCAACGCTATCGGAATGAGCGCGGGTGTGATATTTGTTCTTCTCTGTTCAAATATTATAATTTCCGTTATAAGGAAAGCGACACCCCCTCTGGTAAGAATTCCGGTGTTTATAGTTGTAATTGCCACCTTTGTAACTATTCTAAGCCTGGTGTTTGAGGCATACTTGCCGCCACTTTATGAATCGCTGGGAATTTACTTACCTCTTATTGTAGTGAATTGCATTATCCTGGGAAGAGCGGAGGCGTTTGCTTCCAAAAACCCGGTGCTTCTTTCTATTGCTGATGGACTGGGTATTGGACTGGGTTTTACTACTGCTCTTATAATAATTTCTTTTATAAGGGAAATTCTGGGTACCGGAGGGCTTGTGGTGTTTGGAAAAGAGCTATTCAAACTTCCGGGTTTATCTTCATATCCGCTAAGTATTTTTGTTTCTCCGCCGGGAGCTTTCCTGGTAATAGGAATTATACTGGCATTATTAAGGTTGCTGGGGGTGATAAAGAGTGAATAATCTTTTAACCATATTTATAGCTATGGTTCTGGTAAATAACATGGTTCTGGCTAAATTCCTGGGGCTTTGTCCTTTTTTTGGTGTGTCAAAAAAATTATCAAATGCCTTCAGCATGGGGATAGCGGTAACACTGGTAATGCTAATCGCATCAGTCTCAACTGCAGTTATTTATAAATATATCCTGGTGCCCTATGAAGTGGAATTTATGAACATTGTCATATATATACTTGTTATAGCTTCACTGGTGCAGATAGTGGAGCTGATAATCAGGCGGACTAATATAATACTGTACAATGCGCTGGGGATATATTTACCCCTTATTACAACAAATTGTGCTGTTCTTGGCATAACACTTATAAATTCAACGGAAGGATATTCAATTTTAGAAAGCGTTGTGAATGCCCTGGGAGCAGGTGTTGGTTTTACTCTTGTGCTTATTATTATGTCCGGAATAAGGGAGAAGCTTGATCTTTCTGATACGCCAAAATCCATGAAGGGTTTGCCGGTAGCATTTTTAACTGCAGCGCTTCTGGCACTGGCATTTTCAGGATTTAGCGGTCTGGTATAAATAAAAATGGTAAAAAAAGTTTTATATTAATTATTAAATGTTTTTGGATTATTTATTAAATAAATTATGAATGTAAGTTTAATTATTCTAATTTTGAGCTCTATAGGTATTATATGCGGGATTCTGATTTTTATAGTAAATAGATTTTTACCAGAAGAGCCCGGTTCGCTCAAAAGAGCCGAGGAAATATCAAAGTATTTGCCGGGAGCAAACTGTGGTGCATGCGGGTATCCCGGGTGCTTTGCTTATGCGCAGGCACTGGCTGAAGATAAGAATATTTTTACCACCAGCCCCTGTGCGGTAGCATTACAGGATCCTGCCATGCTTGAAGGTCTGGAAAAAGTACTGGATATGAAATTGGATTCTTCGGCAGTTAAAAAAAAGGCAGTGGTGCGCTGTTACGGTAATTCAGAATTAATTGGTAATTATACAGGAATTAAAACCTGCAAGGCTGCATCAGGGCTTATAGGCGGGTTTAAGAAGTGTCCTTACGCTTGCCTTGGCCTGGGTGATTGTGTTGAGGCCTGTCCCTTTAATGCTATATCCATTGATAGAAAAATGAATGTAGCGGTAGTGAACCCGGACAAGTGCACAGGCTGTGGTATTTGCGTGGGAGTATGCCCTGTGAATGTAATAGAACTCGTACCTGCGGATTCAAAAATAGTTTATCTATGCAACTATCAACCCATTAGAAATATACCCGGCAGGGAAAGATGTGATAGAGGCTGCATACACTGCAAAAAATGTTTTAAAGCCTGTGATTATGACGCCATAATCTGGAATGAAGAAAGAGCTATACCTGAATTTGATTTAGAAAAGTGTACTCTCTGCGGGGAATGTGTTAAGGCATGTCCGACCAACACCCTGCTGGAGATGTTCAATATAAAATCAAAACTGGAAAAAAATGCTCCCGGGGATGAAAGAAAACCGGCCACTCTTAAGAAAGAATAAAAATATTATAACTCGAATCTTTTATACCCGCCCTTTTCAAATTTTTCCCCGGCTCTGTCAAATAAACCTTTAATGTGATTATCCATGGTTAAATAAATTATCTGCCAGCCTTTTTCTGCAATTTCTGCAAGTTTACCTATTATAATTTCACGTTTTTCCCAGTCCGAATGCTGGAATGCATCGTCAAGTATTAAGAATATTGAATCTTTCTTTAATAATTTCGAAGTAAAGCCAATTCTTAATGCAAGCATTACCTGCTCTATTGCTCCGGTGCTCAGGTCTTTAATATTAAAATTATCATAGGGGTCTGAAACAACAAGGTCGTCGTTATCAAGATAAATAGCATTGTATCTTCTGGTTATATCTTTTAAGGGGACAGTAACCGTTTCTGACTGCAACCCTTCCTTTATTTTTTCATCTTCTTCTTTGCGTAACCTGGAAATAACTTTATGAATTATAGAGCCTGCTATGATAGTGGCCGAGCTATCTTTAAGTTCATTTATAACCCTCTCTTTTTCCTTCTGTAAATTATCTATTAATTCTTCCCAGCTGATGGTCAACTCGTCACTGGTTTTATTGCAGATTTTTTGCTTCAGGTTTTGCATGCTATCTTCCTGTTCTTTTATTTGTTGCTGGACAAGCTTGAGCTCTTTTTGCGTTTTTTCATATTTTTCCCGGCTGTATGTGATGTCTACATCCTCGTAAACATAGTCTTCTTCAGATATATTGAGTTTAATTAATCCTTCTTTCTCGCTTTCAATCTGGTTCCTTATATTAAGATTAATCTGCTTTAGCTCATTAATAATGTTATCCCAGTCTTCTTCGGTTATATCTTTCTGCCAGAGTTTTTTTATTTCCTGATTAATAAGAAAATGGTTCTTATCCATTCCATCTCTAAGAGGATTAATCTGCTTTTCTATTGCAATCATTCTGCTTCTATATTCTCTCTGCTCATTTAAATTTGATTCAAGAAGTGATATGTCCGTAAGGATTTCTCCTGTCCTTTTTTTAAATTCTTCCCTGATTTTATCTAACTCCTCATTCTGTCCCGCTTTATTTAAATAACTATTTAGTTTTCTAAAATATAGAAGCGAAGATATAAATAAGCCCAGAAAGCAGAGGAATATGATTGCAAGATATAAAGGCAGCATAGAAGCAGAGATTTTCTGGTACAGGAAGATTATTATCGCAGAAAAAGTTATCCCGGCTGCTGCAAAAAGACCGCAAAGGGAAGGTAGAAATTTGCCCGGTTTGTTTGTGATTTTTGATAATAAGTCTTTATACTGGGATAGTGCGCTTTCAAGCCAGTTAAAATCCTTACTCTTACCAGATGACTCTTTGTAATCTTCTTTCAACTGGTTTAAATATAATTTATTATTTCTATATATTGAAATTTCTTTTTCTATATTATTTAATTCGTTTTCAGGGACCCTGGATAATTTTACATTTAATTTTTTAATTTTTTCTGAAATTGAATATGCAAGTCGCCTTTTGGCCAGGCCAAGTACGGAAAGTTTATCCTGGAGGTTTTTTTCTTTTAGTTTAAATGTTTTTAATATTCCGCGGGTATAGCCTGATTCTATTTTCTCGAATAAATTTTCGATATCACCCAGGTCTTTTTTGATGTTATTGTATGTTTTACCTTCACCCACATTGTTTATTATGATATGGCTGTTATCAATTTCTGCCGATTTTATGGTTTTAGAAATGTTTGTGTCGCTATCAATTTTATCAAGTATATTTATTCCTGATAACACTTCTTTAATAAGGAATTTGCTTACCCCCATCCCGTCTTCTATACCGGCTTCTCCTCCTCTTACTACAAGAAGCTTTGGCATGGACAGAGGAAGTCCCTTCTCGCTTTTTTCCCAGTAATCTTCAAGCTTTTCAGGAGAAGAAGGTGTAAAGTCAATTGATTTTTTATCATCCAGGCCCCTTACGGTTACCTTTCCTTTCCCTCCGGTCCTTATGTAACTCCAGCGGCTTATATTCCTGAACAGGGAGCGTATTATGAATTCGGTAAAGAAAGTCTTTCCCCTCTCATTTTTGCTGTATATAAGGTTAAATATACTGAAATCAGCGCTGAAGTTATCTATTGGCCCGAGGTCTTTTACCGATATTCTGTCAATTGAAACTCCCATGTATATTCCTTAATTATTAAGTTTGTTAAAAATACTATTCTCCCAGTGCTATTTTAAGAGCCTTTTCCATAATATCTTCTTTCGAAGTAATATCGTCTTCCCATTTGAGTTTTTCGATTTCATCTTTAAGATTCTCGACTATAGTTATTCTTTCGGGGTCATTAAAGACTGACAGTTCGGTTAAATCAGGTTTCTCATTGTCGTAAAAACTAAAATCTTTGAGTGCTTTTTTTATTACTTCAGAAATTTTATTTCTATCTGAAGTATATCCCTTAATTTTAAGGCGGATTCTTGCTTTTGGCATTTCGTTTTTATTTATATTCCAGCTTTTTATCATTTTTCGGGTCTTCTCTTCCATATATCCAAATTCGCTGGCGGTAGGAAGTGCTATCAGAGTTTCGTTAAAAAATATATAATCTGTATCAATTATTTTCTCCGTTATTTCCATTGTTTCTGTATTTAAAATTATGAAGCTTCTTTTTCCGGTTTCATTAATATCAAGCCCGCATGGTGAACCTGGATAATATACTTTATCAATGTTAATTTTTTTGTGTATATGCCCGAGAATAACTTTGAAAGGATTGTAATACTCTATATCATTTCTTGTTATAGGCATATAAATACCTGGCTCGTAAGGGTTAGGGTTGCGCAGGCCTGTCGCATAATCTCCATGGCCTATTAAAACCCATGCCCCTGTAAGATTTTTACCATATTCAGCTGTGATCTCTCCCATAGAGCGGGTGGGAAGGTAGGGGATAAAAAAGAAGGAAGCAGGTGAATCATCGAATTTGATTATTTCGGGTTTGCTAAAAACTTTTATGTTTCTGGAAGTAAAATACTGCTGGCTGATGGAAGGGTCATGGTTTCCTGGAATTATAAAAAATCTAATATTGTTATCTGTATATTCTTTTTTATCGCAAAATTTGTCAAAGTCTGAATAATTCTGGCTTTCTTCATTAAATAAGTCGCCTGCTATAATAATTGTGTTGATGTTTTCAGATAGCATCTTATCAAGGATATCTGATAATGCATTCCATCTTTCGGGAGATTCTGATTTTGTTTTTAGATGAACATCTGCTGTAATCGCTATTTTCATTTTAATTCCTTATTTTCTGTTAATTCAGCTTATTTATAAAAAAAACCTGCACCCGGTCTTTAAAAAGGAAATTAACCATGTTTATTTATAATTATATACAATAATATACTTTATTTTAAAGTACAGTCCAGGTATTTCTGATTTTCTTGGAAATATTGTGACTGTATGGGTTAATTTTATCGGTTATGGTATTGTAAACTTGAAAATAAACTTAAAGCAGTAAAGGGAATAAAACATGTACGGCTGGCTAAATCACGCCTGGCAGGGATATTTAGATTTAAGCTAAGCATTTTCCTGGCCGTATCTGCAGTATTTAAGAAGCCTGCATACAGAACATTTTGGACTTTTTGCCAGGCATATAGTTCTTCCAAGTTCAATAATCCTGTGTGAAAAGCTGCTCCAGCTGTCTTCAGGAATTATTTTCATAAGGTCAAATTCAATTTTTACCGGGTCAGAGTTAATGGTCAATCCGAGCCTGTATGATATTCTTTTTACATGGGTATCTACTATTATAGCCTGCCTGCCGAAAACATTTGCCAGTACAACATTTGCGGTTTTTCTTCCTACCCCGTGAAGGGAGGTAAGACTTTCAATATCGTCGGGCATCTTCCCGTTAAATTTATCTATGATATCTTTTGAGCAGCTTATTATACTTTTCGCTTTATTTCTGTAAAACCCGGTCGACTTTATATCTTCCTGGAGCAGGGTTATATCTGCTCTGGCGAAATCTTCCGGGCTCTTATATTTTTCAAAGAGGTGTGGCGTTACTTTATTTACCAGTTTATCTGTACTCTGTGCTGAGAGGATAGTAGCAACAAGTAGCTGGAATGCATCTCTGTGCCCGAGCGACGTGTTAACTGAATCTGGATATTCATGCTTTAGGATATCCAGCATTTTATTTATATTTTTAACTGCCGGTTCATATGCGGCCGTATATGAAGTGTCTTTATTCTTTTTATTCCTTTTTTTATTCATAATAATAGCTATTTTTTTATTCCTTTCTTTATTTTTTTGTTTTTAAGATACTGGTTTATTTCTTCGGTTGTAAGGGTATTTGGTATATCTTTTTTCTCCAGCCAACCTTTTCTTGCAATGTTTACTCCGAATTTATACTCATCCAGTCCTTTTATGCTATGGGCGTCCGGGTTTATAAAAATTTTTATTCCCTTTTCTTTTGCATATTTACACATTCTCCAGTCAAGGTCAAGTCTGAATGGGCTTGCATTTAATTCAATATCCACATTATTTTTAGCGGCAGCGTTTATTACTCTTATTATGTCTATTTTGTATGGGTCTCTTGCAAGAAGCAATCTCCCTGTAGGGTGTGCTATCATTGTGGTGTACTTATTTTCAATTGCTTTTATTGCTCTTTCGGTCATTTGTTCTTCACTTAAATTAAAATTAGAATGAACTGCTGCGATTATAAAATCAAACCTTTTAAGAATGCTATCTTTGTAGTCAAGACTTCCATCAGGAAGAATATCGGATTCAATTCCTTTAAAAATTTTAAAACCTGAAATTTTTTTGTTTAAGCTATCTATTTCTTCCAGGTATTCATTTATTTGATTGTCTTTCAGCCCGCCGGCATAGTAAGCTGATTTGCTGTGGTCACTAATCCCTGCATACTGGAAGCCATTTTCTTTAAGATAGTTGCAAATCTGTTTCAGGCTATTGTTGCCGTCACTATGGGTGGTATGGATATGGAATATTCCCTTTATATCTTTTTCTTCTATTAGCTCTGGAAGAGTTTTATTTTTAGAAGCTTCAATTTCACCAAAATTTTCCCTGAGTTCCGGGGGTATCCAGTCCATTGAAAAATAATCATACATATCTTTCTCATTGCTGCATTTGATTAGTCTGTTATTTTTACAAAGACCATATTCATTCATTTTTATATTGTCTTTTTTGGCCGCTGTCCGCATTGCCGTATTGTGTTCTTTGCTGCCTGTAAAATGAAGAAGAGCATAGGGATATTGAAAGTCATTAACAATTCTTATATCGACGTTAATTCCGGACTTTAACCTTATACTTGATTTCGTATCACCCTTTGCGATAATATCCTCTGTTTCTCCAAGGCCGGTAAAGAAATCCATTACTTTTGCGGGATGGCTGCTGCTTGCTACTATATCGATGTCCTTTACTATCTCTTTTTTTCTTCTAACGCTGCCAGCAAGGCTTGACCTTATAACATATTTAAAGCTGCCGATTTTTTCGTTGATAGCTTCTGCTTCTTTGATGACATTCGCATAAAGGTATTTTCCCTGATATTTTTTTAAATGCTCGATACCTTTTAGAATATTCTCCTGGGTTTTTTGACCAAAATTGGGCAAATCTACAAGTCTATTTTCAAGGCAGGCATATTCCAGTTCTCCGATGTTACTTATTCCAAGTTTATCATAAAGATATTTAACTTTTTTGGGTCCCATTGAAGGGATGGCGAGCATTTCAACCAGCCCGGCAGGAACTGATTGTTTGAGTTCTTCATAGAGTTTGAAACTGCCTGTATCATTTAACTCTTTTATTCCTTCTGCAATATGAGAACCTATTCCTTTGATCCCGGTAAAATCTTTTATCTTTAAACTTTTATTGAAATTCATATCTGATGATTCAAGAGCCCTTGCTGCGTTCTGGTAGGCTCTTATCCTGAAAGGGTTTTCATCTTTTAACTCCAGGAGCACGGCTATTTCTTTTAAAATTTTTATTACTTCTTCTTTATCCATAAAAAAACTTTAGCCTCCTATGGGTTTTATATCACAGGCGGATATAAAAATTTTCTCCAGTACTTTTACGGCTTCCCTGACTGCACCGCGCACAGAGGTCGTGACGCCGCTGGGGTGCCGGTAAAATCCCGGAACACGCTCTGAAGCCTGGAACCATAACGGGTCCGAAAGTCTGGCAGGCAGTTCCACTTTATTATTTGGCCCCGGTCATGGGTACGAAAGAAACATCGCATAATTTTATTTTTTTTATATTATTTTTTTCTTTAATTACTTTATATAATACCTGGTTCCAGCCCGGGGGACCGACAGGAATAATCATAATTCCACCTTCTTTTAATTGCTTGATGAATATGCGTGGTATATGATCGGGTGCTGCAGTAACAATTATTCTATCATATGGTGCGTACTCTTTCCATCCGAGGTAACCATCATGGTTGCTCATTTTTATGTTTTTATACCCGGAAAGAAGTTTTTTATTTCTTTCATAAAGGGAGGTAATTACTTCTACGGTGTAAACTTCTTTTACCAGCCCGGCAAGGATTGCAACCTGGTAGCCCGAGCCGGTACCGATTTCCAGAACTTTTTCATTTCCGGTAATTTCCAGGCTTTCTGTCATGAGCGCCACTATATATGGTTGCGAGATTGTCTGGCCGGAGCCAATTGGAAGTGGCCTGTCCCCATAGGCGGAGCTTTTATACTCTCTGTCTACAAAAATATGCCGGGGCACTTTCATTAACGCATCAATTACTCTCTTGTCCGTTACCCCGCGGTGGATAATCTGCTCTTTTACCATTTTTTCACGTAAAATCTGATACTCTTCAGTGTCTTCTCCAGGATGGTAATTGTTTTTTTGTCTCATCACTTGAAGCGTTTTGTGATATAATATTTTGATTTAAATATCTATATATAAAACATTATAACATATAACAAATTATTGATTAGATGATTAATTTAAAACTGGCAAATATCCTGGCTGATATTGGGGAAATTAAGAAGTCCACTGATATTAACAGGGATGATGTGTCAAACCTGGCGGTAGCGGCAAGGACGCTTAGAGATAGTCCCGAAGGAATTAAAAGAGTTTATAGCAGTGGCAGGCTTAAAGAATTATATGGAATGGAGAAACTCGCCTATGAACTCGTACTGGAATATATGAAGACCGGGAGCATTGGATTATATGAACAATTGAAAGCAGTTTATACTGATGATCTAATAAGGCTGATAAAAATAAGCGGGTTTGGCAAAAAAAGGATATTTAGTATATATAAGGCTTTAGGCATAAGTAATCTTGAAGATTTAAAGGAAAAACTTGCCGGCACCGGTATTGATGAAAAAATTTTTAACATTATTTCAGATAATAATTTAATTGTAACCGGAGAAAGATCATTTTACGCACGCAGGCTGAGGGAATCTATCAAATATCTTAAGAGCATAAAAAATTTATATCCCCGCTGGAGAGTTGAACTTTATCTGGAAGAAATAATAAATGGCCTGCACGGGATTAAAAGTGTAAAAAAAGCAGTAGTGGCTGGTTCCCTGAGAAGAAAAAAGTATATGGTGAAAGATATAGATATTCTTATATTACCGGAGTTTAATAGGAGTTTATATGACCTGCAGCGAAGCAGGGAATTATTAGAAGAAATAAAGTCACTTAAGTTTATCAAAGATTTTATAAGTACTGATTTGAGACCCGGGAGTGTAAGCGGGAGGTTCGGAACCATTTTTGGGATAGAACTTGAGCTTATTATAAGCACTGGTAAAAACTGGGCTAAAGATTTGCTGTATACCACGGGCAGCAAAAAACATATTAAAAAATTGGAGAAAATAGCAGGTAAAAGGGGTTATATAAAAAATGGCAGTATTGAAATTGGTAGCCTTACGAAGGAAGGAGAGGAGCAGATAGAAAAATTCATTTCCGACGGTTCCATTTCTGAAGAAAGAATCTATGAAAAAGTTGGCCTTCAATATATACCTCCTGAATTAAGAGAAGACAGGGGAGAAGTTGAACTGGCTGCAGGGTACTCACTGCCGGTGCTTTTAACTATGGAGGATATCAAAGGAGATTTGCACGTGCATTCAGAGTGGAGCGACGGGGCCCTGAGTATTGATGATATGGTTGAAAGGATTAAAAAGTATAACTATGAATATATGGCAATTACGGATCATTCACCAAGCAATTATTACGGCAGGGGGCTTGATGAGAGGGGACTGGAAGAGAAAACCATTTATGTAAACAAATTAAAATCAAGATTTAAAGATTTTCGTATTTTAATGGGTTCAGAGATTGATATAAAATGGGTGGATAAACTTGATTATCCAGATGATATAATCAAAAAACTGGATATAGCTATTGGCTCAATGCATTCATCTTACATGAACTCGGAAGCAGAAAATACCGCCATGGCAATTAGTGCAGTTAAAAATAAATATTTAGATTTTATTGGACATCCCACTGGAGTTGTTTTTGGCAGCAGAGCGCCTTATTTTATTGATATTGATAAATTAATTGAGAAAGCGGCAAAAAATAATAAAGCGCTGGAAATAAATTCATATTTTTTAAGAATGGACCTTAACGAGCAAAATGCCGGGAAGGCATCAAAAATGGGGGTAAAAATGGTTATAAATACCGATTCGCATCGCCCCAATAATTTAGATATGATAAGGCTGGGTGTGGATACAGCCAGAAGAGCAGGGCTTGAGAAAAAGGATGTTTTAAATACTTTATCCCTGAATGAGCTAATGGAATGGAAGACAAAGAGAAATTAATTTATTTATTCTTGTAATATTTAAAAACCTTATTCTGGTTAAAATCGGGAATAAAAAGATCTTCTTCGGTATCAAATGAGACATAATCCTGAGTCCAGCCGTATCTGAAGCCTTTTTTTTCAGCGTACTTTACCACTTCATAATATTCTTTTGCGGTAATCATTTTATTTAACTCCGGATATTTGAATGCATTATAAACCGGATGATATTGGGCCATAATACTTAAATATACATCAGCGGATAACTCATTTTTAATAAAATCCAGGGTCTTTTTGATTCCCCCGATATTTTCAGGCATTACAAGCAGTCTTATAAGAAGGCCTTTTATGGCTATCCCTTCTTTGTTTAATTTGAGTCCCCCGACCTGCCTGTACATTTCTTTAACCGAATGCCTGTTATACAGGGTGTATTCTTCTACCATGGAGTATTTTTTTGCCATGCAGTCGCTGCTATAGCGCATATCCGGCATATAGATATCAATAACCCCGTCAAGCATCTTTATAATCCGGGGGTTTTCATAACCACCGGTATTAAAGACTATAGGAATTGAGAGACCCCCGGCCCTGGCGATGCCGAGGGCTTTTATTATCTGGGGGATCCATATAGTCGGAGATACAAGATTGATATTGTGACAACCGGAATTCTGTAAAGCCACCATGCTTTCTGCCAGTTCCGGTATGCTGTATTCTACTCCTTCAAATTCCTGGCTTATCTGATAATTCTGGCAATAAACACATTTCATGTTACAGTATGAAAAAAAGATAGTTCCAGAACCGCCTGTACCCGAAATTGGAGGTTCTTCTCCGTGATGGGGTATAACTGACGATATTACAGGTTTATAGCCGGCCATGCATAAACCTGTTTCGCCCTTTATCCTGTTAACCCTGCATTTATGCGGGCATATCACACAGCTATTTAAAATTTCATCAAGCGATTCTGAAAGCTCTTCAAGTTCCATGATTTAAAAAATATAGTTTAAATTGAATTATGGCAGGTTAAAGATATAATAATTTTACTTATCTGTGAATGATTTTTTTCTTTCAGCTACCTTTAATTTTTCTTTGCTTAAAAGATTCGTTAAATAGTTATAAGCCCTGTTAATAATATCCGGGTTATTCTTCAGGATTCTGTCAATTTTATAAATCCTGTACTCCATGAAATACTCCGGTGGAATATCCAGTGCCCCGGAAATTAACTCAATGGTTGAAATGGGAGGATGGCCTTTCCTTTTTTTGAGTTTGCTGAAATAGCTGTAATTAAGATTTGTTTTGCCGGCAAGGCTTCTGAGTTTTATTTTCTTTTGTTTTATTATTTCAGTTAATGCTGCACCGAAGTTCTTATTGGAATACATTATATATACATTATATATTTAATATGACAGGTTATTTAAATATTTTTTAATTCTATAATATTAAAAGGAGTTATATAAGTTTTTTGGGCAATAATTAGTTGACAATAGTATCAACATATTGGGGAAATATGGTAAAAATGAGCTTTTAATTTAAATTAATAAGCTATTAATGAATTATTGAGACAATTATTATATAATAAAAAAAATGTAATTATTATTCTGGAATAACTAAAATATGAGAGCGGGTAATGAAAGAAAATAAATCGGGTTTTAAAAAAGGCGAAAATATAAATAAACAGAAAGAAGATGAATTATATTTCAAAAGACTCATAGAAAATTCTCCGGACATAATATACAGGTATAGATTAATTCCGGGCTTTAAATATGAGTATGTGAGTTCTTCAGCAGTTAAGAATCTTGGCTACTACCCGGAGCAGTTCTATAATGGCCCTACTTTCTGGCGTAAAATTATCCATCCGGATGATAGATTTATAATAAAGCAAATAAACAGTGGAGATTTTGATTACTCAAAACCGGTTGAAATTCGTTTTATTCATAAAAACGGCGATACAATCTGGTACGAGAACAAAATAACCCCCATTTACAACGCCGGGGGTGAGCTGGAAGCAATAGAAGGTGTTCTTCGTGATATATCGGAAAGGAAGGCTACGGAGATGCGCCTTTCTTATTTATCTTTCCACGATAGTCTTACCGATTTATACAACCGGGCTTATTTTGAGGAAGAATTAAATAGGCTGGATACAGAAAGGCAACTGCCTCTGAGCGTTATTATCGGGGATGTAAATGGGTTAAAACTGATAAATGATGCTTTTGGCCACGATGAGGGGGACAGGATACTGATAAGTTTTTCAAATGTTCTCAAGAGCTGTTGCAGAGCGGAGGATATTGTTGCAAGATGGGGCGGAGATGAATTTTCAATGCTTCTTCCCAAAACCGGGGAAGAAGTTGCACGGAAGATTGAACAAAGAATTAAAGAAAGAGCTACAAAAGTAAGCGGGGGAAAAATACCCCTGAGTGTATCACTGGGGACATCTACCAAGCGCGAGAGCAAAGAGGATTTTTCTAAAATAACAAAGAAGGCAGAAGACAATATGTACAGCCAGAAACTCAGGGAAACGAAAAGTATTATTAGTTCCATAATATCGTCACTTGAAAAAACATTATTTGAAAATAGTGTTAAGACCGAGAAACATACCCGAAGGATTAAAGAAATGTCCGTAAAGCTGGGAAATTCTATTGGCCTGCGGGCTTCTGAACTTGACGAGTTATCTCTCCTGGCGACGATACATGATATAGGCAAAGTAGCGATTCTTGACATTATATTGAATAAAAAGGAAAACCTGAGTAAAAAGGAGTGGGAAACCATAAAGCGCCATCCCGAGATTGGTTACCGTATCGCATTATCCTCGCATCAGCTTTCAAGCATAGCGGAATATATTCTCACTGTTCATGAATGGTGGAACGGTAAGGGCTACCCCCAGGGGCTCAAAGGTGAAGATATTCCTGTTCTCTCCAGAATAATAGCCATAGTTGATGCTTACGAGGTTATGGTAACAGGAAGGCCCTATAAAAAAGCTATAAGTAAAAAGAATGCAATAGCAGAGCTTAAAAAATTCAGCGGCATACAGTTTGACCCCCACCTCGTAGAAAAATTTGTGGAAATTTTAGAGAGAAATAAAAGATATTAAAACATAAATTTAAAGCATATAAAGTTTTTTAAATAACAATAGGAAAAACTAGATAACATGAGGTTATAATATGAAAATAAAAAAATTAACCAAAAAATTTCTGGCCATATTAATAGCAATGTCAATTATTTTTATTTTTATTTCATGCAGCAGTCAAACTACAGTAGATAGCGAATATGAGACAGAAGAAGATATTGCCGGCACTGCCAGCGAAGAAGAGCGGGATAAGGAAACCCTGACGGGAGAAGTTCTATGGAAAATTACCACCCCCGGGGGGCAGTGGGAGGATATGGACCCCCCGGCTCTGCTGGGTGAGTATGATGGTAAGAGGGTACATGTTACAGCAGACCCTTCTTCTACAAAACAGGAAATTGATGGTTTTGGAGGGGCATTCAATGAAAAAGGCTGGGAAGCTCTTCTGCTTCTTGCCCCCGGTAAAAGAGACGAAGTTATGAAGGAGCTTTTTGACCCGCAGGAAGGCGCTAAATTTAATATCTGCAGGGTGCCTATCGGAGCGAGTGATTATGCAACCAGCCGCTATACATTAAATGAGGCAGAAAATGATTTTGAGATGAAAAATTTTTCCATTGAAAGAGACAGGGAATACCTTATACCCTATATAAAAAAGGCTATGGAATACAGGCCAGATTTAAAAATCTGGGCTTCGGTCTGGACTCCTCCAACATGGATGAAAACGAATGGTGAATTTGATGGGGGCAATATGAAGGATGACCCCGATACATATGAAGCATTTGCTCTGTATCTTGCACGCTTTGTTGAGGAATACAGAAATGAAGGGATTGATATATTTGCAGTCGCTGTCCAGAATGAGCCCTATATTGAAACTCACTATCCCAGTTGCCTGTGGACCCCCGAACAGTTCCTGGTTTTTATAAGAGATTATATGGGACCTCTGTTTGAAGAGAGAGGTGTGGGAGCAGAAATAATGCTGGGGACCATACAGGATGGCGAATATTCATCATTCCCGGAAACTGTATTGAGTGACCCTGTGGCCAGAGACTACATATCAATAGTGGGTTTCCAGTGGAGCGGAGTTAATTCTGTCTTATGGGTACGCAGCAATTATCCCGATAAAAAAATTATGCAGACAGAGACTGAGTGCGGTAATTTTTACTGGAAGCCTGACTTTAATCCGGATCACCCTCAGAATGACTGGGAATATGGTGTGCACACCTGGGGTAAAATAAAGGAGTATTTTGATGAGGGAGTAAACTCATATCTCCTCTGGAATATGATACTTGATGAAGAAGGAAAGAGCATTGATTCAGAAAGGCCGTGGCCGCAAAATGCAGCAGTTGTTATTGATAAAAATACCGGAGAGGTAATTTATACCCCTATGTTCTACGCCTTCAAGCATTTTACTTTTTTCGTAGAGAGTGGAGCAAGATATATTGATACAACAGCTATCAGTGTGGATGCTATATCCTTTTTAAATCCTGATGGAGATATTGTTGTCGTGGTGCAAAATGCTGATGGTGAAGCGAAAGATATAAGAATAGGAACGGATAAATACTGGCTTGATGTAACACTGCCTGAAACTTCCTGGAGTACTTTTGTTATATCACCTTTATAATTATGTGTATTCTTTTAAAATTATCTGCTGGAAAAATTAGTTTATATTAGATATTACCCATGCATTTATGCATGGTGGCTTAAAACATATAGATATTACCGTGAGTGTTTCGGTATTGCATGCTTCTTTCTGTGGAATCCCAGTTTATTTGCCCAGTTTTCAGGATATCCTCCGTAGTAAGAGGCACTATCAAGTTTTAGTAATTTCCATGCAAATGCTCTTATTATTGAAGGCAGCCCGACAATTATAAGGTATAGCCAGCCCAGATAAAGAGACTGCAGGGAATGCCCGTATTCATGTTTTTTTGTCGTTTCGTCACTGGAATATACCTTATTTAAAATAATAAATCTTCCAAGCGAGATGGCTCCCGGAAAATTTTTTACGTAGAATAGGCGCGCATCTTTAAAAGTTTCATTTCCGGTGAGGTTTCTTCTAAGAAAAATAATAATGGAACCGGCAAGCAGAGTCTGGGGTAATTCCCAGATAATAATCAAAATTCTTAAAAATCTATTCATTTTTTAAACATTTCTCTAAATTATATTATCAGTTGTCCATGAAAATGTATGTCTATAAATATTAACCCAATAAAACTTTACGCGCCACAATATTTTTGTTAATAACATTTATGTAACTAGAAATATTAGCAAACTCTGTCAATCATTTATCTATCTGTACCTGCTGGTAAACAGTAGCCATAAGTTTGCGGGTCTCCGGTATTACAGGAATGTTTTATCATAGTACTGTTATTGGTTTTATTTTTATGATAGTCTGAAAAGCATTAAAAATTTAATATTCCATCTATTATAAACCTAATGGGAACTGGAATCATATCGGGTGATGAATATGAAACTTAAAATCTTAGTTTCTCCGGATAAATATAAAGGCAGTCTTTCGGCAGTTGAAGTTTGTGACATAATAAAAAAAAGCATACTTGAAGTTGACAGCAGCGTAGATGTGATTGTAAATCCCATTGCTGATGGCGGCGAGGGGACAGTC
The DNA here is from genome assembly GCA_964601205.1 of uncultured Actinomycetota bacterium. Lineage (GTDB taxonomy): Bacteria > Actinomycetota > Humimicrobiia > Humimicrobiales > Humimicrobiaceae > JAQVEM01. The sequence goes on along the minus strand of CAZRML010000019.1, from coordinate 5,019 downwards.
AGTACCCTGGTAGATGGCTATGATGGAAGATACGTGAGCCTAAAAGTTACCGGACCTCTGGGGGAGCCAGTAAAGGCAAGGTTTGGGATAATAGGGGATTCTACCGCCGTAATTGAAATGGCTTCTGCTTCCGGACTGGTGCTGGTACCTCCGGAGAAGAGGAACCCAATGGAAACAACAACTTACGGAACCGGGGAACTTATAAAAAAAGCCCTGGATATGGGTTGCAAAAAAATAATAGCAGGCATTGGCGGGAGTGCGACCAATGATGGCGGACTGGGCATGGCCGGAGCCCTTGGTTATAAATTCTATGATAAAAAAGGAAGAAAGCTGGGCCCGGAAGGCAGGGAACTTATAAATCTTTACCGTATTGATGTATCTGATGTTAATCCGCTCATTCTATCCTGTGAATTTGAGGTTGCAGTTGATGTTATGAACCCCCTTACCGGTAAAGATGGTGCAGCCTATGTGTATGGGCCACAAAAGGGCGCTGATAGTAAAATGGTCAGAGAACTTGACAGGGGGCTTGAAAATTTTGCAGAAGTTGTAAAAAAGGAACTGGGAAAGGATGTAAGAAAAATTAAAGGCTCGGGCGCGGCAGGCGGGCTGGGTGCTGGGATGTTTGCTTTTTTAAATGCTAAAATAAAAAATGGTATTGATGTTATTATTGAAGCAACAGGCCTTGAGGACAAAATAAAAAATTCTGACCTGGTAATTACCGGTGAGGGTGCCCTGGACATGCAGACATTTTTTGGCAAAGGTGTCTGTGGTATCGGAAGACTGGCTAAAAAATATAATAAGCCGGTTATAACAATCAATGGTTCCGTGCTAATAAATAGGAATGAACTCAATAGAAGCTCGCGTAGTTTAACCAGCGGAAATTTTTCAATAATAAACAGGCCTATGAGTCTTGAGCAGGCAGTTAATGATGCTAAAGAATTGCTTAAAGGCCAGACAAAGGAATTAATTTTATTTTATTTAACTGCTTTAAGAAAAAACCGATAAAAAAACACCGGGCAAAATCGTTGCTGCGGGGGCTTCTGGTCAACTGCTGGAAGGAAGGGAAAACTACCCTTCACCTGCTGACTTTGCACTGTACATAGCGGCATCAGCAATGGAGAGTAATCGCTCTGCATCTTTACCATTAGATGGATACGAAGCAATGCCTATGCTCGCAGAAACAGATACCCGGGTTCCATCAGGAATTATAAATGGGCTGCCTCTAAGAGTAGAAAGGATTCTTTTTGAAACATTTACTGCGTTTAAATGATTTAAAGTTATATATATCTATCATTAAGACAGACAATTGTTTATGTAACCGTTCTGCCCCATTTTTTTGCCCGGGGTGTAGAGAAAAGAGAGTGGGATTTTGCTTCCTCTATAATTACAGGTTTTTGAGCATTAAGCACTGTGGTTGATAATCCCTGTTTCCTGGGCCAGGTTACCGGGTGTTTCCCGGCCTGAGGTGGAGGTGCATCTGCACGATGGGTAAATTTTCCAGTTTTGGGGTCAAAGGCATATATATGTACATAATCTCCATCTATTAATTCCAGAGTACTGTCCGCGATACATTGAAGAAGGCTGGTTAGGTTTAAAGAAGAAGTTAGCTCCATTCCTATTTTTTGTAAAGTCGTCATTGCTTTTAAATGTTTCTGTGATTCGCTATATAACCTCGCATTCTCAATAGCAACGGCTGTATAGTTGGCGATAGATGACAGAATTTTAATTGAATGCTCATTATAAGCATTATTACTTTTGTAGCTCTGGACAGCCAGAGCGCCTATTACATTGTTGCTAATAGTAATAGGGACAGCAGCATAACTTTTAGCATTCTTGTCTATTGATACTATATTGAGTCTCTTATATGTTTCAGCTACGTTTTTCCTGATAACAAGAGATTTATTATTACGAATTACATATTCGGTTCGCCCTTTACCAAATTTACGGCTTTTTCTACCATGAGGGCGGGGCTTTCCATTTAACATATCAATAATATTATATAATTCTTCTTTCTCCCGGTCATAGAGGGAAATATAGAGGCTGGATACTTCCATTACCCTGCAGGCCTGATAGTAGATCAATTCCCATAGCTCATCAAGATTTATGGTTGATGCTATAGTAACACCGATTTCATTGAGGGTAGCCAGGTCCCTTATACGCTGCAGTGTTCCATCTTCTACTTTTTCATTTCTGGTAAGGTTATTATTCATGTCTGAATAAATCCTGGTATTACCGGTTGCTTTCTTTATTTGAATATATAAGCCTATCCTGAGCTAAGTCGAGTGTTTGCTTAAATTCAGATGTTAATACCGCTACAGATTTTATTTGAATCAACTGCTATTCTTCCAGAACTGGTTCTTCCTCTTCAACTTCTGGTTCAATGGTTGCTGCAGGTGGCGCTTCATAATCATCTAAATCATTTTGTAGGCTGCCTAAATCTATCAGCGGAACTATTTCATCCGGTAATATTCCCCAGCTTATATTTGGTGAAAGTTTCTGGATGAACTCAAGTTGTATAATCTCCGGATATTTTCTTAAAGATTCCCCCCTGATGGTTATTTCTGCCGCTTCAGCTTCAGCCTGGATAATTACTTGCTCCTTTTTAATCCTTTCCTGCTCAAGTACATTTCTTTCAACCTCTATCCTTTCTTCAGCAATCTGTTTTTCTTCAAGGACATTAAAGTACTCCTCGGTAAAATCAATTTTTCTTAACAGGAATTCGTCTAAGATTATTCCATTTGATTTAAATATTGGCTTCAGCTCATTCTGTAACTCATCCTGTACCACAAAAACCTGCTCTGAATAAAGCTGTAAAGCAGTATATTTCTTGGGTATATTTCTGGCCAGAGACCTTGCCTCTGCTTTTACTACTTTTTCCACCAGCTCACCCATAGTTCCGATATTATTTAACACCCATTCTGCCTGGCCGCTGTCAATTGAGAACCTGATTGTATATTTTAATTGTATCTGCTGCCCGTCTGAAGAAGTGGTGTCAACCGAATAATCGGTATAAATTGCCTGGCTTGTTTCAGGATGGTCACTGGTTTCATATGTTACCTGCCTGGTAGAATAATTTACGGTGTTCTGTATAAATGGAATCTTAAAATGAATTCCTGGGGTAAATGTTACTCCTACGGTTCTCCCGAACTGAGTTAGAACCTGTACATTTCCTGCCTGAACAATCACAACGGTGTTAAAAAGAATTATTAAGGCAAATACAAAAATAACAATCCCTATTATAATTTTGGGTATTAAACCCGGCGGTGTTCTCATAATGTTCCCTTTCTGCTCTTATATTCTAAAAAAACTTTTCCCTGAATAGTTGTAAGTATACAATAACTTCATTAATAATGCACAGGCGCAGCTTACTATTGATAGAACTTGCGCGATAATAATTTCGGGTGAATCCGGTTATTAAATGAACTTATAATAGTTGGAATTTGAATAAATTATTAATTATCTTATTACTGCCGCAATTGCCCTGATGTGCTCGTAAGTGCTTCCGCAGCAGGCTCCCACTATGCATGGTTTGTATTCCATATATTCTCTAATATTTTTAGCCATAATTTCAGGCGTTTCGGTGTAGAAGGTTTTTCCATCCTCAAATTTCGGTAATCCAGCATTGGGCTGGAAGAAGAGACAGCCTTCAGGATTTGCTTCTCTTATTTTTTCAACAATATTAAGCATTGTATCAGAGCCTACACTACAGTTAGCTCCTGCTATATCAGCTCCTGCATCAAAGACCTCTCTGATTGAGGGACCTGCTTTATTTCCCATGACAGTAACAGCATTTTTAGTAAAAGTCATGCTGCATGCAACCGGGATCTTTTCAGAAATCTTCCTGGCTGCTTTAACGGCTGCAATAGCTTCCCTCAGGTCTATCATGGTCTCTATCATAATTAAATCTACTCCGCTTTCCACAAGGACCTGAATCTGCTGGCCGAAAGAATCCTCAGCTTCTTTAGCACTGATTTTGCCGTAAGGCGCAATAAGCTGGCCAAGAGGGCCCACCGAGCCGGCAATATAAAGAGGTCTTTTACATCCGGATTCTTTAAACCTACTGATGGCATCTTTTGCAGCGTCCACAGCCCTGCTATTAATTTTTTCGATCTCTGATTCCAGTCCAAAGGATTTTAATTTGGCTGGATTTGCACTGAATGTATTTGTCTCTACGATATCTGAGCCTGCTTCAAAATATTTTAAATGTATATCGCTCAGGATTTGAACTCCATCTTTAAAAAGATTAGGCGAGTCAGGCGAAGTGGATAATCCCATAGATATAAGTGTTGTACCCATTGCGCCATCGCATAGCAATACCTGGCTTTCCAGCAGGGAAAGCAGGTCCGGTTTTTTAGAAATTTTTTTGTTTTCTTCTATCATGTTTTCTTCTTTTCTTTACAGACAGATTTATTTTAGTATTAACTCTAGAAATTCAGCCGGATAAAAGTAAGTTATGGTATTTATAAACCCGGAATTATTCTTGATTAAATTAAAAAAATATTATAACAGAATTAATTATTATTTTACATAATGAATGGAAAATCTTTATCCATCTTGTATAAAATATTCATAGCATATATTTATCTATTTACATAAATGTGCAAATTAATTATAATTTAACTGATTAAAAATATGAACTAAAAAGTATTTGAAAAATAATTATAAAATAGAGTCCGGATACCTTCCCATAAACAGATGGCCGCAGGATGAAAGACCGAGGGAAAAGCTTATAAGACATGGAAGCGAGTACCTGAGCAACAGTGAGCTTCTTGCAATATTGCTAAGGACCGGAACCGGTAATAAGAACGGCAGTAAATCGGCCCTTGACCTTGCAAAGGTTATATTCTCAAGGTATAAATGCTTAAATGAGTTATTTAATGTTTCAGCTACCGAGCTTACCGGAATTAAGGGAATAGGCCTGGCAAAAGCGGCACAGATAATAGCGGCACTCGAACTTGGCAAAAGAGTAGTTTCCGAGAAAAATGGAAACAATAAAATTTTCAGGTGCAGCGAAGAAGT
>CAZRML010000018.1:0-7667 GCA_964601205.1 uncultured Actinomycetota bacterium | reverse complement strand
TATACAGGGTTATTTTTTGCAGGGAGTAGTTATTGGCGTAGGAGTAAATTTAAACATGGATAGAAAATCACTGGGGACAATAGACCAGCCGGCCACATCTTTAAATATTTTATTAAAAAGAAAAATAAGCACAGACAGGTTTTTGGATTATCTTCTGGAAGAATTTTTTACCCAATATGATGAACTGCTAAAACAGGGCTTTTTGCTAATTAAAGATGAGTACAACTGTAGAAATATGGTTTTAGGAAAAATGATTGAAGTAGACGTTTTCAATAAAAAATATTATGGTATGGTAAAAGAAATAGATGATAAAGGCCAGCTTGTTTTAAATTGTAACAATACTGAAAAAATTATAAGCGTGGGAGAAATAATATGCTGATAGAAGGACTTATTACTATGATTCTCGGGATGGCTATAGTATTCATATTTTTATCTATCATCGTAGCCATTATGTACGGCATAAAATTCTTTATAAATTTCCTTCCAGCAGGTAATGAAGACCTTTCTTCGTCAATTGCCGGGAATCAGGAGTATTCACCGGAAGAGATAGCGGTGGCTGTAGCAGCTATTAGAAAATCCATAAAAAAATAATTTAATGGGAGCTTGAAAGTGGCAAAAAAATTTATTAAAATTGCAGATCTTTCCTTCAGGGACGGTTTTCAATCCGTATTCGGAGCCAGAGTTTTAATTAATGATTATTTACCTGCTATTGAAGCGGCCAGAGAAGCCGGCATAAATCACTTTGAAGCCGGCGGCGGGGCAATGTTTCAATCTTCATATTTTTACTGCAACGAAGATGCCTTCAAAAACATGGAGACGTTCAGAGAGGTAGCAGGAAAAGACGCAAATTTACAAACCCTGGCAAGAGGGGTGAATGTGGTTGGCCTTGATTCCCAGCCAAGAGATATAATAAAGCTTCACGCAGAGCTGTTTAAAAAACATGGAATTACCACCATTAGAAATTTTGATGCCTTAAATGATGTCAATAATCTTATTTATAGTGGAAAATGCATAGTCGATGCCGGACTTAAACATGAGATAGCCATTACCATGATGGCACTTCCAAAAGGCTCTAAAGGTGCACATGACCCTGATTTTTACATAGGTGTACTAAATAATATTTTAGAGGCTGATATACCATTTGACTCCATATGTTTTAAAGATGCTTCCGGCACATCTACACCTGCCACAGTATATGAAACTATAAAACGTGCAAGAGAAATACTTCCCAAAAAAACTCATTTAAGATTCCATACCCATGAAACAGCAGGCTGCAGTGTTATATGCCATAAAGCAGCACTTGACGCAGGTGCTGATGGAATAGATCTGGCCATGGCACCGGTTTCAGGAGGTACTTCCCATCCAGATATAGTAACCATGTGGCATGCTTTAAGAGGAACCGAATATGACCTGGGGATAAATATTGATAAGATACTGAAGGCCGAAATGATTTTTAAAGATTGCATGAAAGACTATTTTTATCCTCCGGAGGCCCAGAGAGTTGAACCTCTAATTCCATTCTCTCCCATGCCGGGCGGTGCACTGACTGCCAATACCCAGATGATGAGAGATAACAATATTATGGACAAGTTCCCCGATATTATATCGGAAATGGGTGAAGTAGTAAGAAAAGGAGGCTATGGCACAAGTGTTACTCCCGTTTCCCAGTTTTACTTCCAGCAGGCTTTTAACAATGTTATGTTTGGAGACTGGAAAAAGATAGCAGAGGGTTATGGAAAGATGGTGCTGGGATATTTTGGAAAGACTCCCTTAAAGCCCGACCCTCAAATTATTAGAATAGCTTCCGAACAACTGGGATTAAAGCAGACCACAGAAAGCCCCCTGGACATTGATGAGAAAAATCCAGATAAAGGTATCGGAGCTGCAAAAAAAATGTTAATAGATAATGGAATAGAAATAAATGACGAAAATATTTTCATTGCTGCAACCTGCAAAGAAAAGGGTATCGCTTTCCTTAAAGGTGAGGGTAAGGTAATGGTAAGAAAGAAAGAAAAAAAACAACCGGACATTGAAAGCAATGAATTCACTGTAAACATAAACAATAAAAAATATGCTGTTTCTTTCGAGGGCGATAATGCAATTGTTAATGGAAAAAAGTTTAAGGTTTCAGTCAAAAAAGGGATAGAAAAAAATCAGATAACATCAGATTCTGAAAAAATAGAGACCGCAGATCACGTGGTCATAAAAGCACCAATTGCCGGTTCTGTTCATAAGATACCGGTCAAGGTAGGAGATGTAATAAATGAAGGGCAGATTGTCATGATTTTAGAAGCAATGAAAATGGAAACCGAAATAAAATCAGCTGTTAAAGGGACTATTTCTGCTATCGCTGTAAGCAGGGGCCAGAGGGTTTCAGAAGGCCAGGAATTAATTTATATTAAATAGGTCAAAAAAATAATGGATATATTAGATTCTCTATATACTATATGGATGTCCACCGGTCTGGCAAATTTTACCATAGGCCAGATTGCTATGATTCTGGTAGGTTTAGTTTTAATCTGGCTGGGAATTAAAAAAGGTTTTGAGCCTCTTTTACTGGTGCCGATAGGTTTTGGTGGTATTTTAGCAAATATACCCATTGCCGAAATTGCTGTCACCGGTTTTCTGGGCATGATATATGATTTTGGAATCCAGACCTCTATTTTCCCTCTTTTGATTTTTATGGGGATTGGCGCAATGACTGACTTCGGCCCCCTGATTGCAAACCCAAAAACCGCATTACTCGGCGGGGCAGCGCAATTTGGCATTTTCTCTACCTTTTTTGGTGCCTTATTATTAACCAGATATCTGGGTTTTGATTTTAACCTTCCTGATGCAGCTTCCATTGGAATAATAGGAGGAGCCGACGGACCCACAGCTATTTTTTTAGCTTCCAATTTATCCCCGCGGCTCCTGGGAGCAATTGCGGTAGCGGCATATTCTTATATGGCCCTGGTTCCCATCATCCAGCCTCCTATAATCAGATTGCTGACCACCAAAAATGAGAGGAAAATAGAAATGAAGCAGTTAAGGTATGTCTCAAAAAGGGAAAAGATTATTTTCCCCATAATGATTTTTATGGTATGCATAATTTTGCTACCGGATGCAACTCCCCTTATTGGAATGCTGATGTTTGGAAATTTAATAAAAGAATGCGGTGTGACTGAAAGGCTCTCAAAAACTGCCCAGAATGAATTAATTAATATTGTCACAATTTTACTTGGCCTATCGGTAGGCTCGAGGCTTCAGGCTGACAAATTTCTAAAATTAGAAACACTGGGAATTATTGTGCTGGGCTTATTTGCATTTGCTATTGGAACTGCGTCAGGCATTATTTTAGCCAAAATAATGAACAAGCTTTCCAGGGATAAAATTAATCCCATAATCGGGGCTGCCGGAGTATCCGCAGTTCCCATGGCAGCAAGAACGGCCGGAAAAGTTGGATTAGAGGAGAACCCTAATAATTTCATACTAATGCATGCTATGGGTCCAAACGTAGCAGGTGTTATCGGGTCTGCTGTGGTAGCAGGATTATTTATGGCCCTGTTTTCCTAAATTTAAAACTATATGTACCATCATTCTTTTACATTCTGCAATTTCCTCTTCCTAATCCATCTTCTATATACCGCCATTGACGAAAGAGATAATACGGTAATTATGGCAGAGGGTATCAAAAATTCTCTGGACCAGGGACTTGTTATTGAATTGCCCATTAATACCATGGGTATCATAATCGGCATCAGTCCCAGTATAGAACCAGACAAAAATTGAAAATTTTATATTGGTAGTACCCAGCAACATGCTTACAAGATCAGTTGGAAAGCCCGGAACAAACCTTGCCACAAAACAACTAAAAAAACTGTTATTCTCTACATATCCGGTTAATTTACTTACTTTTTTATTTCCGGCTACTTTTTCCATAACCTGGCTGTGGCCCATATGCCTGCCCATATAAAAACCAATGGTCATCTCTGCTGCAAGGCAGATAAAAGTAAGTATTATTGCCCAGAAAGGTGGCAAGATTACACCTGCACTTATATATAACAGGGCCATGGGAATAATAAAAGCAACTGCCTTAAGGCAGTATAACCCCATAAGAAGCATGACGGCATAAATAACTGATCCGGGCATATATTTTGATATCTCTTCGGTTGTTATGCTGTTTATTTCTATCTTTTGCATTACAACCACAGCTATAAACGCCAGAATTATTATAATAACCAGTATTATGTTAATTAACTTTCTGCTCATAAAGCCTGCCCGGATTCTCTATTCTAATATTAAGTCTTCTTTGTCCTGCCATTACATTTGATATTTTATTATTTTAAGCTACTCTATTATTTTTTAAAACCCTGACCTGGTTTAACCAGATTATAATGTTTCCTATAAGTCAAAATAAAGGTAGGGTCAATTTCTTTAATAAAATTACCTTTAATATTTACTTTAGAGTAATTATAAAGAATATTTAAAATTTTAATTTGAATAATATATAATGAAATTCATTATTATTAATTTTGGAGGGTTAATGGAAAGTATTGCTGTAGTAACAGATACTACTTCAGATATACCTCCTGAATTATCTTTCAGGCATAAAATAGAAGTAATACCACTGTATGTGGGTTACGGTAGCAATCTATACCTTGAAGGAAAAGAGATAACTAACAAACAGATTTTTGAAAAACTCCAATCGGGTGTAAAAATAAAGACTTCCGGACCTTCTATAGGTGATTTTGAAAAAATTTATAAAAATTTAATAGAAACCGGTAAAAAAAAATTAATTTATTCCATTCATATTAGCTCAAGGCTTTCTTCAACTTTTAATTCCGCCTGCCAGGCTGCAAAACTTTTCCCCGGAACAAAAATAAAAGTTATTGATTCCACTACTGCTGCAATAAGTCTGGGTTTTATTGCCCTGGAAGTTGCCAGAGCCATTGAGAGAAATGAAAGCCGGGAAAAAATTGATTACCTGATTGATTTTATGATAAAGAATAATAAATTACTGGCTACCTTTGAAAATTTCCATTATCTATTTATGGGAGGAAGAGCTCCTGTTTTAAAAAAATTCCTGTCAAAATCAATTATCCTCAAACCAATTCTGGCTTTAGACAATGGAATTGTAAAATTAAAAAAATTTGCCAGAAATAAGAAGAAAGCGATACTGGAGCTTTATAGGCAGATAAAGAAACATTCATTGCCCGGGTATAACAAAAAAATTGGGATTTTTTATGGTTCGGATATAGAGCCAGCACTGGAGCTTAAAGAATTGATTAAAAGTGACCCCGAAATAAAAATTGATGAATTAATTTTAACCGAAATAACAACTATTATCAGCGGCCATACCGGTCCTGGAATATGGGGCATAACATCCATTCCTGTACCATACAGGTGATAGCATCTTATTTTATTCTAAATTCTTATATGTCTATTGATAACAATCCGCGGATTATCAGAGAATCTTCTTTGAGCCCGAATATATTTCTTCAATCTCAAGAGCCGGTGCTTCCGGAAAGAATATTTTTTTTCGTTTTATCAAAATAATTATCGGCAACAACAACTGCCCCGTCATTATATTTTGAAACACACCTGGCGAAAATACTGTTAGGTATACCTTTACTGTCAACAGTTGAAAACATATTCTTAGTAGACCTGGTTTGAACATCCTGTAACTGGAAAAGTGATAATTATGATCTATTATCCCTATTAGATATTAAAACCCTTATTGAATAAACTTTTACCCACTTACGGATCTACCATAAAATCAATTATTACTGTAGAATTCAAAATATCTGGCGTTTCATAATGATATCCATAAGGATGTTCTTTATGTGGTAGTCCTGAAGGTATCTCTTTATCAAGATCTATATTATACTCATAATAAAAATCATGAATATATAGGTAAACTTCCATTTTATAATTACCTGAAGGTAAATCTTTAATATTGGCAAAGGGATCGTCTTCATATCTCCGTCCGGAAGGCTCGATTATCCCGTTAACGTTAATTTCCTGCCCCTGTTTTATTTCATTATATATTCTCCCCCATCCCCACTCAGGAGAGCTTGATGGTGATTCTTCTGTTTTATTTTCTACTTCAGGTATTCGTTTTTTATCATCATCACCCAGCATGACAAAATAAGAAATAATTCTATTTTTACTATCAATTACCCTTACTGCCAGTGGAAATAACTGCCATTCCGGATAATAAAAAGAGTAGAAATCAAACATGGTGTATTCAATAGTTTCATTACTATTGTTTTTGTAACTGTATTCAATGTAATATCTACTACCTTCTACTACCACCTTCGCCTCAGCATTGGTAGTTGAACCTGCATAATACTTACTCTCCATATTTTGATTATTTTCTTTTGGATTTTCTTGTACAGAATTATCACATCCATACAAAAAAAGTAATGCTGCCAATAAGAAGAAAGATAAGATTCTGGCTGTTTTGTTATACAACTTATGTCATCTCTTTAATGATAATAATGATAAAACTTCTATCTTCATTATACAAGTAAAGTTAACTTGCTTTAAATACTTTTACTGCGTTAATGCTATATAAGTTTGGTTCCCAACAATTCCATCCACAGTTAAGCCATTATCACCTTGAAAACTTTTTACTGCGCTCTCAGCATTTGGCCCAAATAAACCATCTGCAACCGCAGAATATCCAAAACTAGTTAACCTTGCCTGTAATTCCGCAACATCATCTCCTTTTTTACCATTCATTAAGATCCTAGGCGTTAAATAGAACCTATGTGCTTCTATTAATTTATTATAAGTATTTGGTCCAACAATACCATCGGCAACTAATCCAAAATCACTTTGAAATGCTTCGACAGCTTCTGTAGTTGAGGAAGAAAAATAATAATCTATCGTTCCTGGGTTATACCATAAATCATACAAAAAAGTTTCTAATCTTTTTACATTAGTGTTGTTATTTCCTAGACTTAAATTAAATACAGCCCATCCGATGTAAGGCATATAAATGGTAATGACCCTATAATAATATGTTTCCTTATTACAAAGAAATTTAGTGCCACCATCTGATCGCCCACCCCACGTCCATTTATCTCTTACTTTATAATAGCTCCAAGAGTATCCATACCCAACAAATGCATGTGCTGCGTCTTCTGGAATCTTTTTATAACCTGATATGATAAAGGAGAATTATGATTATAAATAAAGTCCTTATAAATATTGTAAATTTCCGTATTATCATACGAAACGCCATAGTGATATAGTGTAATTATAGAATCCACTAATGAGTATGCCCTTGAAAATATTGATAAAATAGAAGATAAAACAGTAGTTATTGCCCGTGTCCAGACAAAAGGCAGGGGTAGAAATGCAAGGAACTGGGTTTCAAAGAAAGATAATCTTTTTGCATCTCTGGTTCTAAAACCTCAGTACAAGCTGGAAAAAGAATATACCCTGAATGCTCTTACTCATTATACGGCAGTTGTTTTAGCCAGGGTTTTTAAAGAAAAATATTCAATTGAGACAAAAATTAAGTGGCCCAATGATATAATTGCTGATGAGAAAAAAATTGCTGGAATATTAATAGAAAATGTTATACAGGGTTATTTTTTGCAGGGAGTAGTTATTGGCGTAGGAGTAAATTTAAACATGGATAGAAAATCACTGGGGACAATAGACCAGCCGGCCAC
>CAZRML010000017.1:0-30219 GCA_964601205.1 uncultured Actinomycetota bacterium | reverse complement strand
AATTAGGTGACTTTTTTCAATTATCACCATAAAATAATATTTAATATTTTATGCTTGGAGGAAGTTAAACTGTAAACACCAAGCTTAGATAGTACAAATTAACCTTTAATTCCCCAGGACCACATTAACCTCTACTTTCCTGTCCTTCCGGTCAAAAGGAACAAGATTACCTTTTAATAGCTTCCCGTTTATAATTAAACTTTTTACTCCTTTGCTAACTCCATCTTTATTCTTAACTGTAATATTATATCTCACTCCCCTGAACAAACGAAATACTTTATACTCTTTCCAGCCTGCCGGGATACACGGGTCTATTAATAAACCATCATAGTCAGGTTTTATCCCCAGAATTGCCTGGGATATATTTACGAAACTCCAGGCAGCTGTACCGGTAAGCCAGGAGTTTTTTGCTTCACCGGGTACGGCTGCATCGGGGCCGGCGATCACCTGCGCATAACAATATGGTTCACAGCAGTATGTATCTATATTCTTTTCTCTGGTACTGGGGCAAATACGCAGGTAATAACCAAAGGCCCTATCTCCATTGCCAAGCATAGCCTCGGATATGGATATCCAGGGATTATTATGACAGAATATTCCTCCATTTTCCTTATATCCGGGCGGATAAGAAGATATTTCACCTAAATTAAGATAATATTTCGAGTATGGAGGATAATTTAAGATTATTCCATCAGGAGTTGCAAGATATTTTTCTACACTGTCCAGGGCTTTTCTTGCCATTGTATTTTCTACACCCACACCGCCCATAATGCACCATCCCTGCGATTCAACAAATATTTTTCCTTCCCTGTTTTCTTTAGAGCCAACTTTATTCCCATAATAGTCGTAAGCTCTAAGAAACCATTGCCCATCCCAGCCATACTGTTCTATTGCTTTCTTTATTAATTCATAATTTTTCTTAAGCTCACCAATTTTCTGGTTTAGGTTAACATGCCCGAGCAGCTTAATTAATTCACTGCAAGCATAAAGAAAAAGACCTGCTATCATTATGGATTCCGCAACTCCGCCCTTCCTGTCACCATAGGTCTGGAAACTTTCTCCGGGTTTTTTTGAGAAACAGTTCAGGTTCAGGCAATCATTCCAGTCAGCATGCCCTATGAGAGGGAGATTATGCGGACCAAGATTTTTTAAAGTATAATCTATGGAAAGAAATAGATGGTCAATAAGAGTGGCCCTGCTGCCGGGAGCATCTGAATATCCTGTTATTTCATTAAGAATTGAATAATCTGCTGTTTCCTTGATATACGCACATGTAGAAACTATAAGCCACAACGGGTCATCATTAAATCCCGCTCCTATATCCTTATTTCCTTTTTTAGTAAGTGGCTGGTACTGATGATAACAGCTTCCATCGGATAACTGAACCCCCGAAATATCCAGAATTCTCTGACGTGACCTTTCCGGAACCATATGGACAAAACCAAGTAAGTCCTGATTTGAATCACGGTATCCCATTCCACGGCCAATACCTGATTCATAAAAAGATGCGGAACGGGATAGATTAAAAGTTACCATGCACTGGTACTGGTTCCATATATTTACCATTCGCCTGACATGCTCATTTTCCACTTCTACTCTGTATTTTCCAAGTAGCTCATTCCAGTATTCCTTTAGCCCGTCTAAAGCCTTTTTTATAAATTCAGGCTTTTTATAATTCTCCACCCTGGCATAAAATAATTCTTTATTTATAACACCCGGAGCAGAAAACTTTTCATCCTCTCTGTTCTCTATATAACCCAGAATGAAATTCAGATTTTTATTTTCTCCCGGCTTTAAAACCATATTAATTTGATGAGCGCCAACGGGGTACCATCCGCTGGCAATTGAATTGGTGCATTTACCTTCAATAACGGCAACTGGATTGCCAAATTCATTATATCTGCCTATAAAAGCATCACGGCTGGTATCAAAGCCGTTTATTTTATGACTGCACATAAAATATGCATAATGATTTCTTCTCTCCCTGTATTCCGTTTTATGGAAAATGGTCTCATCTTCTACCTCTACCTCACCAATGTTTAGATTACGCTGAAAGTTATTCATATCATCCATGGCATCCCATAAACAGAACTCTATAAACGAAAAAATAGTTATTTTTTTATCCATATTTGTATTATTTTTAAGACAAACATCCCATATCTCCATATTCTCTCCCAGAGGCACAAAATATGTAACTTCTGCTTTCAGTCCATTTTTTTGACCACTTATTATAGTATAACCAAGACCGTGCCTGCAGTAATATTCATCCAGAACTGTATTGGTTGGCTTCCACCCGGGATTCCAGATTACACCACCATCTTTTATATAAATATATCTACCTCCTGTATCCATCGGGACATTATTATATCTATAGCGTGTTATACGCCTCAGCCTTGCATCACGATAAAAACTATAACCACCTGCTGTGTTGGAAATAATTCCAAAATATTTCTCACAGCCGATATAATTTATCCAGGGCGAAGGGGTATCGGGTCTGTTTATGAAATATTCCTTTTTATCATCATCAAAAAAACCATATTTATTCATTATTGGTTTCCTTTATTTAAGGTTAATAACCCATCAGTTTTCTCATAACTATCTGTGATTTATCACCGGTAATATTAGTACTTTTTTTATATATTTTTTTGCTCCCTTTAATTTAAAATTCATTATAAAATATTTGAACGCGTGTTTATTTTTTTGCATTTATTTTCTTCCTTTAGCTTTAACCATGATTTCTTTAATCCTATCAGATTAATCTTTCTATCAAATTAAAAGATTATATCTATTAAATCCTGCTACTTATTTTTCTGGTAGATTCCCTGATAATTAATTCTGCAGGAATAGTGTAGTAATTAATTGAACTTACACCATTCTCAATAAAATTAATTAAATTACCTGTTACAGCAGATGCCATCTCAAGAATTGGGCTTCTAACAGTTGTAAGAGCAGGTGACATATAACTCGCAACTTTGATATCATCAAAACCAACAATAGAAATATCCCCGGGAATCTTAATACTCATTTTTCTTATAGCTTTCATTGCTCCCATAGCCATTGTATCATTAGATGAAAAAATAGCTGTTATTCTACTTTTATTCCCGTTTCCTAAAAGTTCATATGCACAATTAAATCCACCATCCTCAGTAAAGTCACCGTGAACCACATATTCTTTTTTAATCTCAAGCTTTACTTCATCCATCGCCTTCATATATCCTTCAAGACGTTCAATACCTGAATATTTATTCATATCTCCACATATATGTGCTATTCTCCTGTGACCGTAATCTATCAAATGTTTTGTAGCTTTATATGCACCATTATAATTATCAGAGTTAACAATAATATAATTTTTTATTTGCTTACTTTTGACTTTCTCCTGGTCTATTATGGCTATTTTATAACCTGACTCTATAAGCTCGAAAATTTCTTTTGAATTATTATTGGCCCCTAAAAAGATTCCTCCGGATAATATCTTACTATTAAAGAGATCCTTTACTTTCTTAAAATCATTATTACCATTTATTATTAAGATCAGAACATTATATCCCAGTTTATTTGCATGATCTATTATCGCAGCTTCAAAAGGAGAAACATACACATTACGAAAAACCCTTAAATCTTCATCCCCAACCCTTATATTGGTTATAAAAATACCTATAATCTTACTGATTTTCCCGGCAAGTGCCTGGGCTGAAGCATGCGGCACATAACCATATTTTTTAATAACTTTTTCTACTTTTTCTTTTGTTTCAGGCGTTACATTAGTATAGTTATTAATAACTCGAGAAACAGTACTTCTTGAAACTCCGGCTAATTTTGCTATTTCTTTACTATACATATAAATTTACAAATTTATAAACACGCGTTTAATATTTGACTACCATTTTACACCAGATTTTTTCTTCTAGTCAAGCATCTAAATTATGTTTGAAGCAATTTAAAAATGGAACAATCCAATACCAGCCAATTCAATACTGGCTTTATTTTTTAAATAATCACCCAGAAATTAATTTTTTTAAATAATTCCGGTATAAACAATTTCCATAAATTATATAAAAGCTTTTTCTGTCTTTTTATCAAACAAATGTATCATATCAGTATCCACATGTAGTATAGCTTTACCACCACTCTTATATTCGGAACGGGGATTTACCCTGGCTGTAATCAGTACCCCATCAATATCAAGATACAGGTAAATCTCGGCTCCCATGGGTTCCCTGACCTCAATATCTGCAGTAATTGTATTCTCGCTGGTAGTATCCTGAACAAAATTACTATCTTCCAGTTCTTCCGGTCTGATTCCCATCACTACTTCTTTTCCCACCAGGTTATTATCTTCAATTACTTTCTTAACCCTATTAGTAGTTCCCAGTTCAAAAACTTTACTCTTAAAAGTCATGTTGTCTGTAACAGTAACATCTAAAAAATTCATTGCAGGACTTCCTATAAATCCTGCCACAAACATATTGTTGGGATGATCGTACACTTCCTGTGGGGTACCCGTTTGCTGGACCAGCCCATCTTTTAATATAATTATCTTATCGCCCATAGTCATTGCTTCTGTCTGGTCATGTGTTACGTAAATTATTGTAGCTTTCAGCCGCCTGTGGAGCTTCGCAATTTCTGTTCTCATCTGTACCCTTAGCTTGGCATCAAGGTTTGATAAAGGCTCATCCATCAAAAATACCTTTGGGTCTCTTACAATTGCCCTGCCAAGAGCAACTCTCTGTCTCTGGCCGCCTGAAAGCTGTTTGGGTTTTCTTTTAAGGAGGTCCTCAATTTTTAATATCTTAGCCGCTCCCAAAACTCTTTTTTCAATCTCGGGTTTCGGGACTCTTCTTAGTTTTAACCCAAAAGCCATATTGTCGTAGACATTCATATGGGGATATAATGCATAATTCTGAAAAACCATGGCTATGTCCCTGTCCTTGGGAGGCACACCATTCACCAGCCTGTCTCCAATATAGATTTCACCTTCTGTCACGTCTTCCAGGCCTGCTATCATACGCAGTGTTGTAGTTTTACCACAACCCGAAGGTCCAACAAGTACCGTGAAACCCTGGTCTTCAATTTCGTTATTCAATTTGTTCACTGCCACCACATCTTCAAACTTCTTAGTTAGATTTTTTAGAACAACCTTTGCCATTTTTTCTCCTTTTAACCAATTTATAATTGATAATTGATTATAAAATAAAAAAAAAATACTTTCCACTTAAAACATTTAAGCCCAAAATCAAATAAAAGCTTTACAGGGTTAAAATTTTCACTTACTGTAAATATCTTTAAATATTTCCACAAATTTTTTTAAAAACATTTTATTTATATCCGGCAAACCCATAGTTACTCTTATGTGCTCCGGTAACCCTAAATTTTTACCCGGCCTTACTATAAATCCACCTCTCAGGAGCTTTTCTATTATCAGGCCGCTTTCCTTACCGGTTTCAATTAATATAAAATTTGCATATGATTTTATATAACCTATTCTATTTTCATTTAAAACTTTATAGAATCTACTTTTTTCTTCTTTAATCCTGCCCCTGATTTTATCTGTATAAGATTCATTCTCCAGTGCTTTAATAGCAGCTCTCTGGGCAATAAAATTTACATTGAAAGGCAGCCTGACTTTATTTAAAGCAGAAATAATCGCGCCATCAGATATTCCATAACCAATTCTCAGTCCCGCAAGGCCGTAAATTTTGGAAAAAGTTCTCAATATTACAAGATTATCATATTCAGAAATATAATTTACAGTATCAATTCTATCTTCTTCATCCATATAGTCCACATAAGCTTCATCCACAATTACCAGAATATTTTTATTAATATTTTCCATCATATAATCAAACTCAGCAGAATTAATAATACTACCGGTTGGATTATGGGGATTTGTAAGAAACAATACTTTTGTTTTATCATCTATGCAGCCTACCAGCCTTTCCACATCCTGATGAGATCGTTTTAACGGAACCTTTAACACTTCTCCGTTACACTTCAGAGCCGATTTTTCATAAATTAAAAAAGTAGGGTCTGAAATTATGATATTATCTCCTGCCTCAATAAAACTATCACATATCATCTCTATTATCTGGTCCGTTCCATTTCCTATAATTATTGAATTAATATTTATATTAAGTCTCTCACCCAGCTTCTCCCTTATTTCAATACAATTTCCATCCGGATAATACTTTATATTACCTAAATTTCTACCAATTTCCTTAATGACGCCGGGGTCAGGACCAAACAAACTTTCATTAGAGGCCAATTTATAAACTACCTTTAAATTATATTCTTTCTTTATCTCTTCTATTGTCCTGCCGGGAATGTATTCCGGCATATTTTGAATCCATTGCCTAATCTTAATACTCATAATTTTTGTTCCTTATCTTTAAATCTAACCTTCACAGAATAGCTGTGGGCAAATAATTTCTCAAATTCCGATAATGTTTCAATAAATTTCATTTCTTTCTTTAAAGCATTTTTTCCATAAATGGTTACACTGCTTCTCTTTAAAAAATCTTCAACACCCAGTGGCGAAGAAAACCTTGCACTACCGTTTGTAGGAATTACATGGTTGGTTCCACCTATATAATCGCCAACTGCCACAGGCGAGTATTCCCCGATAAATATAGAGCCTGCATTTTTTATTTTCCCTAAAATCCTTCTGGTATTTTTTGTCATTATCTCGAGGTGCTCGGGGGCTATTATATTGCAAAACTTTACCAGCCAGTCTCCTTCGCTGTGATAAATAATTTTACAATTACTCTTAAGCGACTTCAGAATAACACCGGCATTAGCTTTACTTTCCGGTTTACTTTCAAGCAAATACAGGTGTCTGTAAATATTCTCAATTGTCTTTTCAGCAGTCTTTATACTGCTTGTTAGAAGTATACTCCTGGAGTCAGGGTCATGCTCGGCCTGTGAAATCAGGTCAGCTGCAATTAAATCGCTATCTGAAGAATCATCTGCTATTACAGTTATTTCACTCGGACCTGCCAGGCTGTCAATACCCACATCACCAAAAACCATTTTTTTTGCAGCAGCAACATAAATATTTCCCGGACCAACAATTTTATCTACCCTTCTTATACTCCGGGTGCCATAAGCAAGAGCCCCTATTGCCTGCGCGCCGCCTATCTTATAAATTTCCTTAATACCGAATTTACTGCACAGATACAAAAGAATTTTATCCAGACTACCGTCTGGCCGCGGCGGGGTGCAAATAACAATTTCTTTTACTCCGGCTATCAGTGCCGGGATTACAGTCATAAGTACTGAGGATGGATATATGTATCTTCCCCCCGGTATGTATATCCCCACTCTTTCAAGCGGCATCATTATTTGCCCGATTTTTTTGTCTTTACCGGGCCTTATAACCCAGGAACCCGCTATCCTATCCATCTGAGCGGTGTGGTATTCCTTAATATTTTCGTAACTCACTTCCAGGGCTTCAACCAGCCGGGGCAAGCTTTTTTTCACTGTTATTTCTGCGGACTTAATTTCTTGCTCTTTTACCCTGAACTCATCAATACTTTTAGCTCTGAAATTATCAAACTTCCCGCACAGTTTTAATAAAGCTACATCCCCCTTTGCTTTTACTTCCTTCAATATATGGTTTACTGTTTTTTCGACTGAGGGAGGCACCTTAAAGCCTCTTTTTATATAAGAGTAAATTTCTTCAATTTTTTCAGGCTTTTCAATTTTTAAAAAATCATAATTCATTAAAAAAAGACCTTTGATACTTTTAAATGTTTTTATTAATATACCTAAAGAATATAAAATTGGCAAAATAAAATTACTATTTAGATAAAATGTCAGAAAACCTGAATTCAAAGCCCGGAATACTTCTCCACGTTTGCTGTGGTACCTGCTCTCTCCACCCTTATCTTCTTTTAAGAAAAGATTTTAATGTAACCTTTTTCTTCTACAACCCCAATATACACCCGGTAAAAGAATATTTTAAAAGGCTTGAAGGGGTAATAACTGTTTCAAAAACCTATTCTGTCCCTCTTATAACCGGAGAATATGAAATTAAAAAATGGTTCCGGCTAACAAAAAACTTAAAAGATGAACCTGAAGGCGGTAATAGATGCACTGTATGTTTTAAAATGCGTCTGGAAAATGCCGCAAAAACAGCAAAAAAGCTTGGATTTGATTTCTTTGGTACCACTCTTACCGTAAGCCCCCATAAAAATCAGAAGGTCATAAATTCCATCGGCCTGGAGATAGGGGCACTAAAAAAAATTAATTTTTATCAGGCTGATTTTAAGAAAAAGGATGGATTTAAAAAAACTGTGCAGCTAAGCAAAAACCTGAATCTTTACAGACAAAATTACTGTGGCTGCATATACAGTAAAAGGTAATCAGAGATAGTCTGAACAATAAAAATAAAATAATAACTATTTGAATATTATCAGCAGGAGCTGCTGTCAAAAAATATCCGGTATCATTATACCGGAACTATTTTTCGGTATTCTCCTCCAGCTGTTTTCTTTCATTAAATTTCCTGGTTACATAATCTGCTATCAGCATTGCAGCTATTATAGTAATTAAATTAATAATATATACCACCTTGATTTCACCAAAAGGCGTGCTAAAGGAAGTACTGTCAATACGATAATACTCTATGATCGTTCTATAAATGGAGTATATCCCGAGATACATTGACAGTATTAATCCACTGGGAAGTTTACCGGGCCTTTTCCTGTAATAACTGTGCATAAACATAAGCACTATAAATAGTAAAAAGTTTGCCAGGGATTCATAAAAAAATGTGGGATGAAAATATTCAAAACTTAAATAATCATTAGGCCTATTTGCAGATTCTATATAAATCGCCCATGGAAGACTGGTTGGTTTCCCGAAAGCTTCCTGATTAAAAAAATTACCCCACCTGCCTATTGCCTGACCCAGCATTAATCCCGTAGAACCTATATCGGCCCATAACCAGAAATCAAGTTTCCTTATCCTGCAAAATACTATAAGAGTCAGAACGCCACCCAGTATGGCTCCCTGAATAGCCTGGCCGCCTCTCCTCAGGGCAAAAACATATACAGGATGCTGGGCATAATAAGACCAGTTTACTAAAACATGAAGAAGCCTTGCACCAATAATTGAAAATACTACGGCAAAGGGTGCAAAATTAAGAATTTCATCCTTTTTCTCACCTCTGTACCCGGCCAAAAAATATGCAACTGTAAAACCTGCTATGAGAGACAGGGCAGTTATTATACCATACCATCTTATTTCAAATCCTGAAATACTAAAAGCAACCGGGTCCACGTGCAAATATCCTCCTTAAATAAAATTTCTATTTTCAATATAATAAATATTTAAGATTTTAGCACAAATCAAAATAAAAATTTAATTAAAATAAAACTTTTTCTCTTCCAAAAAAATATAAACTTTTCATTGCTTCTCTATCTCTCAATATATCACCGGCATCATCCACGCCATTAAATAAAAAATCTCTTATATAATCAACATATAAAACATCAAAAAAAGAACGGATTACTTTTCTTGGACAATTAAAAATATCTTCCGAAGCTGAACCGGCAGTACTTATAAAAATACCTCCCCTGTCTTTGTTAACTACCATTTTTTTATGTTCATACTTTAGCGACCAGAATCTCTGGCATCTATCAATTAATGCCTTTAAACATCCCGGCACCGTAGTAAAAAACACAGGAGATGCTACAGCCAGAAAATCAGCTTCAATCAAATCATCAAATACCTGCTGCATTGCATCTTCTATAATGCATTCCCCTGTTTTAGAGCATTCACGGCATTCTTTGCAGGGAGATATATTTAAATCTGCTGTTATGATTTTTTTAATATCTAATTGCCTGTCAGCTAAACCGGCGGCTTCTGCTACACCATCAAGAAACCTGTCCAGCAATATGCTGCTATTCCCACTTTTCCGTGGGCTGCCATATATGGCTACTATTTTAAATTCTTTATATTTTATAACAGGGCTCTTATTCACTTACTAATTATCAGACAATAGGTTATAAAATTTTCTGTAGTAATATTACCGGCTATATTTAATAATACCTGTTCAATAATCTATTGATATCTATATCAGTTATAATATGGTCAACCAGTGGTTTTCTTTCTATTTGCTTCAGCTCGTCCTCATACAGCGGTTTCTCTACCTGGTAGAAAATTCCTATCGGTATTTTATCCTCCCCCATAGATGTTTTAATTGCCCTGTCCAGATCCTTTCTATCATAATTTTTAAGCTCGTCAATCCTGTATATTTTTCCCCTGTAAAATTTATAAGTATTACTTCTGTCAAGCGTTATACATGGTTGAAGAATATCTACAAAAGAAAATCCCCTGTGTTTTATAGCCTTTTTTATTATCTCTGATAAATGCTTCACATCCCCGGAGAAACCTCTTGCAACAAAAGTCGCTCCGGATACCAGGGCAAGCAATACAGGATTTAGAGGTATTTCCAGCACGCCCGAAGGTTCTGACCTGGTCCTTAATCCCCTGTCACTGGTAGGAGCAGCCTGACCATTTGTAAGACCAAAAATTTTATTGTCACATAAAAGATAGGTCAGATTAATATTCCTCCTGCAGGTGTGCACCAAATGATTACTACCAATACTCAATCCATCGCCATCCCCTCCCACCGCTATTACTGTTAATTTATGGTTGGCAAGTTTTGCTCCCGTGGCTACGGGAAGAGTTCTTCCATGTAGTGAATGGAACGCGTATGTTCTTATAAAATTTGTACCATTCCCCGAACACCCAATGCCGTGCACCATCAAAATTTCATGTGGTCTCAAATTCAGGCTAACAAAAGATTTTTTCAGTGAATTCCATACACTGTAATCCCCGCAACCGGGACACCAGGTTGGCCTTCTTTCTGTGTTAAAATCAGAGAGGTCTAAATTATATCTTTTCCTCTTTGATTTACCTTTAGCCATTTTCTTTTCACCAGATTTCTTCAAAATAATCTTCTTAACTTTTATTCTATTTTTTCAATACCACTTATAATCTCTTCAGGTAAAAATTGTCTTCCGCTGTATTTCAGGATTTTATTCTTGATTTTATATCCGGTATTCATGGTTATAATTTTCGCCAGCTGTGAAGTTTTATTATTCTCCACTACAATATTTTTATTGGTTTCACTTAAAATTCTTTCAATAACCTCTCCATCAAACGGGTATAAATAAGTAAAGTGAATAAAATTAACCTTTTTTTCTTTCTGATTCAATATATTCATAGCCTCAAGAATAGGGCCCTTGCATGAACCCCAGCTCCAGATTGTAATTTCAGCATCTGTAGGCCCGTATATTCTTGGTGGCGGAATCTCCTCAATTAATTTTTCAATTTTCCTGAATCTCTTATCTACCATAGTTTTTCTGTTGTATGAACTCTCATCCGTATATCCATACCGGTCATGCTCCTCGCTATTGGCAATAAAAATTCCATCTTCCACACCGGGAATTGCCCTGGGAGAAACACCATCATCGGTGTCAGCATAACGTTCATATTTATCATCTATATTCTTATTTCCCGTAATTAACTTCCCTCTATTTACGGTTATGTTTTTAAATTCAAACTTATCATAGGAAAAATGGCTTTCCGATAGGTATTTGTCCAGCATTAAAATAACCGGTATCTGATATTTATCAGCAAGATTAAAAGCTTTTCCGGTAAGATAAAAACACTCCCCGGGGTCTCCGGGCGCCAGTATCACCCTCAGAAATTCTCCCTGTGATGCGTGAGTTGCAAACAATAAATCGCCCTGTTCGGTCCAGGTAGGAAGCCCTGTAGCCGGGCCAGGCCTCTGACATGATACAATAACAATTGGAGTTTCGGTCATAGCTGCACTCCCTATTCCTTCACTCATGAGAGAGAGGCCGCTCCCGGAAGTAGCAGCCATTGCTCTGACCCCGGCAAAAGAAGCCCCGAGTACCATATTAATTACTGCTATATCATCTTCGGCCTGCTTGGTTATGATATTATAATTTTCTTCTACTGAAGCAAATGAATTTAATATTGAAGAAGAAGGAGTGGTTGGATAAGCTGCGTAAAATTTACATCCAGACCTTACAGCTCCTAAAAATACTGCATCATTACCATTCACAAGAATCTTGCCCGCAGGTTTGACTATCTCTAACTCGTAAGCTTTTAATTTCAATTTCTCCCGTATATATTTATAACCAAGCTCGGATAACTTAATATTCAAATTTGTGACACCGGGGTCTTCTTTGCTGAAAATATCTTTAACTACATTCTTTAGCATCTCAAGGTCATAGTTTAAAAGAGCTACAGAAGCTCCCAGTGAAATACTGTTCACCATAACTCCAGGAGCTCCTAACTCTGAAACAATCTTATAAAATGGCACCATTATATAATTAATATCTCTTCTAGCTTTATTAAAATCACCAATATCAAGAACTTTATCGTCGTAAACAATATATCCCCCATATGTCACTTCATCCTGATGAAGCTCTACAGTTTCTTTATTTAATGCAACCAGAATATTAATACTTTTGTTAATAGAAAATATTTCACTGGAACTTATTCTTACAGTATATGTATTATGCCCGCCTCTTATCAGAGATGGATACTCATTATTATCAATAACGAAGTAACCTTTCCTGGCAAATATTTTTGAAAAGATTAAACCGGCAGTTAATATTCCAGAACCTGCTTCCCCGCCTAACTTCCAGCTTATATTGGAAACTTTCATCTGGCTTTTCGCCTTCTTAATTATTGTTTAAAATTATTACTCAATTATAATAATATTACCCCACCTGTTTATTTGCAACAATTACCGGAGTGTTAATCCTGTGAATTTTATCGCCATCTTTTTTAAGATTTTATTATATATATGAGAAATAATCTCTGATCACCTTTTATTTTAAGAAAATATCCATTATCATATTTCTAGAAGCATCCTGTAACCAGGCAAAATTATTCAATGTTTTTTTAACAACCACTGACTTTTTTAGCAAATTCATAACTTTTTTAGATAACAGGTTTAAGCCCTAGAAAATCTATAATATGTTTCTTATTAGCGGCCTTATAGTGCTACAACCGGTAAAAGCACTCTCTTGCAGGCTTAGAAATTTTAAGTAGCAACTTAAATGAATGGTTATTTTAAAATATCGCTTTACTTATTTTGCCACATTTTTCTGTTCATCTATAACTTTTTTTATGAATTCTATTTCCTTTTCCGTAAGGTCTTTTAACTTTTTATAATTTGAAACTACATTATTTACTATCTCATTATACCTGGTTTTTGTTATATTCTTTATCCTGCCTGCCTGCTCTTCAACTTTATCCAGTGCTTCCTTTGCTACTTTTCTTATATCGCTGCGTAACTCCTCACCGGTTTTAGTAGTTAATAATAGCGCTGTAACTGCTCCCGCAACAAACCCGAGCGCAAAACCGATAAAAGCACCTGTTATTGTTCCTGACCTATTGTTATTACTCATAAACCCTCCCGAGTTCAAATATAATTTTGCTTAATATTCTTTTTATATTATACATATTATAAAGAATATTTTTAATACATTTTAAATAAAAAAAAATCCTGTTAATATTTAAAGGTTAAACCTGATAAAGAATCCGGTATAATTTTAGATATGTAGACTTTAGGTGCACAGCATTAGAGGAATAAAATCATTAATAAATATAGGATCAGCAAATGTACCTGTACCGCAATAAAGATGAAAATTTTAATTACAGACTTGAAGAAACAGGTGAAAATAATTATATAAAAGAGTATCAATTAACCTATGATTCGTCCTATCAAACAGGATTAGAATTAAATGATAAAGCAAATGCCCGATTATTCCTGAATAAAAATAAAATCAAAAAAAATAACCACAGTTTAAGCAAAAATAATCGCGATGACGGAAATAATAACCTGCTAATAGTTGTGCACGGATTCTCTACCAGTAAAAATAAATTAAAAAAATATTATCACTTTATAGATAAAATGAATTCCAGTAATTTATCATGTGCATTTATAAATCTTCCATTTCATTTAAATAGAACCCCTCCGGGTGAAAAAAGTGGTGAAAGGCTGATTTATTTTGATGATTTGCAGACCCTTCTTTTTTTCCACCAGAGTGTTGCTGATATAAAAAGACTGATAGATATTCTCTCGGAAAGAATTAATTTTAACAATATTTACATCTGCGGGGTAAGCCTTGGAAGTATGATTTCATTAATTACCATGGCAAATGATAGCAGAATAGACAGGGGCGTTTTCCTGATAGGCGGAGGAAACTGGGAAGAAATTCACTGGAAAGGGGTTCTAAGATTTGTTCTCAGAGGAAACTGTATCTATAAAGATAAAAGATATAAGGGTAAAATCAGAAGAGAAGTATGCAGAAACATTTATTCAAACTTCCCGTTATTTTTAAACAAAATGAAAGAATTAAAACCTGAAAATATAAAAATAGATTTTGAAGGCCTGCCCGAATTAAAGAAAGAAACTACTAAGATGTGCTTTCTATGTGACCCGCTTGCCTTTGCTCATAAAATTAAACCCGATAAAGTACTTATGATAAATTCCAGGTTTGATCTTTATTTTAATAAAAAATCATCCACCCAGTTATGGGAAGAGCTCGGAAAACCAGAAATTTACTGGCTGAATAAGCTGCACTCCAGCAGTATCATAACAGATAAAAGAATCATTGCCAGAATCAAAAACTTTTTACTGGGTACCTGACTTTCTGTATTCTGTTTTCTCCGGCAACAGTTTTTTTGATATAACTTACTTTACGCGGTCTTTGCTGAACTAACAATTAATTTAATTAATCTTACCACAGTATCTATTCCCACTCCCACTATAATTATTACCAGAAATGCAATAACAACAGGATTTAATATTGTGACCACATTCCCCGGGAAAACTGTAAAATCAAAAGGGAACAGGGTCAGAAGAGAAATAAGGGTCGCTATCCCAAATAAATTAAGAATAATACGAATTATCTGATGCAAAATAGAGCTGTCATAAATAATCATTAAAATATTTCCCGCTATTGTGGCAACAAGGGCTACTGATACAATGGGGAGCCAGAGATTAAAATCTTCCGTCAATAGAGAAACTCTGTGCCATTGCCCATCATAATGATAATATGCTATGTAAGAATTATAAAAAATAAAAAATACAAGCAGCAAAGTGCTCCATACTATGGAAAAACTATAGCCGGTTATCCTTGCGACTCTTGACTGGTTAAAATAATTTTCCACTTTTTTGCCTGCTTCTTCTGCTTTTTTGGAGATTTCCTGCCCCGCTTCTTCTGTCCTTTTCTCAAAATCTTTCATCTTCTCATTTAAATTTCTTTCCCACTCATATTCTTTCTGGCTTAAATCATCATTTTTTTCTTTATTGTTTCTAAAATAATCAGACATGCTGTCTCCAAAATTACCTGCTGCTTCCTTAAAATCTTTAAATTTTTCTTTTACTCCTTCGTCCCTGAACCTTTTTCCAAAAGTTTTTGCAGACTCTTCGGCACTCTGTGCAAATTCTCTTGCTTTATTTTTTAACTCGGGGTCATCAAATATCTTGCTTATAGCTTCCCCGAATTCTTTCACCATATCACCAAAACTCTCTACCGGGCTTTTTACTCTTTTTTTATTTGCCATAATGCTCCTCCGCATAAATCATCCTGTATAAAGCACTCAAATCATCTGCATATTTGTAACTCTATTTATATTATATGATATAAACATATAATTTAAAAAAAAATTATAAAAATATAAAAATATCGTAATTCCTAACACAATAATTATTACCTGTATAATTACTTCAAGCTCTCCATTTTTACTGTGTTATCGTCCGCCAAGTTGGTGAGCACAAGTCTGATTTGGATTTAATATATTAGTTTAACCTTTGCCTGTATATGTAATGTTTCTACCCGGGTTCTCCAGTATATGGAAAAGGGATAAATAATCTTTAAGATGCCTGGTAATCAAAAAGTTTTGAGATGCAAACTTCTTTGCCTGCTCTCCTATCTTATAGGAAATAGACGGCCTGTTAAGCAAATATCTTATCCTGTATGCCGCTCCTTCAATTGAATTTACCAGAAAACCCGTTCGGTGATTGTGCAATTGTATGGTAATCCCGCCAACTTCTCCGCCAACCACCGGTTTCCCTTTCCACATTGCTTCAGTAACTGTTAAACCAAAACCTTCCTTCAAAGATTTCTGAATTATTACATTTGCAATCCTCTGCAGGGCATTTATTTTAATATCACTCTTTGGTTCCAGCTGTAAAATATGGATATCTCTGTCTCCCCCTGCTTCTTTCCTTACTTCCTTTAATACCTCTTCCCCTTCAGGGTCATCGCACGAAGTCCCTCCTGCCAGTATGAGCTGGCAGTTTAATTCTTTTCTAACCAGTCTAAAAGCTTTTATTACTCCTATCGGGTCCTTAAATCTGTCAAACCTTGAAACCTGGAGAATTATTGGTTTATTCCTGACAATATTGTATTTTTTAAGAACATTTTCTATCTCTTTACTGCTAAGTTCCCTGTTTTTATCACTCAGAGGGTCTATAGAAGGAGCAATGAGATACTGTGGATGTGGAAGACTTTTTGAGAACTTGGCAATTGAAAATATGCTGGCATCATATTCCATTATATATTTTCTTAGAGACCTCCAGAGATATAAATCGGGTCTGGACATATCAATGTGGCATCTCCACACCCATCTGGCTTTATTCCGGGGATAAAAATCAATCAGCGGCAGGGGCTGCGGGTCATGTATGATAACTATATCAGCATCCAGGTTCAGATTCTTTGCATTATCTTCATTTACTTTTCTATATTGCTCCAACTCTTCGGCCGAGAACTTTATCCTTTCACCCTGCAATGCATTGTGAATATTTTTGGTTATATTAAAAAACCCATTATCCCCGGCCATAACTTCCCACCTGCAGTTGATTCCGAGTTCATTTAACAGTGGCACCAATCTATGCAAAATCTCTGCTACCCCGCCTCCATCTCTGGTAGAATTTACCATTACTATTTTTTTATTTCTGGACAGCCGGGCAAGCAATTCAATTTGCTTTATATTCCTCTTTCCTATAATATCCTTATAATCTTTAAGCGCGGTCATGGCCCTGTTATTTTAGCTCCTCATCTAAAATGTTTATTAATTTTCCTCTCATTTCTTCAACACTGAAAAAATAAAAGTCAATATCTCTAATTTTTTTTACCAGTTCTTTCCTGTCAAAATTATCCTCTATCCACTCGGAGAAATCATCATGCTCTTTTGCTTTCTTTATTTTCCTGGCTTCATAAAAATGGAAATAAAGTGAACTGTTTGGAATATTATTTAAAGCATTTCTGAAATCTTCCAGGGTTGAAACTTCTATCCCCAGAGGGATAACTATAGAGGTAGAACTTGAAAAATAGAATTCAGAACCATGCCTGACCCATGGAACTGTAGGAAGATCCCACATATGTTCCTCTATTATCCCGGCCAATACTTCTTTTGCTTCTGATACTGTTTTATAATCATAAGGG
This sequence comes from uncultured Actinomycetota bacterium, assembly GCA_964601205.1. GTDB lineage: Bacteria > Actinomycetota > Humimicrobiia > Humimicrobiales > Humimicrobiaceae > JAQVEM01. The sequence continues at coordinate 12,715 of CAZRML010000017.1, read as the reverse complement.
TCAAAATTAGCAAGTTTTTCAGCCAGAGCTATATCCCCCAGTTCATAAGCCACCCAGTTCGCAAAATCATTTGGGAATTCCCCGACCTTCTGGTCATGCTTCACATGCGACTGGTAAAGATGGTGAAACAAAACTTTATCCTGGGATTGTTCTACTATATTTAAAAACTCCTTTAAATTACTTGCTTTCTGACCGGTCGGACTTATCAACATTGTATAATCATAAAATTTAAATCTTTTCATAACTTTTTTACACCATTAAATTACTATTCAGGTTGCATATTCTACCCTATAACATCAAAAATTAAAACCAGAATATTCTAAACGCTAATTTCACGAATTTGTAATATTAACTTTATCATTTATAATAATAAAAAAAGAGTAAAAACATAATAATACACATGATAGAAATTTCAGAGAAAATTATAATAGCAGCCAACAGAATCCCCTGTAGTTTATCATTAGACAATAGAGGAGACATTAAATACAAAAAAGGTATCGGCGGACTGGTTACCGCTCTTGACCCGATACTATCCAGAAATGGCGGTTTATGGATAGGCTGGGATGGACAGACCACAGGAAAATCCACCGGAATAAAAAAAGTTTGCATTACAGACGAATGCGGCAAAACTGCTTATTCAGTGGAATGTGTTCATTTAACCAAGAATGAAATCAAAAACTATTATCACGGTTTTTCAAACAGATCAATATGGCCCTTATTCCACGGATTCATCTTTCAGAGTCATTTCAATTCATGTTACTGGAAAACTTACGTTTCGGTGAACAAAAAATTTTGTGATAAAATACTGAAAAAATCCACGAAAGACACTCTTATCTGGATACATGACTATCACCTTACCATGTTGCCCGAAATGTTAAAACAGGCTAATAAAGAATTAAAAATACTATTTTTCCTTCATATACCATTTCCCAATCATGAGATATTCAGAGTATTGCCCTGGAACAAACAGATTTTAAGTGGACTCCTGGGAGCTGACCTGCTGGGGTTTCAGACACGAGAGGACAAGATAAACTTTCTGGTTTGCTGCAAGGAATTATTGAACGCCAGAGTAGATTTAAGAAAAAGTAACATTTCCTATAACGGAAGAATCATAAATGTTAAAAACTTTCCCATAAGCATTGACTTTGAGAGATTCAACAACCTGTCAAAAAGAAAAAGTGCAGATAAATTCTTAAAAAATATCAAAAAAATTGACAATAATACAAGATTAATAATAAGTGTTGAAAGACTTGATTATACAAAGGGAATCAAGGAAAGAATACTTTCTATAGAAAGATTTTTTGAAAAATATCCGGTATATAGAAAAAAGGTCATTTTTCTCCAGATATCTGTTCCGAGCAGAACTAAAATTAAAGAATATATTTTGTTAAAAAAAGAAATAGATGAACTTGTAGGTAGAATTAACGGTAAATTTGCAGATGAGCTCTGGAACCCCATAAATTACCTTTATAAAGCTATCCCTCAAACAAAATTAGCCAGTTTCTACAGGGCTGCAGACATATGCCTTGTAACACCATTAAGAGATGGAATGAATCTCATTGCAAAAGAATATGTGAGCAGCAAGTCGGATGAAGATGGAGCACTGATCCTGAGCAAATTTGCAGGAGCTGCTGAAGAGATGCGTAAATATGCCATAATGGTGAACCCTTATGACATAGAAGAAGTGGCAGACAGTATTAATACTGCACTTAACCTGCACTGGAACACAAGAAAAAAAATGATTTCTAATTTAAGAAAAATTGTAAAGGAAAACGATGTTTTCCACTGGGCTGATAATTTTTTAAATTATTATAAGAAAATTTCACAGTAAACCGGCATTACAAAGGTGATATAGATAAAATATCTAAAAGACTACTCAGAGGAAATAATCAAAAAAATTAGTAAATTTCACTATATATTCCTTTTCCTGGACTACGATGGAACCCTGGTTGAACTTAAGGACAATCCCCGTGACGCTACTGCCACCGGAAAAGTTAAGTCACTCATATCCAGGTTAATATCAAAGGATAATTTTATTATTACCGTAATCTCGGGACGAAGTATTAATGACCTGGTTACATTTCTTGATATCATCAATATAAAAAAAATCAACCTGGTTGGCACCCACGGAATGGATATTAAATATAAAAATTCAGGTAAAATAATAACAAATACATCCAGAGATTATTTACCTTCCATTTCAGAATTAAAAAGTGAGATAATAAAAATAATTAAAGATGTCCCATGTTTTTATTTAGAAGACAAGAAAGAAACCCTGGCTGTTCATTATAGAAAATGCAGGAGTAATGACCTTGCCTATTTAAACAAAATTATTCACCTAATGGAAAATTTTATTAAAGACAGGCCCCTGGATCTTCTTAAGATGAGCAATGTAATTGAAATAAAACCAGAAAATATAAATAAAGGCAGGGCTCTCATAACCATCAAGAAAAAATACAGAAAGCTTAAACCTTCAATAGATATCTGTATTGGTGACGATGTTACCGACAATTATCTTTTCAGAGAAAATAAAAAGGGAATAAATATAAAAGTAGGAACAGAAAACCCCGGAATAATAGAAACAGAATATTTCTTAAAAAATGTAGATGACGTACTTGATTTCTTAAACTTTATCTCCGATAAACTTTAGCAGCCACTCAAACTTTTAGAATATTAACCTGGTAAATACTCATACTCCGGATTAATATTAAGTCAATATCAAATCAATTCATTTCACCGGTAACTAAATCATAAATGTCTGCAGGTTTATGGCACATAAAATCAGGCTTACCTCTCATAAGTAAATCAGCAGGATCACATCCCCATGATACCGCAGCTATCCTTACCTGTATTTTTTTGCAAGAAATAATATCTTCCATCTGATCCCCTACATAAAGGACACTATCCTTTGATAAGCGTTTCCTTCTTATTAACCTGGCCAGGGTTTTATCTTTTTCTATTGTATTTGAAGTAGAATATATTTCGGAAAAGAAATTTATTTTATTTTTTTGCAAAAATTTCTTTATATTTTTAGAAGAGTTAGAAGACAATATGTACAAATTTACCCTCTTTTCTTCCAGACTTTCTAAAAGCTCCTGTATTCCTTCTATCAATTTTATTTCTGTAACAAAATTAGAATATGCTCTAATCGCTTCATGAATCATTAAAGGCAACTTATACAGCGGTATTCTCAGTTTCTTAAATCTTTGTTTCAGCGAAAGAGTATTTATTGCCCTAAAATCTCTTGCATCAACATTATTTATCTTATATTTCTTCATAAGATACTTATTTACACTTTCAATAACAAAATCTGAATCAACAAGTGTTCCATCAAAATCAAATATAACATTTTTAATCAAATTAAATACCTCTACAAAATTTTACTTTTAAATTATCTGGCATAATATTTCCAGTATTATACCACAACATGCAACCCCTTAACCCGAAAACTTCCACCTGCAAATTATTATTAAAATAAATAATAGAAATTGGATAAAATAAACAATGGTTATTAAAATATTTTAAAGCATCTAAGATAAAAGTGCCCGGTCCTCTGCAAACTCTGTGCCGCTTGCACTCTCAAATCGAGCCAGGAGGTCCTCAACGGTAAGCTTTTGTTTTTCCTTTTCCCTGATATCCAGAATAATCTGCCCTTCATACATCATCAACAACCGGTTACCGTGATTGATAGCATCCCTCATATTATGCGTCACCATTAGGGTTGTTAGATTACCTTCATCAACAATCCTGTCAGTTAGTTCCAGTACCTTCTTTGCTGTCCCCGGATCAAGTGCTGCCGCATGCTCGTCTAAAAGGAGCAGCTTTGGTTTTTTTAGGGTAGCCATAAGCAGTGTCAGCGCCTGCCTCTGACCACCGGATAGAAGACCAACTTTTATATTCAGGCGATTTTCCAGACCCAGGCCCAGTTTTTTTAATAACTCCCTGTAGTATTCTCTTTCCTTATGGGTAATGCCCCATGAGAGGCCCCGCCTCTGCCCCCGGCGCAGGGCCAGTGCCAGATTTTCTTCAATTTCCATATCTGAAGCAGTGCCCATCATCGGATCCTGGAACACACGCCCCAGTATTGCTGCCCGCCTGTATTCACTGAGCCTGGTCATATCCATACCGTCAATTGTAATTGAACCCCTATCTACCTGATATACACCTGCTATACAGTTAAGCAGGGTTGATTTGCCGGAACCATTGCTTCCAATCATTGTCGTAAAATCGCCCTCATCAAGCTTAAAATTTACATCATGAAGAGCTACTTTCTTATTGATAGTTCCTGCATTAAAAATTTTTGTTACTCTTTTAACAATGAGCATCTAATTACCCCACTTCATGGATTTTCTGATTGGTCTCAGGTATGAGCGGAATACCGGCAGAGACAGGGCTATCGCCACTGTGATAGCGGTAAACAACTTTAAATCATTGGCAGGCATCCCGAGTTTTAGAACCATCGCAATTATTACCCGGTATACTATTGCACCAGATACCAGGGACAGGAGCCTGCTGGCGAAGTGCCTTCTGCCAAAGAGAACTTCGCCAATTATTACAGAAGCCAGGCCAATTACAATAGAACCTATGCCCATCTGGATATCAGCAAATCTCTGGCTCTGCGCTATTAAAGCACCGCCGGTTGCCACCAGGCCGTTACTTATCATCAGTCCAAGTATAATGGTGGTATTTGTATTTATACCCTGTGCGCGCACCATCTGGGGATTATTACCGGTAGCCCTTATTGCACAGCCAATTTCTGTACCAAAGAACCAGTACAGAATACCAATTAAACAACCTACAAAAATTATCCCCAGTATAATTACAGAAACAGTGGATCTAAGACCCATCTGTTCAAATACTGTATATACAGTATTTACCTGCAAAAGCGAGATATTTGCCCTACCCATAATCCGCAAATTTATTGAATACAGAGCAATCATGGTCAAAATTCCTGAAAGCAGTGAAGGAATTTTCAGTTTTGTATGCAAAAGCCCTGTAATCAGACCTGCTCCAACTCCACCTAAAAATGCAAGGCAAATCGCAAGATATGGGTTACCACCTCTTGTAATTGTAATCGCAGCAATAGCTGCACCGGTTACAACACTTCCCTCTACCGTTAAATCTGCAATAGCCAGAATGCGATAAGTAATATAAACACCTGTGGTAATAATTGCCCACAGCAAGCCCAGAGAAACTGCTGCTGTTAGTATTTGCACCATAATATAAAACCAACTTTTCTATTTATTTAAAATAGAAAGGGCTTGCAGTACCCGCTCCTTAACTATTCTTATATTTTAATAATCCATAACATACTCGGAAAGGTCTTCCGGAATCTCAAGGCCAATTGCCTCTGCCACAGCACCATTAATGGCAAAATCAAAATCGTCAGCTGACTCAATAGGCATTGTATCAGGTTCAGCTTCACCCTTTAAAACTTTTATTGCCATAAGCCCGGTCTTGTATCCCAGGTCATAGTAACTGATTCCCAGTGTGGCAAGGCCGCCGCCTTCAACCATTCCTGACTCTCCGCATATAACAGGAGTCTTTGACTCAACGGTAACACCGTTCACAATAGGCATTGAAGAAGCCAGAACATTGTCAGTCGGTAGATAAATTGCATCACACTGCCCGACAATAGACTGGGTAGCCTGCTGGACCTCATTGGAATTGGTAACAGTTACCTCAGTATAAGTAAGACCCATCTCTTCTATTACCTCTCTGGCAATATTTGCCTGAACAATAGAATTATCCTCACTTGAGGTATAAATTACGCCCACTGTCCGGGCATCGGGTACCATTTTTACCAGCAGCTCTATCTGTTCCTTTATAGGGTTCATATCAGTAGTACCGGTGACATTGCCTCCCGGCGCTTCATTGGATTCTACCAGTTTGGCTGCTTCATAATCTGTAATAGCTGTTCCAAGTATGGGAATTTCAGTAGTTTTCCCTGCTATAGACTGAGCTGCGGGAGTTGCTATAGCCAGTACCAGGTCCACATCGTTACTTACAAAACGATCACTTATGGTTGACAGGTTACTCTGGTCAGCCTGTGCATTCTGAACATCAATTTCAATATTCTCACCATCTATATAACCATTGTCGTTCAGGGCGTCAACAAATCCATCCCTTGCGGCATCCAGCGCTACATGCTCAACGTACTGGATAATACCTATGGTTTTTACTTCAGATTTGCCCGAACAGCCAGCCAGTGACAGTACTATAACCAGAGCCAGTGATAATACTAATATTACTGTTTTTTTCAAATCGTTCCCTCCTTATTATTATTTATTTAATTATTAATTACCATTATTATTCATTTTTCCATACAAAAGGCTCAAATATAACCTTATATTTCTTGTTATAATAATTTAAACTTATAAGTTCATAAACCAGCTTCCCTGATATTTCGTTGTATTATAACACAATATATAATCTAAAAAAATTACTATATCATTTTTTAAAATACTTTCCGGCCAATCAATTCAGTCCCAATCCAACCAATAATAAACCGAAGTGAATCTTATTTTTTTTAATATTCTACCAACAATTGTAAAAAACAAGTATAATAATTTAAACTACTCTAAAAAAATACCCGGCAGCATCTCACTACGCTATACTGAGACCCATTCATTAAAAGGCTGGTAGCAGCGTTCGAGATAGATACCGGGTATAAATGTAACCTTGCCAATATAATTGCTATCTAATATAATCAGGTTGAATTTAGAGATAAACATTATCATTATAGCAATATTATCCCTGATTATTTTCTTAAAATTTAAGGAGAATTTTTTATGGAAGAAACGAACAAAATGTTATTCGCAAAAAGTGACAGAGAGATATTTTTACTACCAAAAATGGCAAACCGCCATGGTTTAATTACAGGGGCCACAGGAACAGGCAAAACTATATCACTCAAGGTGCTTGCAGAAGCATTCAGTTCCATCGGAGTTCCTGTTTTTCTGGCTGATATCAAGGGAGATGTTGCAAGTATCTGTAATCCCGGAGGAGGAAAACCTAAAATTGATGAAAGAATAAAGAATCTTGGACTAAAAGATTTTAAGTATCAGGGATTTCCAGCAGTTTTCTGGGATATATTCGGAACCCAGGGCCATCCTGTAAGAACCACCATTTCTGAAATGGGCCCACTTCTACTATCCCGGTTACTTGGACTCAATGACGTACAGACTGGCGTGCTAAATATAGTTTTCAAAGTGGCAGATGATTCCGGTATGCTTCTAATCGACCTGAAAGATTTAAGGCACATGCTCAAATACATTGGAGATAACGCAAAAGATTATACTCTTGAATACGGCAATGTTTCCTCACAATCCCTCGGTGCAATCCAGAGAGGATTACTTGCCCTGGAGGAACAGGGAGGCGAAAATTTTTTTGCAGAACCGGCTCTGGACATTTTAGATTTTATAAAAAATGACAAAGATGATAGGGGTTATATAAATATCCTTGCATCCGACCGGCTCTTTCATTCACCTGCACTTTATTCAACATTTTTGCTCTGGCTCCTGTCCGAATTATACGAAGAATTGCCGGAAGTCAATGACCTTCCGAAACCAAAGATTGTTTTTTTCTTTGATGAAGCGCATCTCCTGTTTAATGATGCTCCTAAAGTGCTGCTGGAAAAAATTGAACAGGTTGTAAGGTTAGTCAGGTCAAAAGGTGTGGGTGTATTTTTTGTTACTCATAATCCCTCGGACCTGCCCGATAAAGTTCTGGGACAGCTTGGAAATAAAGTACAGCATGCCCTGCGGGCATTTACTCCAAAAGATATGGAAGTAGTTAAAATAGCAGCAAAAACTTTCCGGACCAACCCCGGACTGGATACTGCTCAGGTCATAACTGACCTTAAGGTCGGTGAGGCTCTTGTGTCGTTTTTAGATGAAGAAGGAAGGCCTTCTATAGTCGAACGAGCTATGGTTTTACCACCAGAAAGCCAGCTTGGCACAATAACACCTGAAAAAAGAAATGAAATAGTCAATAATTCAAATTATTATTATAAATACAATGCTACTTTTGATAGAGAGTCCGCATATGAAATACTTCAAAAAAAGTTTGCCCTGGCAGAAGAAGCCTCCAGTAAAATTTCTAAAAACAAGCGCTATGATTATGGAGGTAAAACCACCACAGGGAGAAGAACCGAAAGCGCTTTAACTAAAATGGCTAAATCTGCCGCTACTTCAGCGGGAAGACAGATAGGCCGGGAACTAATCCGGGGCGTTCTGGGGATATTAATAAAAAGATAAATTAGAAACCTGGATTTTTAATTTAAATATATAATACTACATCGGTTCAGGGCTAATAACATTTAATTAGGCCTATCATCCTTATTTAAATATTTATGTATGTAATTATATACTCTTGCTTTTACCCGTGCATCATTTATAAGGTAACCGAGTTTGCGCATGTCACCTTTCGTAAACTTCTTCCGGAGCAACATTGCAGATAAGTCTGCTTCAAGAGCTTTTCTCCTCATCATTGGATCATCCTGCTTATTTTCTGATTTTATCAACATGGCTCTTTTTTCTTCACTTAAAATATCTTCTTCTGTTAAAGGTGGTACAGATTCATATTCGCTAAAATCCTCCGTAATTTTTTTTTCTATAATTTCCACCGGGTATGATGGGAAATTTTTCATCTTCTTCCTTTTAATTTCCAGTCTGATAGTTACCCCAACTGGCAGGGTGGCTCAGATAGTAGGAATGGTCCTGGCTTTCCCCATGATGTTTCTTTCAGGGGCAGCCATACCACTTGAAGTACCTGGGTGATAAAGTTGAGAACGTAAGCAAATTCATGCCTCTTACTTATGTGGTTCGTTTTCTAAAGGGGCTATGGATAGGAAACAGCCGGGGAGCCCACTGGCTTGATATAACAGTAATTATTGGCCTGCTGATAGCAGTTACAATAATATCAACTATTACCTTCAAGTGGGAATAATTGTATATTTATATAATATAATATCCATAATTTTATTTGTTTTAAAATGGTCTTTCCATTCTTTTTGAAGCTCTTTATTGGGGTTATTTCCAAACTCCAGTTTAAATTTTGTACTGATGGTATTTTTATAACTTACAAACCGGTTACTCTATATTTTCTTCTGTCTGTTCCTCTTTCTCAACTTCTTTTGGTGCTTCCTCTGGTGCTGGCTTTATCTCTTTCGCTCTTTTGGTAACAAATCCAGTAGCCGTATAGTTTGTTTGAATTACCTTAAAACCCAGGTTCTTTGACGCAAAATCAATTGCTGCTTCTCTTATTTCCTTTGTTTTATTAGCTACATTAACTCCTGAAGCAAGTTTTGAGAAGATATTAATTACTACACCGTTCTGCTTCGGGACAACTTTTACCTTTGGGTCTATTATATCCTGAACATTAAGTAAACTTTCCTTTATTTGTGTTGAAGATGTTTTTAGTGTAACCATAGCATTACCTGAAGAATCACTATATACGTTAGCCAGTTTTACTTTCCTTCTGTAAAATTCAAATATAAGTATTATAAGAGCAATAACCAGTGCCAAAAATAGGACTGCCAATAAAATATATTGATTCATGTTAGTTAAATAGTTTGCAATCCTATCAGAAACCGTAGACCACTCAAAAAGGTTTAGAAAAATATTTACAATTCCAGCTATTGAAAGTGCTATTATACAGAGCATAGCTATTATCATTACTATCCTATTGAATATATTCACTTTAACTCCTCCCTTATTTAAATTAATAATTCATACTATAATAAATCTATCAGTGCCTTTAACTTCTAATATTCAAAACCCTGTCCAGCTTTTTAGCCTCCATTGTTTATTATGTTTTCCATAAGTCTTCTTTATTCAGAAAAGATATTATATCCAGTAATTATTATAACAGAAATTATTGCAAAATCATTCTATAGATATACGAAAAATTCTGTAGCCATGCGGAAAATTTTTTTTATTTACAGGACATAAAATTCATTATAAAGTTAAGCATTACTAACTTATTAATATTAGATGTCCTTTATATTTTATTCAGCAAATGATACTGCCTGGAAATATATATCTTGTGGTCGAGGGAAAGAGGACTTGCTATTGCTTGCTGGTGGCACAGCATTTAAGAAGCCAAATAGTATTAACATGAGTTATAAGCCTGCCGGCGGTTATAGGCGAACTCCATTGCCGTTCAGTGCAAGATTATACAGTTTGTATGTGTAATAATAAACTAAAAATATAAGTTGTAATTACACGGCAGGAGGTTTAAGATATTAAAGCCAAACAAGTCATAAAGGATATTTTTTAAAAAAATAAAAACCGGAAACAGTTAATTATAATACCCGTAATGAATAATTTGAGATTTAATAATTATGAAAATTCGTAATATAGCAATTATTGCACATGTTGACCATGGCAAGACCACCCTTGTAGATTCTCTTCTCCGCCAATCTAAAACAAAATTAAACAAGGAAGCTGCCTCGTCAGACTGCATAATGGACAGCAATGAACTTGAAAGGGAAAGAGGCATTACAATTTTTTCAAAAAACGCTTCGGTGATATGGCACGGCGTAAAGATAAATATTATTGATACCCCCGGGCATGCTGATTTTGGCGGCGAGGTTGAAAGGGTTTTAAAAATGGCGGAAGGCTCGCTTCTGCTTGTGGACGCCCAGGAAGGACCTATGCCGCAGACACGTTTTGTATTAAAAAAAGCCCTTGAGCTCGACCATAAAATTATTGTAGTAATAAATAAGATAGATAAGCCAATTCGTGACATAAATAAAGCCCTAAACGACACTTTTGACCTTTTTATAGATCTTGGAGCCAGCGAAAAAACTGCAAATTTTCCTGTCCTTTATACATCCTCAAGATTCGGGAAAGCCGGGCTAAAGCCCAATTTGAGCCTTATGAAGGATATTGCTCCATTATTCGATGAAATCATAAACTATATACCCGAACCTGACGGAGACATTAATCTGCCATTACAGATGCTTGTGACTTCAATAAACTGGGACAATTACAAGGGCCGTGTTGCAACAGGCCGTATCTATAAAGGGAAAATCAATGCAGGGCAGGAAGTAATTAAAATAGACCGCAGGGGCCAGATGAAAAAATACCGCCTGACTTCACTTATGACATTTCAGGGATTGGCACAGACCGAGATAAATGAAGCAGTAAACGGAGAAATTGTCTCAATTGCAGGGATACCCGATATTATGATCGGTGAAACAATAGCTGACATTAATACTCCTGTAGCGTTGCCCTTGATTAAAATTGAAGAGCCTACTATTAAAATAAATTTTTCCGTCAACTCATCCCCTTTCGCAGGCAGGGAAGGCAAGTTTACGACTTCAAGACAAATAAGGGAAAGGCTCTATAAGGAGCTTGAGAATGATGTGGCATTGAAAGTAGAAGATAATCCCTCGGGAGGATGGACCGTTTCCGGCAGGGGTGAATTTCATCTGGCTATCCTTATTGAAAGATTGCGCCGGGAAGGTTATGAACTGCAGGTTTCCCAGCCGCAGGTTATCACTAAAATAATAGAAGGCAAAAAATTCATACCTTACGAAGAAATATTTATTTCAGTGCCGGAGCAATATTCTGGTGCAGTTATCACGAAATTGGGAAGCCGCAACGGCCAGATAAAGAAAATGGAAACGAAAGAAGGAACAACATACCTCAAATATATAATACCAACATATGGCCTATTCGGTTACAGGCGGGAATTTATAACTGATACCCACGGGCACGGCATAATTAACAGCATTTTCTATGATTATTTAGAGGACAATATCGAATGGAAAAAGAGCGAAAGGGGTTCGCTGGTTTCATGCGAGAGCGGGACAACACGCTTATATGGCCTTACCAGTATTCAGAGCAGGGGCGAATTATTTTATGGTCCGGGGGCTCATGTATATAAAGGACAGGTTATCGGGCAGAACTCACGGAAGGAAGATATATGGGTAAATGCCTGCAAAGAAAAGCAACTGTCAAACATGCGTTCTAAAGGTGAAGGCGGCATGGAACACTTTAATGTTCCGAGGATTATCGGTCTGGAGGATGCCCTTGAATACATCGACAGCAGCGAACTTGTCGAAGTTACACCAAAATCTATCCGCATACGTAAGATTGCTTCAAGCGATAAATAATTTTTTAAAAAATGGTACTTCTTCTTCAGATTCATCGATACCCAGCTTCCTGCCTATATGGCTCTGGTTATCATCACCGTGGGTCTTATGAGCGTTCCCATCGCCACAGCAGAGGATAGAAGTACCTGGTGACAAAGTAGAGACTATGAGTAAATTCATGCCTCTTACTTATGTGGTTCGTTTTCTAAAGAGACTGTGGATAGGAAACAGCCGGGCAGTCCGCTGGATTGATATAACAGTAATTATTGGCTCACTGATAGCAGGTGCAATAATATCCTCTATTACATTCAAGTGGGAATAATTATATATTTATATATTATAATATTCATATTTTTATCTAGTTTCCAAATTGCTTATAGGACTTGATTTGTAAACACAACTCTTAAATAGTTATTTTATTAGTTAAGGTATGCAGATATTATTTTCTTTAGAATGCTATCATTATTTATAATCAATAGAATTGGAGTTAGCCTGTAAGCCGAGAACCATTCTGAATAGGATATAATTTCTTATTTTGCCTTGTAAAGAGAATAAGGTAAGGGTATGAGAAATTATATTGAGAGCTTTTTGGCTTACATGAAAATTGAAAAA
>CAZRML010000016.1:0-11497 GCA_964601205.1 uncultured Actinomycetota bacterium | reverse complement strand
TGACTCTGCTTTTTGTATTTCATGCCACTTATTATAACAAAGACAGCGGAGCGCCTCCATCTCCGGGCTTACGCCCGAAGTATTTTAAGCGGAATAAATCTGAGGTAGAAAGTGTCACCACTAGAGATAACGGGTCTTATAGCAATTATTTTAATCTCTGCATTTGCGGTTGTGGGTATTATTGTAGCAATTCCGATTGTTAAGCTTGTAAACCGCATAAGATCTCTTGTGCAAAAACTTAACGAGAGTCTTATTCCAGTAGTTGAAAAATTTAACAATACGGTATCTCATCTAAACAGTGAGATAAGTTCAATAAACGGACTTACACAAAGTGTCGGTTCAATTGTTGACCAGCTTGAAAAAATTATAAGGCTTGCTCGGATTATAATTACAAATCCGATTATAAAACTTATAAGTACAGGTATTGGTCTTGCAGGTGTGATAAAAAAAGTTACGGATAAGAATAAAAACTAATTTTAATAGAAGGCAAGTAAGAGGAGGTAAAAAATGAGTCCTGGAAGTAACAGCGGCGGGGTATTTATAGCACTTTTGGCAGGTTTGGCAATAGGTGCAGTACTTGGAATATTATTTACTCACAAATCAGGAAAAGATACTAGAAATTATCTGATGGACAAGGGCAAAAAAATAATGGAGATGGGCAAGGAAAATGTTTCTGATGTAGTGGGAAAAACAAAAGACCTAGTGGAGTCCGGTAAAGAGAAAATTGAAGAATTAAAAAAGTAACAAAAGAAAAGAGTAAGACATGAGAATCTTCTGGATACTGGCAATCGGTTACCTCATTGGGATTCTAACTGCACCTAAATCGGGGAAGGAAATGAGGGAAGATATAAAAGGTATCTTAGGAAAAAGTAAAGAAAAAATTTCTGATGTGGTTGATAAGACGGTTGATAAAACAAAAGATTTAGCTGAAAAAGGTAAAAATTTGGTTGAAGAGATAGGCGAAGAAGGTAAATAAGATATTAATACTAATTATTTTAAAAAAGAAGGTATTGGGTAATAAAATTGAGCTGTAATGCAATATTATTCAATAATTATAACTGAAAAGCTAAATTGAATTATTAAAATATTAAACTTTAATTGATAAAGGAGGTGAGTTTAATGAATATAAATAAACAAAGATATTGCTCTCTGAGTTAAGAGAGCCGCCGGATAAAACTATTAAATTAACCGAGCGTGAAAAGGAAATACTTGCCCTCATAGTAGAGGGCCTATCCAACAAACAAATTGCAGAAAGACTTTTTCTTAGCAACTCCACGGTTCAATTCCATGTCAGCAACATATTAAGCAAACTGGGCGTCTCTAAAAGAACTGAAGCTGCCTATATTGCCTTAAAGCAAAAACTGGTGCAATTACCAGGATAAAACTGGCAATAATACCCAATAAAATACTATAAATCCTACCGTTACTATTATCCTGCTGCACGGTTATACTTAAATAAAAATGAAAATATTAATTGCAGAAAAAAGTAAAAGCCTGGTTTCAGCCCTGATGCTGGTCCTTACCCAGATAAAAGATACCGGGGTAAATAAAATAGGGTTGATCCTGCATGCGGACAGTATCGGTAATCTATATAGTAAATTAAAAAAAGAAAAGCCGGATGTTCTTATAATAAACGGCGGTTTTGTAAACCATAAGACCAGAGAAGCAATGCCGGTTCTGCAAAAATTATATCCGGCTATGTCAATACTTATCTTAAGCATAGATCCTGAACTGGAAGAAAGGTACCAGGAAATAGGTATAGGAAATTTTATCTTAAAGGGAGATTCAGCTGAAAGATTTTATAATTCTATGAACGATTTTCTGAAAAAAGAGCAGATAAAAGTCTCCAAATAAGATTTTTTTAATATAAACTAAAAGTTATTGATAAAAAACATGAAACTAACAGTAAAAGCTCTGATTCTAATATTGATCTGTGTTTTAGTCTTCCTTATAGGCTGTGGAACAAAAGAATACAGCCAGTACAAAGAACCGGGATTTAATGAAGACACCTTAAAAGAAATAAGCCTAAAGACTGGAGAGGAGGTTACTCTTGCGGGGTTTAAAGATGGACTGGAAGACTTTAAGTCCTTCAGTGACGAATTCTTTACCATATGGCTGGATCATATAAATAGTACCTCATACTTGATTGATGATTTCAATGGCACTACTATCCTGGAAGAAAAGATCAGATGTTCTTTGATACTGGAACAAAAATTTTTGGAATTTAAAAATAATCTGGAAAATATAGAGCCTCCTTCTATTGCTTTAAAAGCATATAACCTGGCTGTTGAAGCAGTTTCTTATAGAGTGCTTTTCTTTAAAATGTTTAATGAAAATGCGCCTGCCAATAAACTCAGTGAAATTGAAAACGAGGCCTATCTTACCGAAGCCAGCTTCTGGGAAGAAATCGATAATATATATAATTATTTTGATCAAGAGATGGAAAGGTTAAAAAACGAGGACGGTAGTATATATAATGCAGCATCTAATTAATTATTATAAAGAAAGAAAGGAAAAACAATGAGATTTATACTGATTATCGCGGCGATCGTGTTGCTTGTGGTTGGAATTTTGGGCCTATTCCCTTCAATTGGCTGGGCTGCTGTGCCACTGTGGCGTGCAATACTTGAAATAGTAGTAGGCGGCCTGGTGTTGATTATAGGCATAAGAACACGTTAGAGTTTGTAATAAGAAGAAATTAGTGGAGAAAAGGAGTAAAGCATGAGCATCTTTTGGATTCTGGCAATTGTAGCAGTTGTACTAATAATTTTTTCAGGTATTTTCGGCTTTAGAGGAGCCGGAAAAACAGGCTGGGGAATTCTAAAAATTCTATTTATCGTTTTTATAGTCTTTTTAATCATAATGGTTATTTTGGCTATTATCATGTAAGAATATGCTTTTAAAAAAATTTATTTTCATTTGGAAAAGTAAAAAAGAAAAAATAAGTATTATATTAATATCAGGTAATAAAGGGGATTATTAAAATGAAACACTTATCGGCACCAAAAAATTTAACCTGGTGGATTGCACTGATTCTAGCAGTCCTGGGAATCATTTTGCATTTTGTAGGTTCCTTTTCTCAATTTTCAATCTGGTTGGTATTAGCATCGGCAGTCTTACTTCTTATTGCCACAAGATTTAAAGGACTATGATATGAGCAAGGTTGTATTAATAATTGTAGGGGCAATTATAGCTATCATGGGAATACTTACACTTTTCCCCATGATGACCCTGGGTTTGTGGTTATCCATAGCCCTAGTAGGCATAGGAATCGTAAGCATAATTTTAGGGTTCCTGGATAAAAGAAAAACTGTTTAATAATTAGTAAAAAAATTTAGAGTTGTTAAATAGTTTTTTAAAGTCTGTACACTGATAAAATCAGTGTAGACTTCCGGTTATACTATGGATTATCCATGGAAAGTTTTACTTAGACGTTTTAGAAATAAGAAAGGAGTTTGATATGCTGATAGGTCCGATTATTGGTATAGTCTTTGGAGTAGTTATCGTCCTGATCCTTCTATTCTCAGCAATAAAAATATTGAAGGAATACGAGAGGGGTGTTATCTTCAGGTTCGGAAGGTTAAGAGGAGCTAAAGGTCCCGGGATAATTGTAATTATCCCATTTGTGGACAAGATGATAAAAGTAGACCTTAGGACCGTAACCATGGACGTGCCGCCTCAGGACATAATAACCCGTGATAATGTACCGGTAAAGGTCAATGCTGTGATTTATTTCAGGGTCATGGATCCGGAAAAAAGTATTGTAAAAATTGAAAAATATATGGTTGCCACCTCGCAGATAGCCCAGACTACCCTGAGAAGCATACTGGGGCAGGCAGAACTTGACGACCTTCTTGCCAGAAGAGAAAAGATCAACCAGGAACTTCAAAAAATAATCGATGAGCAGACCGATCCATGGGGAATTAAAGTCTCTATGGTGGAAATTAAGGACGTAGAACTGCCCCAGTCTATCCAGAGGGCTTTTGCCGGACAGGCTGAAGCAGAAAGGGAAAGAAGAGCCAAGATTATCAGTGCTGAAGGTGAATTTCAGGCTTCCGAAAAATTGTCAAAGGCTGCAGAAGTCCTGAGCAAGTTCCCTGTTTCTGTCCAATTAAGGTTTTTGCAGACATTAAAGGAAATTGCTACCGAACAAAATTCTACCATAGTCTTCCCGATTCCTATTGATCTGATAGAAACTTTTATAGACAGAATGGGGAAAGAAAAAAAGTAACTGAATGGTGAAAACTTACAGGGAGACATTATTGTTCTTGTGTGCAGCATAAGAAAATCGGATAGTTTTGTGTTTATAGGGGTGCCTAAAAAAAGATTGTAAAATACAAGTAATACACAAAGGAAAGGATAGAGAAATATTATGATGTACGAAATTGTTAAAGAATTTCCCAATGATATAATTTTTGAAGAAAGTGAACCATGTATATCTCTTTATCAACCTACTCATAGGTATTCACCGGAAAATAAGCAGGACCCCATAGTGTTTAAAAATTTAATTCGAGAAATTGAAAATTCACTAAAACAGAAGTATAAACAAAATGTTTTGATCTCTGCAATGGATCCTTTTTATAAACTGGAAGAAGAGAAAGACTTTTGGAATAATACTTTAGATGGATTGGCTATACTTGCCAACCCAGCTAAATGCGTTGTATATAAGCTTTCTAGATCAGTACAAGAGCTGATTGTAGTAGCAGATAGCTTTCATATCAAACCACTTATTAGAATTTTTCAATCAGTGGATAGGTATCATTTATTAGGTTTAAGTGGTAATGACTTCACCCTTTATGAAGGAAATAGATATGGATTTAAGGAGATTAAAATGGATCCTGACACTCATAGAAACATAGAGGAATTCTTAGGAGGGCAACACACTGATTCCTATCTAACCCATGGGTCTTACGGAGGTGCAGGAGAAACTGCTATGTATCATGGCCATGGAGGAAAAAAGGATGAGATTGAGAAAGACATAGAAAAGTTTTTTATATATGTGGACAGGTTTATATTAGAGAATTATTCAAAACCATCAAAATTACCCCTTATTTTATTTTCGTTGAAAGAGAACCATAATATATTTAAAAAAATAAGCCACAATCCATATTTAATAGAAGAGGGGATAAAAGGTTCTTATGATTCTTTCGAAATAGAACAGTTAACAGAAAAGGCCTGGAGGATAATGGAACCTATTTATTTAGAAAAGACGAAAAAATTAGTGAATTCTTTTAAAAATGCAAAAGTTAATTCACTGGGCTCGGATAATTTAGCACAGATTGCCAGGGCAGCCTTTGAAAACAGAGTCAGAACCATTCTAATAGAGGCTGACAGGATGATACCGGGGAAAATTGATTATAATACAGGTAAAATAAAATTAGGAAACATAAAAGATCCTGATTTTGATGATATTCTGGATGACTTAGCTGAATTAGTCATTAAGAAAAAGGGGGAAGTGGTGGTCCTTCCAAAAGAGAGTATGCCTTGCAGTACGGGGGTTGCTGCTATATATAGATATAAATAGTCTCTTAGTTAATTGTTGGGGAATTAATAATAAAAAATTAAAAGAATATTTTAAACGGTGTGAAGAAAACCCGATTTTAACCCCAGAAGGCTGGCCCTATAAAGTAGAAGCTGTATTTAATCCATGAGCAACAAAATTTAATGGTGAGATATTGCTTTTGGTTCGAGTCTAAGACAGACAGTGGTATTCCCATTTAACCATTGCTGGAAGTAAAGATGAAAAAACAAATGAACTCTTAGTTTATTATGGCGCTGCCGATTAAGTAGTAGCCCTGGCTACTGCTAATTTAGATGATGTCCTGGCTTATTTAAAAAAATGTACCGAATATTAGTTATTCAATAATACCAGAAATAATATCAGGTAATATTTTCTTTAGATTAATTTTAAAAATATATGCAATCAAAATTGGGATAAAACCCGGACCAAAGATCGCCAATATGTAATATATGCAAGGCTCCTGGAAAATATTTTTCTTCAATAGAATGTAATTTTTCTCTGAATTTAATAAACCGAAAACACAATTGACTTAATATTATCACAGATAAAAATATTTTATGAACCCTAAAAGTTAAAAAATACCTAAATTTTCTTAACCTTAAATCCCTATTTAAGAAATGGTCTGTAAGGTTAATGTTGAAATGTTCCCATTTTATCAGGTGTTCAGGGTAAAATTGATAGAAGATGATTAATTGCTGGATATATAATATAAAAATTTAAATATTAATAACAAATGATATAACATATTATTATCTTTTTATATAATTTATATGATGTTTAAGATATTGAAAACTTTTGATATAATTATAATAGTAATTTAATAAAAAATTATATTACAATTTGTTATTCTAATGTGTAAATAAGTGTTTTAAAAACCAAAAACTGTTATTTATTTTTGATCCTTTAAGTAAGATGAAGACAAATAAGAAACTTACTTCTAAAAAAATTCCAGACGATAAAGCAGCAAAAAATGATAAAATAGACTGGCTGCATAAAGCTATATCATCAAAGCTTAAGACACTTTTCAGGTTACAGAGAACCACTCAAGAACTTTTTAAAAAAAGTGAGGAACACTACAGGTCGTTTTTTGAGAACTCCCTTGATGGTATGTATAAAAGTACTCTGGACGGAAAATATATTGATGCAAACCTGGCACTGGTAAAAATGCTGGGTTATACAAGTAAAGAGGAACTTCTCTCTGTAAATATTCCAAACCAGATATATGCTTCTAAAAAATACCGGCCCTCTCCAGATAAAAGAAATAAATTATTTGAAACACAATTTAAGAAAAAAGATGGAACTTTAATATGGGTAGAGTTCAGCTCAAGAGTAATCAAAGATAAAGGAAAGCCGGCCTACTACGAAGGAACAGTAAGAGATATAACAGAGCGTAAAAAAACAGAAGAAAAAATCATATACATGTCTTTTCATGACATTCTTACCGGGCTTTATAATAGGGCTTATTTCGAGGAAGAAATAAAAAGGTTAAACACACAAAGACAGCTTCCCTTAAGTTTCATAATTGCTGATATAAACAACCTGAAGATTGTAAATGATGCCTTTGGCCACCTGGAAGGTGACAGGCTGATTGCAAAAGTAGCGGAAATCCTGAAAGCATTTTGCAGAAAAGAAGATGTAGTTGCAAGATGGGGAGGCGATGAATTTACAATTCTACTTCCCAAAACCAGTAAAGAGGATGCTGGAGAAATTACAAATAGAATAAAGAAGGTTTCCGTTTCAACAAGTAAGCAGGAAATACCCCTTGGCATATCTCTGGGTCTCGCAACAAAAGAAAAGGTAGATGGAAATTTCCAGGATATAATAAAAGAAGCAGAAGATAATATGTTCAGGCATAAGTTAATTGAAAGAAAAAGTATTTATAGTTCAATAACATCATCACTTGAAAGAACACTATATGAAAAAAGCCTGGAAACCAGGGAACATTCAGAACGATTGAAAAAGCGTTCGCGTGAAATAGGGAAAGCTATGAACCTTCCCGATAATATAATTGACGAACTTTCACTTCTTTCAACTCTTCATGATATAGGTAAAATTGCAATATCTGAAGAAGTGCTTACCAGTGGAAGAAAGTTAACAGAAAAAGAATGGGTCATGGTAAAAAAACATCCTGAGATCGGCTATAATATCTGTATGTCAAATCCTCAGCTTGTACACATAGCTGAAGGTGTTTTGAGCCATCACGAGTGGTGGAATGGAAAAGGGTACCCGCATGGTCTGAGAGGTGATAACATTCCGATTACATCCCGCATCATATCAATAATTGATGCATATGATGTTATGACAAACGGCAGACCTTATCAAAGGGCAATTACAAAAAAAGAAGCTATAGAAGAATTAAAAAGATGTTCGGGCACTCAGTTTGACCCTGAACTGGTAGATATTTTTATCAATATTGTACTGGCGGGAGAATAAGTCTGAAAAAAGATATGTTAAAAAAACCAGCTTGAGGACGACGATTTTAATCCCGTTTTGTGACTTGAGTGAAGCGAAAGGAATGATTATGAATATGAGAGATTTTTTAATATTTGAATATGAAATTTCATATGTAAATTTATAGATGGTATAAAATCATGATAATTCAATTCAGCATGTATGTAATCCCATACCTTGCCATTCTGGCACTAATTTTACCATATCTGGTTATTATTTTCAGGCTCAAATCCAGCGAGGACCTGAAGATCACGGCTCTCCTGCTGATCGGTACTACTGTATGGATATCAGGCCTGGTCCTGGAAATAATCAATGTAACTCTTGTGGGCAAAGTTATTTTTAATAGTCTGGGATATCTCGGAGCAACTATGGTCCCGGTAATAATTTTTGTTCTATCAGCAAAGCTTGCAGGTTTTACAAGGCTGATTAAAAAAGACGTTTTAATCGCCATAAGCATAATACCGGCGGCAGACCTGATATCCCATATTGCAAGTGATGTTTCCAGGCTGATGCGGAACAATTTAACAGTACAACCAGACGGTATTCTGGAATCAGCTACCGGAGGAGGTTATGAGATTGTAGGCTGGATCGGGATTGGGTATTATTCTTTTCTCATTCTTTTAAGTATAATATTCCTGTTCCTGGTTATAGCAGGCCGGCACAGGTTTTTCAGGCGCCAGGCCCTTATCCTGCTTCTTTCAGTGATTATTGTATTTACCCTTGATATGCTTCATTCTTTTAAAGTGATACCAGCAATTACCAACCCGTCTCCTTTTGTATTATGCCTGGCATGGATAGTCTATTGGACGGCAGGTAACAGGTATCTTAGACTTGGCGAAGTTGTCCCCATAAACTACGAATCAATATTAGAAAATATAAATGACAGCGTCATAGTCTTAAACAAAAAAGATGAGGTCAATTTTTTAAACAGGCCGGCGCAGGAACTTTTTTCAGCTAATCCTGACTTTATGGGAAAACACATAAGTTCTCTCTGGCCCGGCTACAGCCTCGATCTTACGGAAGGCCAGCCAGAGGCTAAAAAAGATATAATGATAAATGCAGGCGGCCGGGACAGCTATTTCGATGTGTCACTATCCCCTGTTAAGATACGCCAGAAGGAAATAGCAGGAAAGCTTCTTGTCATGAAAGACATTACCGAGAGGAAGGAATATGAAGATAAAATAAAATATATGTCGTTTCATGATTACCTTACGGGCCTTTATAACAGGGCTTTTTTTGAAGAAGAGCTGGCAAGGCTGAATGTGGAGAGAAACCTGCCCCTTAGCATAGTAATGGGAGATGTCAATGGCCTTAAGATGGTAAATGACACCTACGGCCATGAGAAGGGCGATGAGCTGCTGAAAAGAGTTGCCGAAATACTGAAGCAGAGCTTTAGAAAGTCAGATATCATTTCAAGATGGGGCGGAGATGAGTTTATTATCCTTCTTCCGCTGACAGAGCGCCGCACAGCAGAGGAGATTGCAGGCAGGGTAAAAAAGACCTGCTCCGAGCATGACACAGAAGATATGCCCATAAGCATTTCACTCGGGATAGCCACAAAGATAAAGGAAGATGAAAGCATCGATGAGATAATTAAAGCTTCGGAAGATAAGATGTATACAGATAAGATGAGCGATGAAAAAAGGGTACACCGCTCCATAATATCCTCTATTGAAAAATCACTGGATGAAAAGAAATATGAAACGGAAGAACATGTAAAGAGGATGGAGAAGCTTGCGCTTCTGATGGGCAAAAACTTAAAGCTTTCCCAGATTGAGCTTAACGAACTTGCAATGCTTTCTGCCCTCCATGATATAGGAAAAATAGCCGTTGCCGATAGCATAATCTTAAAACCAGGAAAGCTTTCCCCCGAAGAATGGGAAATGGTTAAAAAACATCCTGAAGTAGGTTACCGTATAGCAAAATCATCGGTTGATCTTGCGGCAATTGCTGACGCGATACTTTACCATCATGAAAACTGGGACGGCAGCGGTTATCCTGAAGGTATAAAAGGTACGGAAATACCCTTAATATCCCGTATAATATCAATAGTCGACAGTTTTGATGCAATGACAAGTGACAGGCCGTACAGGAGGGCTTTTCCCAGGGATCAGGCCATTAGAGAGATAAAGAAAGATGCAGGCATAAAGTTTGACCCGGAACTGGTCGAAGCTTTTCTAAAGATTGTTAATAGCAAATGATTTTGATCCCGGATCATTAATCCAGATTCCCTGAATCTTTATTCCTTTTTAAGATAAATTTTAGAATTGAAAGGAGCAAGATACATTGAAAGTACTGATAAGCGGCGGTTATGACTTCATAGGCTCCTCTCTGGCAGCAATGTTTTTAAAAGAAGGACATGATGTAACGGTAATTGATAACCTGGCCCGCGAGAAACATAGGAAAACTGCAGGAGGCAAGTATAAGTTTTATAATCTTTCAGATTCCAGTCCTGAATGCGAAAAGATTTTTGGCGCCGGCAGATTTGAAATTGTAATTCATATTCCGGAATATGAATTAATATCTATAACACCTAAAAAATCCCCTGCATCTGAAGATATATTATCAAGATGCAATTTATCAGGGCTTGTTAATATGCTTGATCTTTCAACAAAAAACAAAGTAAAAAAATTCGTTCTTATTTCATCTTCTGAAATTTACGGCAATACCAGGGAGAGTCCGGCAAGGGAAGAAACTGCGCCAGATCCTGTATCGCTTAAGGGTATGAGCAGTTATGTGATGGAGTATTATTGTTCCAGATGGGGTGAAATAAATAATTTAGCCATACTCAGCCTAAGAGTTTCAAATGTTTATGGTCCCCGGGAGCAGGTTTCGGACTCTTTATATAGACCGCAGGATGAAGTCTCTATATTTCTGGATAAGATAATACGGGGCAAAAAGATTATTGTAAGCGGCTATGGGACGCAGACAAAAGACTTCATATATATAGATGATCTTATCGACGGTATTTATAAAGCTTCCCTTAATAAAAACTGCTCGGGGATTTTTAATTTATCTTCCGGAATTGAACGTTCGATTAATTCAGTAGTCAAAGATCTATCAGCATTGAAAAAACCTGGCAAAATCATCTACCAGGAGAGCATTAGTGAAAAAATCCAAAAATCCTGGCTCGATAATTCTAAGATTTCAGACACCATCGATTGGGAGCCCAGGGTTAGTTTTGAAGAAGGCATCAAGCTTACTTACAGATGGAAACAACTGCAAAAAGAGGATAGGAAACGTCAAAGACATAGCAGGGATAAAGCTGAAACCAGGCAGAAAAAGAAACCTTTTAAAGCAGTTGCATACATTGAAAATATGCTATTGTTCATATTTGTGGCTTTTCTGCAATGGGGAAATCTTTTCTTTAATATAAAATTGCCTGCTTTAAAGATTGATTACAGCATAATCTATATAATTGTAATTGGTATAATATGGGGCCAGACCCAGGCTTATATTGCAATGTTTTTATCTGCCGCCTTATATATCGGCATGAGTTTGTTTGCCGGTGCTGATATTGTAACT
>CAZRML010000015.1:0-58636 GCA_964601205.1 uncultured Actinomycetota bacterium | reverse complement strand
ATATTATTATTTATATTTTCAAACTCTTCCGGGGGCATATAGCCCAGTGAAGAATGCAATCTTTTTTTATTGTAGACTTCTTCAATAAAATATGGAATCCTTTCAAGCACATCTTTGTAAGTTTCGTATTCAAACATGTACACTTCTTCAACTTTTAATGTCCTGAAAAATGATTCTATCTTGGCATTATCATATGGATTAGCTTTAGCTGACATGGATATTGCAATACCATGAGCCTTTAGAATATCCACGTATTCGTAAGAGCAGTACTGTATGCCCTGGTCAGAATGGTGGATAAGATCACTTGTATTTCTTTTAGATATGGCGTCCTTAAGCGCTGCTATGGCCAAATCTGATGACAGTGTTCTTCCCAGCCCGTATCCTATAACCTTTCGGCTAAATCCATCAACCAGCGCTGCCAGATAAACAAAGGAAGTTGCAATCCTTATGTAGGTAATATCAGCATGCCACAGCTCATCTATTCTGCAGGGGACAAGGTCATATATGAGGTTAGGGTACTTTCTAAGGCCGTGTGATGAGTCTGTGGTGGCCTTAAATGACCTTATTGTCCTGCAAAGCAGGTTTTTATCCCTCATAAGACGCAAAACCCTTTTGTGGTTTACCTTAAATCCCTGGCGCTTAAGCTCTGCAGTAATTCTTCTGTAGCCATAGTATGGATAGTCAAGGGCAATGCCCTCTATCTTTGCAGCAAGCTCCATGTCAGGAGGCTTTTTCTTGGGCTTGTAGTAATATGTTGATCTTGCAATACCCACTATTTGGCACTCCCTTTTAACTGATCCCAGTCTTTTGAGGTTACTATGGATAAATTGTCTTTTTTTTCCTTGGTATCAAGATCCCTTATCTTTTTTAGAATCTCGTTTTCAAGCGTAAGCTTTCCTACAAGCCTTTCAAGGTCCCTTATCCTAAGCTCAAGTTTTGCCATATCCGTAGATGTTACATTTTCAAAGAACTTTCCGGCTTTGTAGTCTTTTTTCCACCGATTTATCATTACCGGTGATATTTTGTGCTCTCTTGCCAGCTCTGCCTGGATGGATGAACCCGACAGTATTGATTCTACTACCTGCTTCTTAAATTCACTGGAATAACTTTTTCTTTGCCTTACCATCTGATGAGACCTCCTATCTCTTGTTTTTGTAAGTCTCATCAGCTATTCTATCTTTAAGTCAATATTGTGTCTAACAGTAGGGGTTCACCCCATTTAGCTTTTTTGCTATCTCCTGATTATCACTATTTTATCCCCGTTATAATGCTCCTGTTAATAACTGTCGGCCCGTACATTATATTTTTAAAACCTGCTTCTTCCAGGATTTGCTTCATTTCAATGATAGAATAACATTTGCCTTCGGTAAGAAACATAAGCAGCACCGAGTATTCTGCAGCCGACACCGGGCCGGTTTTATCTTCGTTAATATGGACTCCATGAACGATTACCATTCCACCGGAATTCAGGCTTTTATATGAATTTTCTAAAATATATCTAACTCTATCAAAATCACAGTCATGGACGACATGGGATAATAGATGAACATCATAACCTTCCGGGAGGTCTTCCTTAAACATATTCCCTGTAATTACATCTATCCTGTCTTCTAATCCGAATTTTTTTATTGAAAACTCTGCAATTCTATCCACAGGAGGTTTTTCATAGACAGTTGCCCTGAGATTCGGGTATTTTTCCAGGAGGACAGCAGAATATATACCTGTTGAACCGCCTATGTCCAGTATCTTTTTATATTTACCCAAATTAACTGCACCAGACAGGCTATTTGCCAGATAAGCACCCCGGCCGTTCACCCCGGCGGAATAGGACCTGGCAAAATCAATATTTTCCATAGAAGTCGCCCAGTCTTCTCTTTTTTTTATTGCTGCCCAATCTGCCGGCTTTCCGGTAAGTAAAACTTTTCTCATCTCTTCACACGCAGGCCGGTCTTTTAATGAACCGACATAAGAGCTTAAATCAAAAAAAGATTCGCTGTCAAGATAATCACCTGCAGCATCCGTAAGATAAAATCTGTTATCTTTTTCCTCTATAAAACCATATGCTTTAAACAGTGTAAGCATAACATCCAGCGGCCTTTTTTTAATCTTTAGTGACCCGCTAATACCGTCAATGTCAGAGGGATGTTTCTTTATAAAATTAAAAAAATCAAAATAACCCACAGCGGCAATGAACAGGTCATTTGCAAATGCACTGTCCCGGAGTTTAAATATTACCTCCGGCGAGGTTTTAGGTATATTTTTTCCAATCATTTAACATTTTCCTTTTGGCCGGGTACATTTAAACTTGCTTAAGCCGGTAATTATCAAAAAGCAAGACAATCAATTATTTATTTACCTGCAAATAATAAAATAAACCTTATCGCCAACCTTATCGCCAACCTTATGCAAGAACATAATAGACTGCTCTTCCTTTACCTTCTCTTTTTAAGACGCCTGATTTTTTAAGTTTATTAATTTCCTTTCTTGAAGCCTCGTCTGAAATCTTGAACATTGCCCTTACGTCCCTGTTTGTTATTCTTCCATTCTGATTTATAAATTCTATAATTCTCATCTGCCTCTCTGTTAAGGCTATCTGCCCCCTTTTTGCTTTTAGTAATCTCTCGCTGCTTAATCTGACTACCCTCTCCTTGACCTTTTCAATACTTGCTTTTACTCCCTCAACAAAATATTCAAGCCATGCGGTCAGGTCAATCGTTTTCTTATCTACGCTCTGCAGAGCCCTGTAATAAGCCTGTCTGTCAGAGTCATAATAATCATCAAGACAGAAAAATTGCTTTGTATCAAAACCCCTCATATAAAGTATTAATGTAGCCAGAACTCTTGCCGTTCTTCCATTACCATCAACAAAAGGATGTATCCTTACAAATTCGTAATGGGCAATCCCTGCTTCAATCACAGGGTCAAGTTCTCCTGCATCCTCGGAGTTTAGCCACTCAACAAGAGTCTTCACGAGCTCCGGGACATCTTTATTGCCAGGAGGCCTAAATATAATTTCTTTTGTAAATCTATTACCGACCACAACATATCTATCTCTATACCTGCCACAATCAGAAGGATTTTCAAGTGTATCTTTTGTTAGTATTCTGTGAATAGAAAGAATGTTTTTTTCTGTAATTTTTTTATCATCAGTTAATTTACCTATATTTTCAAGTACACTTAAATAATTTAAAACCTCCTGTTTATCTTTGCGCGATGCCATCACCTCCCGGCCATTAGCTAAATCACTTACCTGCTCAAGAGATAGTATATTCCCTTCAATAGCTGTAGAAGAGTGAGCATTTCTGATAATAGCTTCACGCCGGAGAGTGATTTCCCATTTAGGAACAAAAGGAGAATTCAGTATAACTTCCCTTGCAGTCGATATTCCGGTAAGTTTATTTACAATTTTATTTGTATATCTAAAATTTGGTTTAAATATCATCTATCTTTAATTCCTTAAGGTAATTTGCAATCTTTTCTTCTGTTCTTGAAAGCTTCTTATTAATATTTTTTATATCCTTCCATTCTGGTAACATATTTTTATCAATTTTCTACTAAAATAAATAAGTTTTTTATTTTTACTTATCTTATAACTATAAAATATATAAGCCAATAGAAATGCAATAAATTGTTCAATAAACACCCGTTAACTAGTTTAAGCTTTAGTCACCATAAACCAGACTTTTATTTTTAATATTTTATCTACTTATATGTTTAAACTATATAAACTTTGTTGTAGAATGTACATAATCTTAGGGCTTTGACCTTAAGAAGAATTTTATAAATATTAATTTTATCTAGAAAAGGTTAACTTTATGGAAGGAAAAGTTTTTTACCATGTCGCTCTTACTGTAACAGACCTGTCAGAGATACAGAACTTTTACATTGACATCCTGGGACTGGAGCCAATAAAAAAGTTTACATTATCAAAAGAGATATCAGCCCGTATTTTTAATATTGAAAAAGAAACCGAAGTTAATGTAGTTGGCAAAAATGATTTCTCAATGGAAATATTCCACAGCGATAAACCCGGCTATAGAGATTATCAGCATGTATGTATAGCAGTTCCTGATAGAGAAAGCGTAATACAAAAAGCAAAAGAAAATAATTATCAATGTATTATTATAAAAAGAGATATCTCCGACCTTGTTTTTATAATAGACAGATCAGGCAATTCATTTGAAATAAAGGAAATAGCTGCCAGTAAATAGAAACAAAAATACTAAGCGCCAGTGCAGGTCTCCGGGCAGAAAAACAAAGACAAACAGGAAATTTATTTATAATTTTATTCTTCTTCTATATCTATAACTTTACCGGCGCCGCCGCTTATATATTTGCCCGGGTATCTTTCCCTTATTTCCGCCTTATGCTGGGTGCAGTGTGTCGCACAGACCATTCTCAGGTCCTCCAGCAGCTCAAACTCATTAAACCCGTGCAAACCGCCAATAAGAACATCGGGTTTCCCGAACTCTGACGCTGCATTTAAAATATTGCCAACACCGGGATGGGAACAGCCTGCAATGACTGTAAGTCCCTTTCCAGTCTTTATCACCATAGATTGCTCTATGTTTTGAAGTTCCCCCGTAGAAAAAATATTTTCATGAATCTCTGTAGCATCTTTAATCTTAACCACCTCTAAAGCACCTTCAGGCTCGGGACATGAGAATGGAACATAAACTTTAACCTTATTTATTTTAAGAAAATCGGAGAGCCCGCCAATATGGTCAAAGTGACTGTGAGAGATAAACACTTCTTCAATTATCCCTGGGTCTATGCCAAGCTTTTTCATATTGCCAATTAATATAGAACCATTGGCGCCTGTGTCGAAAAGTATCTTCCTGCCATATGCCTCCACAAGGCAGGAAAAGCCCCAGTCAGCTTCAAGTCCTGCTTTCAGTATTTCATTATCATAAATAATAGTAATCTTCACTGTACTCACCTTAAACCTTTTGCACTATATGCATAATTTCTTATCAATGGTTCCATCAGGAAGCATACAATCAGAATGGGCCTCACCTCTCTCTTCCATCTGATAACGGGTGCAGCTTTCCCAGTCTCCCTTACAGTATAACTCTATCCATTTTTTATTCAATAATCCCCTCTCGTAAAACCTTCTCATGGGACAAACCTGATGCCATTTGCAATCCGATGAAAGTACCTTTAACTTACGGTAATTTCTTGTTAATTCCCCCTTAATTGACTCATTATACAAAATAGCGGCAGGATGCTGCAGGGGAAATACTTTTCTACTATCTGAGAGAAAAATTTTAGAGTAAACATTATTAAACTCCAGTTTTGGAGGCAATGGAATATTATATTTACCAGATATATACCTGGTGGCATAATAACCCATTGGTACCAGTACCCCGGGATTTACTGTTTCAATTTCCTTATCCAGATACTGACTGCAGATATCTATTTCATCCTGCTTTGGTTTCCGGTAACCGGGAAGCATACATTTGATAAGGTTTGTCATATAAATTTCACTTCTACCGACACCTGCTTCTTCCAGCAGTTCATCCAGAACCTTACCCGAAGGACCTATAAACATCCTTCCTTCTCTATCTTCATTTTCTCCGGGTGCCTGGGCAATAAGCATCAGCCTGGCACTCAGGTTTCCTTCCCCGCAGAGTGCATTTATCCTGGTTTCAGATAACCTGCACTTTCTGCATTCTCTTATTTTTTTATTTAATTCTTCTATTTCTTTTGCCATTTTTTAAAGGAAAAACGGAATTTTTAAATAAAATAAATATGTACAAAATTAAGGTCAGCACACTGATACTATGAAGTTTTACCTGGTCGGGATGGGGGGATTTGAACCCCCGACCTCAGCGTCCCGAACGCTGCGCGCTAAGCCAGGCTGCGCTACATCCCGAAAAACACCAATTACTATAATCTTAAATATAGCTTTATTATTCTACCAGCTAAAATTAAGATTTTAAAGAAAAGAAAGGCAAAAGAATAATTCAGTATCAACATCAAAAAAAGAAAAACAGAGATTAAAAAATCCCTTTACCCCATTATGCGCCCTGAATAATGGCTGGACCGTTTAATTATCCAGGCCGCTCTCTAAATAATTTTTAATTTCCCTTAAATTATTAAATTTTTTAAATAACATCTTATTTATCTTTCCATCGGGTTCAACTATATCAGGTACCATTACCGGCAACATTCCCGCTCTGTAAGCCGCCGTTATGCCGCTCACTGAATCTTCAATAACCATACAGTTTTCTGGCTCGCAGTTCATCTTTTTAGATGTTTCCAGAAAAATATCCGGTTCAGGTTTACCATTCTCAATTTCATCACCACAGGTTATGGCTCCAAAATATTTTTTTATTCCCGAAGAGTCCAGCAGCAATTCCGTCCGGGCCCTGCTCGCTGACGTTGCCAGCGCCATTTTTAATTTTATTTTTTTAAGATATTCTAAAAGCTCGTGGAGCCCTTCTTTTAATAAAACACCTTTTAATAATATATAGTTTCTTTCCAGTTTTACTTTTTCATTTCTTATCTCTGCAAAAGGGAACCCTTCTCCATAAAAATCTTTATAAATTTTATTTGTTTTCCTTATATTCAGGCCTATTGTGTCATTAAAAATTCTGTCATTCATTTTATAGCCAAATTTCATAAATGCTATGTCGTACAATTTTTTAGATAACCTTTCGGAATCAAACAACACCCCGTCCATATCAAATATTACCAGTTCAATTTTAAATCCTGCTATATTCATCTACTCTCCATTAACCCTTAATTTTATAATTTATACACCATACAATTTAATCAATACCTCTGCAACCAGAAAAAATAAAATTTGTTTATAATTTTTTTTATTTACCTTATGCTAACCGCACCTGTTAATGTAATCCACAGCTTCATCAAAACTTCCAATCTTTACCATCCCACCTCTTGCTTTATTTATGCCCCGTACCCCCTTAAAAATCCAGGACAGGTGTTTTCTAAATTCTCTTACTCCCCTATCTTCACCCTTAAAATAAATCAAAAATTTCAGGTAGAGCTTTGAAAATTCCCTCCTCCATTCAATACCGGGCTCAAAATTTTCATCAATTATCATCCCGCTGCAGCCCACTGAGCCTCCGTAAAAAGACATCAGTATATTCGCCAAAAGCCACAACCTGCCTCTTGACGCCCTGCCAATCATAATCCCATCACACCCTGTATAATCAAGCACCTCTTTTGCTCTGCTGCAGGAATTTATATCACCGCTGGCTATGACCGGAATTTTAACTTTTTCTTTTACTTCCTTTATTATCCCGTAGTCAACCTTTCCGGAAAACCCCTGTTTTACTGTTCTACCATGAATTGATATAGCAGCCGCTCCTGCATTCTCTGCTATCCTCGTAACATTTAAAATATTAATGCTGCTCCTGTCCCACCCTATTCTTGTTTTTATGGTTAGAGGCTTTTTTAAAACTGATGAAAGCTTCGTTATTATTCCTTCTATTTTTGATTCATCATTTAGAAGATATCCCCCGCTCCCGGCCTTCAGTATTTTTGGTACCGGGCATCCCATATTAATATCTATTATATCCGCATTTTCCTCAACCCTTAATGCTGCTTCTGCCATTATGTCCGGCTCCGTGCCAAATAGCTGCAGGGCGCATGGCCTCTCATAGTCTGTAATCTGGCTCAGGACTAAACTCTTTTTTTGCTTATAATAAACCCCGTAGCAGGAAATCATTTCAGTAAATGTAAGAGCAGTCCCGAAAAACCTGGCAAAAATCCTGTAAGTACTGTCACTGATCCCCGCAAGAGGAGCCGTAATAACAGGATTTTTTATACTTACATTTCCAATTTTAAACGAGTAGCGGGGAAGCCTGAAATCAACCGGCGCACCGCCCCGAATAGAAGAAGTAAATAAACTTCCGGGAAACATGGCATCAGAATTGTTATTTAAACCCGAACTGTCAATTGAATTAGATTTCTTACCGCTTAGATTTTTAGCTTCGTATTCCCTGAGAAATTTTAATACCAGTTTATGGAGTTCGCCTGTAAGTACTGCTAATTTGAGATTTTTCACACTTTTTATATCATTCTAATAAATTATTATCTATTTTATTACCCTTTGCTTACTTTTTGCTGGTTCTCTTTAGCTTCCCGTCCCGTTTATATGATTACCGGCCAATTGCCATAATTTAACATTTTTTATTTATTTTTTTCAAATAAGATTCTTAAACCTTTAAGGGTCAATTCGCCGTCGTAAATTTTGATCCATTTACTTTTACCCTCCATTAGAAATGCGAGCCCCCCTGTCGCAATCACCTCCGGTCTAAAAGAATCCTCTTTAGTGCTCTGGTCCATGATTATTTTATCCAGTATAAAATCCACCTGCCCGAGAAATCCATAAAGTATTCCCGAGCGCAGGCCATCTCCGGTATTCTTCCCGATTACAGAGTCAGGCCAGCTTAAATCAACCTTTGATAATTTTGCAGCACTGTTAAAAAGTGCTTCTGATGAGACCTCTATGCCGGGAGCAATTATTCCCCCGATATACTCGCCTTCGGATGATAATATATCAAATGTAGTAGCTGTTCCAAAATCCACCACAACTGCGGGGAACCCGTAGATTTCTTTGGCTGCTACAGAATTTGCAATTCTGTCAGCTCCAATTTCTGCGGGGTAGTCATAATTTATCGTCAAATCCGATTGTACATTACTGCTTACAATAAATGGGGCTATGTTAAAATATTTACTGCTCATGTTCACTACCTCGTCAAGTATCCTGGGAACAACACAGGATACTGAAATTCCTCTTATTTCTCCCGGGTTAAATTTAGAATTTTTTAGAAAGCTAAAAATAGATGCTGCAATCTCATCTGACGTTTCATATCTGGGAGTGGCCATTCTCCACGAGGTGAGTATTTTATCTCCTTTAAACAAACCTATAACCGTATGTGTGTTCCCGATATCTATAGCAAGTAACATTTTTTAAGACCCCTTTTTTTATTTTGACCGGGTTAAAAACATAAAACAAATTGTTTTTAGATTTTACATTAAAAAGAGCCAAATAAAAAGATTTATAAAAGTAAAGAAATAACTTTAGAACTATAAAATTTTTTAAGATTTCCTGCCGTGTAATATTTACTTTAAAAAGTTAATGAGACTCTCATATACCGTTATTAAACCGGGTCCCAGAATAACTACTAAAAGTGCGGGCAATAAACACAGAATAAGGGGGAAAATTAATTTAACAGGGGCTTTTATTCCCGCTTCTTCTGCTCTGACACTTCTTCTATTTCTAATCTCTGAAGCCTGGACCCTTAATATTTTACCTATTGATATGCCCAGAATATCAGCCTGAATTACTGACGCAACAAAAGCATCCAGGTCAGCAACACTTGTCCTTTTAACTAAATTATGGAATGCTTCTCTTCTGGATAAACCAATACTCATTTCTTTTAGCATTTTATTAAGTTCTTCACCCAGTGGACCTTTGATGTTGCTGGCCACTTTGGATAATGCTATGTCAAAACCCATACCTGCTTCAACGGTTATGGTTAACATGTCAAGAGCATTTGGCAGCAACCTTCTTATTTCTTCCTGCCTGTTATTAATCTTATTATGCAAATAAATATCCGGAAAAAAATATGATAGAGGTATCATTGCCGCCAATATTACAGTTAATATCAAAGAGAGACCAAGAAGTATTGATAATAATATAAAAATTATCAATAATACTATGGCAGACAGGAACTTACTTGTAAGATAAGCATTGACTCCAACCTTTTCCAGAATACCCGCCAGCTCAAGTCTATGCTTTACGGACTCAACGACCCCGCGCGGGCTAATTTTTCTAATCCCGCCTGCTATTCTGCTCAGAATGGGCATGATAACTCTTTCAGAAAAAGAAGATATTTTTAATTCCTTTCCTTCCTCCATGCTGTAAAAAGATAATTTAGTGATTACAGTTTCCCGCCTCTTTTTCCTTTCAACCGCCAGCAGCCCCACGGATAAAACAAGTAAAAAAACAGCTAAAAAAACCATGCCTGTTATTATATAAATAGAATACATGGAATATATTGAAATTAATTTTGAAATCACCTGCTTACACCACCTTTATTCTGTCTATTTTTTATTGAATAATTACTAATCTAAATTTCCTTCTAATTTTTTAAAAATTTAAAAACAATAAAATCAATTATCTGATTTTTTCGCCGGTCAATATTTGACCTGGATAATTTTAAGTATCCATATTATTCCTGTAATCATCAGAATGCCGGACACCAGAAGCATTAACAGCCCCGCCTTTGTTGAAAATAATAAGCTAATATACTCCCTGCTAATAATCATCAGAAGTATCCCCAGTACTATAGGAAGAGCTATAAGGATAATAGCCGACAGTTTTCCCTCAGATGTAAGGGCTTTTATTTTGTTCATTATTCTGTCTCTCTCTCTTATGGTAGTGGAAATGGTTTCCATAACTTCTGCCAGATTGCCGCCAACTTCCCTCTGCACATTTATTGCCATAACAGTCCATTCAAAATACTCGCTTTTAATCCTGACGGATAAATTCTCCAGCGCCTCCTTTTCAGGTATGCCCATCCTTATCTCACTTAATATCCTCCTAAATTCTTCTGATAGAGGGGGCTTTGATTCATCCACTACCATGGTTAAAGCCTGGTTAAAACTGTATCCTGACTTTAGAGAACCGCTGATTAACTGCAGGGCATCAGGAAGCTGCTCGTGAAACTTACTCAGCCTCTGTGATGTTTTTATATTTAATATCAAAAAAGGAGCAAGTGCCAGTAAGATTATAACCACGGCTGTAAGAATAAGATTTTTACTAAAAAAGTAAACTATCATACCAGTAGCTACCATCACAAATAAATGTATGGCTATAAACTCAGAAGCTCTTATTCTCATCCCGGCTCTTTCCAGTCTGGATTCAAATAATTCAATAAATCCTCTTCTTGATGCAATTCCCGAGACAATTCTAAGTATCCAGCCTATAAATCCTCTCCTTTCCGGTTCTTCTTCATATCCAGATGCTTCTTCGGCTTTCGTTCTTTCAGTTCCGAACCCATACTGCCCGGCTTTATCTTTAAGGGTTCTCCGGCGAACAGGCATAAAAAGAACCATTGCATAAATAAAAAAGGTAACTGCAATAAAAACAGCTGAATATATAATTATTTTTACCCACCAGATATCAAAAAGAGCAAGAAGGAAATAGTTTTTGTAGTCAAACATAATTTTTCTGAGCGGAGGTGCATAATAGGGATTTTCGTAATTCATCGCAGCCGATTCAGAAATATCCAGTTTCTCTATATCCAGGCTTATTTTTATATTCTCATCGGCAGGCCACAGGCTTGTGTATGATATCCTGTACTGATTTATTATTTTTTTGGAAATTTTTTCATAAAGTTCCTTAAGCTCACCGGAATCTGCCGTAGCAAGCATTTCTCCTCCGGTGCCTTCCGAAATTCTTTTTATGCTTTCCGGATTAAAGTCGGGCGATAGCAGGGCTACGGAGTAGACAACTACATCTTCCTTTAGCGCTATGCCAATCACCTCCTCAGAAGTATGACTGCTTGCAGTATCCATACCATCCGATAGCACAATAAGGTATTTATGTTTTATATTGTAACCACTTCTGAATAACTCGCACGCTTCATAGATTCCATCAAATAAGGCAGTCTCTCCTCTTGCTTCTATCCCGGAAATTGAATCCCTTAATTTCCTGTGGTCCGAAGTAAAGTCTGAATGAACAATAACTCCATCAGAAAACCCTACTACCGCTATTTTATCAATTTTTCTCATTTCATTTATAAAAAAAGAAGCCGCACCTGCGGCATCACTTAAGGGGTCTCCTTTCATGCTCCCGCTGGTATCTATCGCCAGCGCTATCCCGATAGGTTCAGATATTTCATCCATAGGTTTAACTGAAAGGCCGCTTACCTCCTGGCC
This sequence comes from uncultured Actinomycetota bacterium, assembly GCA_964601205.1. Taxonomy (GTDB): domain Bacteria; phylum Actinomycetota; class Humimicrobiia; order Humimicrobiales; family Humimicrobiaceae; genus JAQVEM01. Next base: position 46,717 of record CAZRML010000015.1, on the reverse strand, counting down.
ATTTTCAAGCACTACAAAATCTTCCTGCTTCAAGTCCAGATATCCTAATTCCGAGCCTTCTTTAAAGTTAATGTAAATATTTACTTCGGGGTAGTCTTCAAAATCAATTTTATTTATAACAATATCCCCGGACTGCTGTGCTTTAATTGGGAGAGGAAAAACAAATACTACAGAAAAAATGATTGCTAAAAACACCAGAGTTGCTAATAAATACTCAGAGCCTTTTTTTATATCTAAAAATTTAAAAATTCTATGCATTTTATGAACTAAATTTTTTTGATAAATAATTTAAGAAGTACAGCCGGACGCTGCTAAATTTTTATTTATTACTATATTTAGTACTACATTAATATAAATATTGTCTGCTGCGTTTATATTAACTTTTGTCATTATCTTTTATCGCTTCAATTTCAGGTCGTTATTTATTTTTAAAGTTAAATTTCTTTTTCAAATATCTCATCCGGTAAATCAATTCCAAAATTTTTCAGCTTCTTCATAAATTGGGGCCTGAGACCGGTAGATTTAATCCTTCCTCTGTATCTTCCTTCTTCATCAACGCCCATAAAGTCAAATATAAATAAATCCTGCAGGGTAATTATATCGCCTTCCATACCCTGGACCTCTGTCACCCTTGTAAATCTTCTGGTACCATCCTTTAACCTATTCATATGTACTATAAGGTCTATGGCAGATGAAATCTGCTCTCTTATAGCTTTAATGGGAATATCCACCCCTGCCATTAAAACCATGGTCTCCAGACGTGAGAGAACATCTCTCGGTGAGTTCGCATGAACAGTACTCAGGCTTCCGTCATGCCCGGTATTCATTGCCTGAAGCATATCCAGAGCTTCGCCTCCTCTTACTTCTCCCACAATTATACGGTCAGGTCTCATACGAAGAGCATTCCTGACCAGATTCCTTATGGTAACTTCTCCTTTCCCTTCAATATTGGGTGGCCTTGATTCCAGGCGTATAACGTGTTCCTGATTAAGCTTTAGTTCTGCTGCATCTTCTATGGTAATTATTCTCTCATCATGGGGTATAAAAGAGGACAGAACATTTAACGTAGTAGTTTTCCCTGTACCGGTACCTCCGGAGCAAATTATATTAATCTTTCCCCTGATGCAATTTTCCAAAAAATCTGCCACTTCCTGGGTGCAGGTGCCCATTCCCACAAGGTCCTCAATAGTAAAGGGGTCAGCAGAAAATTTTCTTATGGTAAGTACCGGCCCGTTTAAAACAAGGGGGTGGATTATAACATTTACCCTCGACCCATCCGGGAGCCTTGCGTCAACATAAGGAGAAGATTCATCAACTCTTCTGCCTACCTTGCTTACAATCTTATTTATTACCTGCATAAGGTGCGCTTCATCCAGAAAAGTTTTATCAGTGCTGTAAATTTTACCGAATTTTTCTATATATATTTTTCTTGGATTGTTTACCATAATTTCATTTACATCTTTATCTTTCAAATATTCTTCTATGGGCCCGTAACCCACCACGTCATTTATAAAATCTTCTATTATAATATTCTTTTCTTCGGCAGTTAAAGGATAATTATTTGCATTTAATATCCTCTGTACCTCACCCCTTACCCTCAGGCTCAGCTCGGCATCACTGATATTTTTTCTGTATATCACATCTGAAAGTTTTTCTATTAATTCCTGGTGTATTTCTCTTTTTATTTTATTAATCTGGGAAGAACGTGTCGCAGTTATATTATCTCTTTTTATATAGGAGCCACTCTTAAAACTTCCTGACCCGTTAAACTCTCTTTCTAATTCCATTAATGTTCACTATCCTTTAACAAGTTTATTTTCGGACAGCCAGATACAGCTCTACTATTTTTTGCCTTTCTCGTTTATGAGCCTTATCAGCTTATAAATACTTTTTGCCACTGAAGAACGCGGGACATCCAGAATTACCGGAATTCCCTTGTTAACAGATATAGGCACTATTCTGTCACTGGGAATTGCCACATCTATTTTTCTCTGTATGGTCTGCTCTATTTCTCCTAGAGTAATGCCAACCTTGCTATCCGCACGATTAAGTATCACAAATATATTTTCTCCGGGGAATTTTAACTGGTCCAGTATCTGCAGCGAAATTTTTAAATTTTTTATGCTGGGTGTATCTTTGCTGGTTATAATACATAAATAGTCTGTATCACTAAAAATATTTAAAATATCTTCCGAAAAATAAGATGCTGTGTCCACTACCGTATAATCACTTATTCTTGAAAGGTTTTCCAGTATTTTTATAGTGATTTTACTGTTTATTCCCGTACTTTTGGATATATCAAGGGGTGCCGGCAAAACCATCAACCCTGAACTGTGGGTAGTTAAAAACCCGCCCAGAACTTTGGGGTCCAGGCTTTCAATAACCGGAATTATATCATAAACAGAATACTTCGGGTTAAGGTCAAGCATCAGGGCTATATCTCCAAACTGGTAATTTGTATCAAAAAGGGAAACTCTCTTTTTTACCATATTTATGAGCCCAACAGCTAGGTTTACGGAAAGGAAAGACTTGCCAACTCCTCCCTTGGTGCCAAAAACCGTAATTCTCCTGGGTCTTTCAGCTTTTTCCTGGACATCGGCTATTATGCCTTCTTTTGCCCTTCCAATAACCTCTTTTATATCATTATATGTAAAGGGTATCTCAAGAACATCATTAATATTTAGCTTTAAAGCTTTTTTCAACAATTCGGCCGGCATATCCCTTGCCAGCAAAATTACCCTGGTAAAATAAAGACTGGAATGATAGGATTCTAAAATACTTTCTATATCTTCCAGTTTGTATGCAGGACCCACCCATATAAGGCAGGGCTTTCTCTCGCTTAATAAGCCCTCCAGGTCTTCAAGGCTGCTGCTGGTTCTTACCACCTCTAATTCCGGAAATTTTTCCAGTAAATACCTTACTTTATCTATATTATTTATTTCCCTATCAATTATTGCTACCGGTACTTTATTCATATCTTCCTGAATTCCTTTTACTTAATTAAATTTTAATCTTTTAATTAAATATATTATCCATGGTTATTCCGGTTGTATCTTCTTTTTCAACACCGTCTACCGGTACCAGGGCAAGCCATACGCTACCCATTTCCTCCGAGAATACAAGCTTTTCTGAATCTTCCGGAGTAACAGCAAGGGTTGCCGTATTTATTTCGGTAGACCTGGACTCTGACTGCGGTTGGGCACCAAAGATACCCCCATCTTCGCCCGATGAACCCGATACAGTTTTTCTTGTCCCTAAATACAGGACTTCTACATTCCATAGAAGCGTTTTTGTAATCTCCTTCTCAATTACTACAGAAGGTTCCCCGTAACTACCGGCATTTTCTCCTTCTATAACCGTGTGCTCTTCCCCGCCTTCTATCTGCCCCTCTGATTCAGAGGTTACCTCACCTGTATAACCCGATAGTTCTTCTTCAGGGAAGAAAGTGGCAATAACATTTACCCTGTCTCCCATATTTATAAGATTTGATACCCCTATGACTTCATCAACCGGAATAGAAACCGCTACCATACCATCCGGTATTACAAATGCCAGCCCCAGATCCTCTGGTTTTGCGAACTTTGTGGTTGTAATCTGCTCACCTTTGTTTATATGATTTGCCACCACATAACCCCTGTAACCTTCCAGAGAATTCAATACACTCTCTGCAAGATATCTTCTGGGAATACCTTCAGTCGCCACCATATTCTGCTCTATTAATGTTTTAACCGGCATCTCCTTTGGTATATTCATGGCCGCCACCAGCACTTCCACTTTTTCAATTTCTTCTTCCATCGATGCTTTCATGCTGTTAATATAAGCAATAACTCCAAATACCGCTGCTGCGCCTATAATTATTGCTAAAATAAGTAATGTAATTCTTAACTTCATATTGGTTGTTTCCTTAATATTTTATTATATAAATATTATAAAACATTTTTCATGTTTTTTCTATCCAATAAGTTCTATTATCCTTAATCCCACAGTCTTATTACCCTCAACCCTAAATCACCGGCAGCTTCAATTTCACCTTCATTTATAATCAGTGCCTGGTGTATAAACCTGCCTTTAATCTCTGTTTTAGAACCTTGCCCTTGCCCGTGGCCTGTGCTTTTGCCGGTTATAATAAAAGGTGCAAATTCAACTATATCAACCCATACTTCCGGCCATTCTTCTTTATCTTTGCCGGGCTTTTCCTCCTGCTGCTCTTCCAGCCATTCTATAAGTTCAGTATTGTAAATAAGCGGCACTATTACAAACTGGTCATCATTTTCTGCAAGTTTTATTATTCCTCCATCACCATATCTTATCAGCTCATTAAAATCATCCAGGACATCAATCCTGTCTTCTACCGCATTTACTGTCTGCGCCATATTAATTTCACGGGTAAAAATTGAATCCCCGGCTTCCATGGGCTCCTGATAACCATTAATAATTCTATCCTTATACCTCTGGTTCCACTGTCCGGGATGTTCGGTCGTATCCCAGGCAACAAAATCGGTATCTTCCATTTCTCCGCTGATTACCTTTTCCTCTCCTGCTTCGTCCCACAGCCAGCTCTCCCAGTCAGTGCCTTCGGGAATTACTACAGCCCAGGGAACCACACCATACACCTGTGAAGGCCTTCCCACCACAGCTCTTGCTCCTGCACCCAGACTAACAGTATCCATTCCAAATACCCTGGCAAAATACAGGGGGGCTTCCCTATTGGATAAATTTACCGTTATGGTATCGTCGGGAGAAAAAGTCTGGCTGATTTCCACATCTTCGGAGGTATAATCACGGCAGTTATAGGCAATATCCACATTATTCATTTCAGCATAACTAACTGCCGCGGCAACGGCATACTGCCTGCTTTCAGGAAGTTCATGGGCACCTGCCAGTGAGGCAGCATCGGCAACGGTCTGGTAGAATCCTCTCTTCTGATAAAGTGAGCCCACATCAATAACCAGTGCCGTTATACCCAGTAAAACCACAATAAGAAGAGCAAATATTACTGCTACCTGACCGCTCTGGTTAAAAAGTTTATTTTTAATAATATATTTATAACTATGCATTTATGTAGAAAAATTATAATAATTAAAATAGGATTATTTATTTACTTATTTTTCCCTTCTCATAATTGCTTCACCGGTAAGTTCAATGGGGCCCCATCTGCCTGCCAGGGGTATATCTATAAAAAAGATTTCCCCTTTTAAAACAACTCTCACCGGACTACCTATCTTTATTCCTTCGGGATTCTCAACATTTATATTCTCAATTTCAACTGACGGAGCGCTTTCCCTTACTTTCTGCTCAAATCCTGCGGGGTCCTCTTCATAATCTCCAACTGCGGCAAGCCTTGCCCCCTCCCTTGCTGCATGGGTAAGGGATATATATTTGTTATAAGCAACCCCGAACTGAATAATACCAAAAACCAGCATAATAAGTACCGGCAGAATTATGGCAAATTCTACGGCGCTTGCCCCCTTCTCTCCGGACAGGTTTTTAATGAGGTTTTTCATTTTATTTAATAATCATAGAGTTTTATAAACTAATTATACCCAATAAAATACTTTATTGGGTATAATTAAGTTTTAATTTTTGGTTCCATTTTTTAAAAATCTGAAACCAGTTCTTTATTATGCTCTTTTTAAAAGCCTGTTTTAAGCCTTTCTTCCACTATTTAATGCTTTAGCCAGAGCATAAAATACTAAACACCTACACCTGCAGCAGTAAGTTCATCAACTACTGCCTGGAATGCGCCTGCTATTTGTCCACCAAGTATAGCCACTATTGAAACAATTGCTACAGCTATTAATGCTATTATAAGACCGTACTCTACAGCAGTTGCACCCTTCTCACCTGTTTTGAACCTTATGTACCATCCCAATAACTTTTTCATTTTCCCCTCCTTTTTTTTATTTTATATTTTTACTTTTCATTTCTGCCTTATTAATTACTTCCTGCTTTAAAGCCTATATTTATTAGCTAATAATTTATTTATATATTCCATTATGGCATAAAAAAAACCGGCCCTATAGCCGGTTGCACTACTGACTCATTACATTCCAAGTGCCCATATAACAGAATGTAAATCATAGTCTCTATCTTAATAATAGAATAATTTGAATTATCAATAAAACATTAAATATTTATTAGATTATTAAATTAACAAATTATAATATAAATGTCAAGAGAAATAATTAAATATTTTAAAAATTAATTTATTATCTAATTATATATAAATATATAAAATATCTATGTATTTAATTAGATTTAAATTTATATAAATAATATTAATAAATTTTGGAAAGGGTTTAATCAAATAAACAGGTAGCCAAGCACTGTGGGCGATTTTAAAAATGGCTGGCTGAAGGCGGTGCTGTGGCAGTTAGAGAGATTGATTATTTATTTACACTCTCTTGTTATATATTACTATATCTCCAACCTCATAATCTTCCCTGAAAGTTTCTGCAACAACCGGGCACTTGATCTTTAACAGAAAAAAGATGTTTTTATCCTCATCACACAACGCTTCATAATTGCCCTGCCCCTTGGATATAATAAGGTCCGATTTTTCATACTCTTCTCTAAATGCCTGTGAGCAAAATGGAAGTATTGCTGCCGGCATGTCCAGGCCGGTAGTTATCACCCTTACATAATCCCGCATGCTGACCATCTCGGCATCCTCCATAGTAGCGTCGTTTATAGCAGGGCCTCCCCTTACTGCGTATTTTATTTTTTCTGCAGGCAGGTACTGTATAAAAATTTTATCCAGAACAATCTCCCCCGCATTATCGCCAATAAATAAAATTTTTTTAGCCCTGTTTATGTTTTCTTTAAGAAGCTTAACTTTCTTATCATCCAGTTTTTGCGATAAAGACTTTTTTATCGCGCCCATTAAAATTTCTCTATTTAAAGGACTGCCGGGCCCAAAATCAATGATATTTCCCGCAAGCGATATTCTCAGGCTCGTCTCAAAACGGTCATTTGAATTTTCTATTATCTTTTTTAACTTATCTTCCAGCCCGAGAACCATTTTATTATATTTATCCTTTACCATGCTATAGGGGTCCACTTTTGGTATCAACTTCTCCAGAACTTTTTTTATTTCTGCATAAAGGACAAACCCGGAGTCTTTAGGATCAAATTTATAAGCTACAATCAGAGATTGCCTTAAAACTTCTTCATGTATTTTCTTATTACCTGTTGCCATCTTTGCGGCATCAAGTATCTGCCTTATATAACAGGGCACACATTCAAGATGTAGTTTCATAATTGCAGTCCTTAAACAACCAAATTTTTCGGGTGCTAAAAAATATACTAAAAAATTAATTTTTTCATTTACGGGATTTTATAACTACAAAAGAACCTTTGCCATGCCCGGCCCTAACTTCTTCTACCCCATTAATTTTATCAAGGGTGGTAAAAATGGTCTGCCTGGACTCGGGGTTTTTAAAACCGGTCTCTTTTAATATTCCTATAACTTCTTCCGCTGAAAAAAAGTCTGCCATTCTGTAAAAAACACTTTCTTCTTTATGCTTCTGATATATTTTCCCAATTTTACTGTTCTTATCCACAAATCCATTTACAAAGAAACCACCCGGCTCTAAAATCCTGTAAACCTCGGAAAAAGCTTTCTTTACATCATCCAGAAAACATAGCGTGGTTACCATTAAAACCAGATCAAAACTGCAGCTCTCATAAGGGAGCTCCTCGGCGACACCATCCACTGCCTCTATGCCCCTGCTTGTTGCAATCCTTCTCATCTTATCCGAGGGCTCTACACCATACTTTATGCCCAGAGGCTCTGCAAACCTGCCGCTCCCGACACCAATTTCTACACCTTTTTTAAAATCAGGTAAAATTTCTTTAATGGAATTAATTTCAGATTGATATGCATATTTATTATTATAAAACCAGTCCTCATACCTTTCAGAATATTTTTCAAACGGCTCTATTCTGGGCATCAGTCAATATCTCCCCACCAGTTGTCATAAAATCTTTTAAGGTGCTGCTTCATGTACTCCCCCTCTTCAACTTCTCTGGCCTTTGCTGCTTCAAAAGATACCGGATATTTTATGCAGTAGTTTATAATTATTTCATATGAATTATTTATTTCCTTAATCTTTTCTTCATATTCCTTTTTTTTTGAACTATTACTGTGCCTGTCAGGATGATACTTTAAGGATAGCTCCCTGTACTTGTTCTTAATCTCCTGCATGCTTGCAGTCTCCCCCAGTTCCAGCACCTTCCTTGCTCTATCTATTTCTTCAAAACTTATTAATTTTTTCATTGTTTCCCACTCTTGTATACATTAAAAAAATATTATAACCGGTTACTTCCGATTTTAAAAAACCCGATTTAATTATACCAGTTTATTCCAACCCATATCTAAAATAAAGCACTAAATATTTTTGGGATATTAATAACAAAAGCAGATATCCGCATTGCCAGAATATATAAATCAAAACATAAGATTTACACTATTACAATAACTTACAATACTATAACTGAATTATTCCCGGTATATTATACCTTATAGTAGCCCGGCTAAACCAGGCTACTATATAAGCTAATCCCTAAAAAATTTTACTATCAGAACCTGCGCCGTTTATTCTCTTAATTTTTTAATTGCCATCTCCGCTGCATTACTAATCTGATAAGCGATAGGAGACGCGGTCAGTGCAGGGTGGGTACCCATCTGGAAAGTAGCTATACTGCTGGCGGTCATTCTTTCGTGGATACAACCACTAATTAAATTTATTAACTCCCCTCCTGATTTCGCTCCTATTAATTCACCACCGAGCAATATGCCCGAACCTTTTTCAAATATCAAACTTACTTTCAGGTTGTTGCTGTCAGGCATGCATCCCGGATGGCAGTTTGGAGCTTCCGCTGTTCCAGTCACTATATCATAACCTTTCTTTCCGGCTTCAACTTCAGAAATTCCCGCTCTTGAAAAAGCGATACCGGCAATAAGGGTTGAAAAGGCTCCAATTACCCCTTCATTTACTCTATTAACTTTATATAAATTAGCTCCGGCAATTCTTGCTTCAGTAGTTGCTATGGATGCAAGCATCAGATTGCTTGATTCTTTATTGAAGAAAGAAAATTTATCACAGCAGTCACCGCATGAAAAAATATCTTTCTCGCTGGTTTGCATGTATCTATTAACCTTTATTGCACCTTTCTTGTTTATTTCTATTCCCGAATCTTCCACAACTTTTGAATTGGGCTTTGCTCCTATTCCAATAAGAACAATATCAGCTTCTATAGTCTGACCGCTGGCCAATTTAACACCCTGTACCTTTTTATCTCCAACAATAGACTCCACTCTTTCACCGGTAATTACCTTTACACCTTCTTTCTCTATTAAATCTTCTGCATATGAGCATAATGATTCATCAAAGGTCAGCATCAGGCAATGTGGCAACATCTCTACAATCGAAATATTTATATCCCTGTTCTTCCGGCACTCATCAGCAAACTCCATTCCTATAAACCCGCCGCCGATAATAACCATATTTTTTGCATTATTTATCTTTTCCAGCAAAGATGAGAGGTAGTTGATATCTTTTTTAACTACAAAAGCATTTTCTTTATCAATACCTTCTATGGGCGGTCTTATTGGCTCTGAACCAGTCGCTATTATCAATTTATCATATTTTACATCTTCACCTCCCGCAATTTTCAGTACCTTTTTTTCTTTCTCTATCTTTTCTGCTTCTCCAATTAGAAGGTCTATATTGTTGCTCTCCAGCGATGAATCCGGAATCAAATCTTTTTCAGGTGAGCCTACAGTCCCGTAAATATAAGGAATACCACATGGAATCAAAACTTTTTCTTCCTTACGGACCATCAAAATTTTCTTGTCGGCATTGAACCTTCTTGCTGTTATGGCGGCTGTTAGACCTGCCGCACTTCCCCCTATTATTACAATATCATACTCTTTAATTTTTAACCCCCTCATTCGTTTTATTAATAATCGTTAACAAATTCCTACAATTTTAATATAATTATTCCCATGTGTAAACTTTGAGTCAATTGTAACAAACTAGTTATAAACTATTAAAATTAACCATAAGTAAAAATCTTTTTAGATTGGATGCACTAAAGTAAAATAGTAAAATAACTTAAAAGCTCAACAAAATAATATTTTTATTACAGATGACTGAAACAGATAAATGGAAAAATGATTACGGTGTAAGTTTCCTGGAACGGGTGGGTATAAAAAAGGGGTATATAGTCTTTGATTGCTGCTGCGGTGAAGGTAACTATACCCTGCCGGCTGCCAGGATTGTGGGAAAAGATGGACTGGTATATGCTCTGGAGAGAAATAAAGATAAAATCAAAATGCTAAAAGAGAAATCCAGTTTTAAAAACTTAAGTAATATTAAGATAATAGAGAAAGAGTTTGATGAAGTACTGCCCCTCCCGGATAAATCTATAGATATACTGCTTCTCTATGATATATTCTGGTATTTTTCCATTGAAAACAGCAGGCTCCCGGTGCTCCTGAATGAAGCATACAGGATATTAAAGGACAGCGGCCTGGTTTCAATATATCCGGAACACATTGACAGGGAAAGGCTAAAAAAAATAATAATCAATAACAGGTTTTATTTAGAACAGGAAATTTCGGGTTTACTGGTCCACGATAACCATCTCAAAAAAGGATACATCTGGAATTTTAAGAAGCTGTTAAACAATTAAAAATGAAAAAACAATCTTTTAAAAACTAAATTATTGTCTCCTGTTGAACATTATCTCCCGCGTTAAACAATGGCCAGTGAAAATTTTCCGGGGCACGCAGGAGAAGCTATTTTACTTGACGGGGTTGGATTCCAGGATTAGTATATTTAAAAAATACCCTGAAAAAATTTTTTATTTCTCCGACTGGACGGAAATTGACATGCAGCCTATAATGTTTCCCTCGAGAGGTTTAAAAAACTTTTGTCAGGATAGGTAAAATAAATTAATATTCATTTAATAGATAAGAAGTTATAAAAATAGAAAGAAGATGATTCAGTATGATTGACCGGGACATCAAAGAAAAATTCAAAAAAATTTATGAAGTTCTACCCGGTTTGGATGACAGGCGCTGCGGTTACAGGACATGCGGAGAGTTTGCGATGGCAGTAGCAAAAGGAGAAGCACCCTGTTACGGTTGTATTACCGGCGGATATAAGGTCGCCGAAAAGGTATGCAGCATAATGGGGAAAAGTGTCCCTCGCAGAGAAGGAGCCGCATCCGGATATGGAAACAATTCAGCACCCTCCGGCTTGAGTCCCGGCAGAGATATGGGAAGGGCCAGGGGCATGGGCGCCGGTATGGGCAGAGGTAGCAGAAGAGGATACAGAAAACGCTATTATGCAGCCCCGGGGGAGGAATTTAGATATCATAGCGCCGAGCTTTCCAATTCCCCGACAGAAGGCCAATATAGCTATTACAGCAACATGTATAATATGCCGCCCCGGCAAAATATGGATCCCGGGCAGGAAAAAAATATACTTATGGAAAAGGCGGACCTGATTAAAAAGCAGCTTGATAAAATAAAAGATAGAATAAGTGAATTAGAAAAGGATAAAAAGAAAGGGGAAACAAAAAATGCCGTGGGTAGATAAGAAGAGATGCATAGGCTGTGGAATCTGTGTAGATGAATGCCCCACAGATACAATATTTATAAAAGATGACTTTGCCGATATAGATATGTCCGGCTGCATTCACTGTGGCAAGTGCCATGTCGTATGCCCTGAAGATGCAGTAAGGCACGATAGCGAGAAAACACCCGACCGTATTAAAGCCAATATAGAAGAAACAAAAAGATTCATGGAAGCCTGTGAAAAATATCTCGGGAGCAGAGACGAAAGACTGAAATGCCTTACCAGGATGAAAAGACACTTTAATAATGAAAGGATAATTGCTGAAAAAACACTTAAAGAATTTGATTCACTCAGTTTATAGTTCTTACCTGATAAAAACATATTTAAAAACATTTAATATTTAAGGGAGTTTAAAAATGAACGAATACAAAGTTAATGTCAGAGGTAAAAGTTTTAAGTACAGTGCGGCAATAAAGCTGACAGGAAAAGGAGAGGGTACTATAGAATCTGAAGGCAAACCTCCAATAAAATTATCGGCCCCCGTTGAATTTGGGGGCAAATCTGGAGTCTGGACACCCGAGGAGCTGCTGTTAGCGTCGGTTAATTCCTGCCTTATGACAACATTCTCTTATTATGCTTTCAAACGTAATTTTGAATTCATAAGTTATGAAAGCTCGGCTGAAGGCCTTATTGAGCTGTCCGAAATGAAATATTCATTTTCAAAAATAATAATTAAGCCGAAAGTAATAGTTAAATCCAGTGATGATATACAAGCAGCACAAGATTTGCTGAAAATTTCTAAAGATGGCTGTTTTGTTTCTAATTCTCTAAAGGCTGAAGTAACCCTGGAACCAGAAATTAAACAGGCCGGTTAGCTCAAATTTCTTTAAATATATTTCATTATGTAAATAAATTATTTTTAAAAAAACACAGAATTTAAAAATAAACAACAAATTACAACCGGGGATGGGGATCTTATTATGAGCAATTTTTATCCAGAATCAAAAGTTGAAATAGACGGAGCTTTTGCAAGGTATTATGACAATTTATTAAATATTATAACACTGGGCAGATACTCCTCTTTAATCCAGAAAATAATTATGCTAATGGATATTAAACCCGGCCACAGAATTATTGATTTTGGTACCGGTACAGGCAGGAATGCCTGCCTGATGATAAAACAACTTTCCGGGAACGGAGAATTCATAGGACTTGACACCTCTGAAGAAATGATTTCCCAGTTTAAGAAGAATTGCGCTGGTTTTCCAAATGCAAGAGTCATTAATAAGAGAATAGACCTGGAATTAGATTATAGTATGTATTTTGATAGAGCCTTTATCTCTTTCGTTCTTCACGGGTTCCCGCAGAAGGCAAGAATACAGATAATAAGAAATGCCTTTAAATCACTAAAAAATAATGGGGAATTTTTTATACTGGATTATAATGAACTTTCTTTTAAAAAAATGCCTTTTTATGCAAGATTCCTTTTTAAGAATTTTGAATGCCCGTATGCCCTTGATTTTATTGAAAAAGACTGGAAGAAAATTTTAGGAGATGAAGGATTCGGCGACTTTTCAGAACATCTATTCTTTAAGAAATATTTAAGATTATTAAAAGCGAAAAAGCTATCCTAAAATCACTGACAGGCATATTGAATAGATATCTTTAAATAAGCAATAAAATATATTTTCAGGAGTCAGAATGTTCTTTACAGATTATATTTAGGAAAAGAAGACAGGGATGAAATTCTTCATGAAGAAATCAGTAAAAAAAGAAAAGGTATACCACGAGCCAGAAAGCTTTAATTTTAAACAGATCGGTATTATCAGAACCCCTTATATTGACAATGCTCCTTACCAGCCAGTAGATGAAGATAAAGGAACCTTTTGTATAGAAGTTGACTCTCAATATATAAAAGGGCTCAATAAGCTTTCAAAATTTCGTTATATCTATGTCTTATACTGCATACACAGGATAAACAGGAAACTATCTATGAATGTATCCACACCCTGGAATGAAGGTGGTAAAAGAGTGGGTGTATTTGCAAGCAGATCACCGGTCCGCCCCAACCCGATTGGACTAAGTGTTGTCAGTATAAAAAAAATTAAAGATAACAAGATCTTCACATCGGGACTGGATGTATTTGACGGGACACCGTTACTTGATTTAAAGCCATATGTAAAAGACCTTGATTCTAAACCAGATGCCAATTATGGGTGGATCGCAGATATAAATGATTATGAACACCTTACCTTACATATTAGAGGGATCCCCCATAATCATTAAAACAGAATGAAACAATAAACTGCCAGTCGAAAAACTATCCTCCTTCTTTATAGCATCCCTGCTGCAATATGGAATACAATCATAGCATCACGCGCGCACCTGCATTAATAAATGTCCCATCACAGGGCTCCTTCTGTCTAAAAACTTTTAAGCGTACATAACCTTCCTCCTGTTAGCCTTCTAAATTCCAGCAGCCTCAATTATATCAAGAGCATTCTTTTCCCTGCCGATAGCCATTATATGCACCCCGTCACAAATCTTTTCCTCTTTAATCCTTTTTACTAAATTACCGGCTATCTCTATTCCTTTTGCCAGACTTTTTTCCCGGGGAACTTTATTCATTTCATCTATTAAATTCTGTGGAACAAAAATCCCGGGAATATTATCGTTCATCCACCCTGCCATTCTTGCACTTGACAGAAGTACTATTCCGGCTAAAATTTTTACACTGCCGTCAATTTCTCTGCTATAATCCACAAATCTATTCAATTCTTCTAAGTCATAAATAGCCTGGGTTTGAACAAAATCAATTCCGGCTTTTAGTTTTTTTTCAAATTTAATAAGCTGCGGTTCAATAGGGTCCGAAGACGGGGTGGCAGATGCACCAATACAAAAATCCACGCCCCCGTCAAGTTCATTCCCGGAAAAATCCCTGCCCGAATTAAGAGTATGAACAAGCTGGATTAATTGAACTGAATCTATATCATAAACAGGCTTGGCCTGCGGATGGTCCCCCATCTGAAGTGAGTCACCTGTAAGGCAGAGAACATTTTCTATACCCCTCGAAAAAGCAAAGAGCAAGTCACCCTGCATCGCCACTCTGTTTCTATCACGGCATGTCATCTGGAATATAGGTTCGCCGCCCTGCTCTTTTATAAGAAGGCAACCTCCAATAGAAGGATACCTCATCACCGCGCTCTGGTTATCAGTGACATTTAATGCATCAACTTTATCCTTAAGAAGTTTTATGTTATCAACCATATTTTGCGTACTGGTACCCTTCACCGGGCCAATTTCTGCCGTTACTATGAATTTATCTTTCCTTAATATCTTTTTAAATGATTCAACCATTTACTTCCTCCTGTTACTAATTAAAATCTTTTCCAAATTCTCCAGAGATACATGTTATTCAAGGACAAGTGGTTCTACTTCCAGCTCCCTGGGCCTTTGCATCTTACTCCAATCCTTCGGTGGTAAAATTTCTTTCATTTTATCCAGTTCTCCCAGCGCTTTCATTCTCTTATAGATTAAAACCCAGGCACAGTCATTTTCAGGATTTACCTCGCACTTTCCACCCTTCCTTACTCCGCCGCACGGACCATTAAGTAACCCCTTCGGGCACTGGGTCATCGGACATATGCCGGCCAGCCTTCCAAGTTCACATTCTCCACACTGTATACATTTCTCCCTGAACAGGCTGGGGCCGCCGCCCATATGACCTACGGGATTATTTGCCGGATAAATGGGTTTGATCAGGCCAAATTCATTTTCCAGAATATCCCTGACTACCTGCAGACCATCTCCACAGCTCAATATCAGGACAGCATCGCAATCATTAATTTCCTGTCTGTAATTTGACAACCTTTTGATACTCCATGGAGCATAACACGCAAACTCTCCAAAAGGTGGTGCGATAGCAGCCAGCACTTCTTTTCCATTCTCGGTAAGAATATTTTTCATCTCGTTAATCTCTGGCTCGCCACCGGTATGAAAAACAGTCGCGCATCCACCACATCCGTATAGCACTATCTTTTTTTTGCCCTCCAGATATCCAAGGATCTCTTTTATGGGCTTTTTAACCTGCCCTATCACTGCTTGTACCTCCTCTATTGTGTTTACATAATAAAAAAAATATTAATATCATCATCTACTTTTTTAGAACCTTCCTGAAAAAATAATTAGCTCAGCGGGCATACTCCTGAGGAACAGAAGCTGTCAGTCTTATCTTTCCCGGATAATGAGCCCACTCTATATCAAACAACCATTATAACAATAAAAAAACCGGGCAAAATGGTAAAAAAATGGTTACCATTCCCGCTATCATATTTATATAATATTTAATACAGATAAGATTACCGTTATATATCCAACATTAAACCGACTTTTATAGAAATAAAATTAGTTTTATATAATTCCTTAAAAATCGCTTCAGCGTCTTCCCCGGAACAATGCGTGGGCCCTGCATTTTCTATTCCCAGCTCTTTAAACTTTTCTGCTATAATTTTTATTTCTTCTATTTTGTTATTAAGCAGGTGAAATCCCCCAAATACGCGATTGATTTTAATATCCGGAAAATTTTCTTTAACCTTCTTTATAATTTTTATAATACCCGGGTGCGAACACCCTGTAATAATATTAAGTTTTCCATCTTTTTTTATAACCAGAGCCTGCTCTCCTATATACTTTCCCTTATACTCACCGGCTATTTCACCGGTTATAAAAATATCCTTCGCAATTTCAGTAAATCCATCCGCTTCTACAAGCACCCCTTTTAATTTCATGACCTTCTTTTTAAACCCCTGGCTGAAACCCGGACTTGTATAAACCTTTAGACCTTCTTTTCTCTTTAATAACCACCAGAGGCCCCCTGTATGGTCCCAGTGGTCATGAGAAATTACCACCATTTTTATTTTCTCAATATCTACCTTTAATTTCTTTATGTTACCTGAAAGCCGCCGTCCACTTTCTCCGGTATCAAACATTATCTCCCCGTCAATTAAGAAGGATATTCCCCACCCGGCATAGAGATTTTTGGATACTGAATTCTTGTCATATAAAACTTGTACTTTCATTTTTCGCCCCTTATGCTTCCATATATTTAATAAGTTTCAACTAAAACAGGTTCCTTGCTGTCCCTTACAGGCAATTTAGTTTCATTAAGCCTGAGGTCAAAATTACCCATTTTTAATTTTTGCCCCTTAGAATCACGAGAAATTAAATATTGCCTGCTTAAGTCTATTTTTTTTAAAAAATTCTTACCAGAACTATAAGCGCTGACCAGGACGAGGCCCTTTTTTGTTAAAACGAAAACTGGTATTTTCCTTGAAAGCTGCACTACCGCCTTTTCCCCTATTATTTTCCTTACTTTATCCGATGCGCAGCTCCATACAATATCTGCATGTCCACCTATACTGCGAATTCTATCCATACGCAGGCCGGTGGTGCAAACCAGAAGAGAGGTTAAAGAAATTTTTAAGTCATTCTCTATCTTTCCGGGATTACTCACTGAATCATCCAGTGATGCGTTAATAGTAACCGCAATATTCTTGTAACCCAGAGAAGCAGCTTTTTCCACTCCTTTTATCTGATCAATTCTACCATCCCTGAAAACTACATGTGAACCTGCTTCTTCAAGTTTCTCTATTACTTCCTTAATTGGAGAAGTATAGAAAATCCCGTTCATACGTGCCCCGATTCCCTGAACAATTTCTGGATTCTCTACAATTACTGTCCCCGCACCGTCACAGACCACCACGGCGGTATCTATTACCTTTTTTTCCAGTGCGTACATTAAAATTTCAGAAGCCCCGTATGGTATAGATATCTTTTTACTGTGCAGCTCACGATTTTTTGTGAAATGGCCAAATTTATTTATCTTTGATTCTATCGCTTTTTTTATGGCTTCTTTAATTAAGAATGGATTGCTCGAGGAATTTAGATCTCTGTATAAAGAGCCGGCAAGAGGGCAGTATCTGATATATGGTTCCGTTACTTCAACTACTCTGCCATTTGATATAACAATATAAGAAGAATAAAATCTTATAATATGTATATCTCTTAAATCCTTATCATCACGGTTTTCTCTAATATATCCTATGATATATTTTATATCTTCTCTTTTGTTTAATAATTTCCTGATTCCGTTATGCATTATCAATTACAGATTCTAGCAACTAAAAGAATTACTTATCAAACTCTTTATTTCTTCTATTAAATGCCCTTTAGCTATATCCCCCGCACTTTATATCCTTAAACCAGCACTATTCCTCTAAACTTTTTCCGAGTTTTTCCCAAATATCACTCAGTGCATTCCTGACCTTCATATTTGAGTACTCCATTACTGTCTTACCATTTACAACCGCTTCTACCACTGACTTATCAAAAATTACTCTGCCAAGGACTGGAATACCTTTATCCTCAAACCATGCTTCTATTTTCCCTGTTATCTCGTAATTCAGGTCATACTTATTTATTATTACTTTTGTTGGAACATTAAAATGCGCGGTAACATCAACCACCCTTTCTGCATCATGCAGCCCCGATAATGTTGGCTCAATTACAATAACCGCACAATCCACTCCGGTAATGGAGGCAATCACCGGGCAACCTGTTCCGGGAGAACCATCAATAATAACCCACCTGTAGTTTCTTTTTTCGGCTATCTCCTTTGCTTCCTGTCTAACCAGTGAAACCAGCTTACCGGAGTTTTCCTCGGCAATCCCGAGCCTGGCATGGACCAGCGGTCCAAACCTTGTTTCGGACACGAACCAGTTACCGGAAACATTTTCCTCCATCTCTATAGCTTCCAGGGGACACGCCAGACTGCAGAAGGCGCACCCTTCACAGGAAACAGGGTCAATGGTAAAGTCTTCCCTTATCGCATCAAATCTGCATACATCCCTGCATATACCACATCCACTGCACTTTTCTAAATGGGTAAAAGCAGTAACACCGCTCTTAAAAACATGTGACTCTTTTATTTCAGGGTCCAGTAATAAATGCAGGTCCGCTGCGTCCACATCACAGTCAGCCATAACTTTATCTTTTGCCAGTGCGGCAAAAGCTCCGGTTATAACAGTCTTTCCTGTTCCTCCCTTTCCACTTATTATAACAATCTGCTTCATCTAACTACCCCTGACAATTTCTTTCATTAATATTATGCTCCACTTACTCTGGCCCCCCGTGACCCTTAATATTTTCTATTTCTTTATATAGTTTCTGGAATTTACTTTTATATTCAGGTAATGCTTCTACAATAGGCTCGCCCCTTGAATAAGCCAGGGCTATTTTTTTATCAAAAGGTATTCTCATAAGAATGGGGATGTTCTCTTTTGCACAATATTCGTCTATCTTCTTATCCCCCAGATCAGAACGGTTAAGTACAACTCCTGACGGGATATTTAGTTTTCGCACCACTTCCACTGCCAGCGAAAGGTCATTTAACCCAAATGGTGTTGGCTCGGTTACAAGAATAACAAAATCAGTGTCTTTTATGGTTGTAATTACGGGGCAAGAAGTCCCCGGAGGAGCATCAATTATTACCGTATTTTTTTTATTGATGTGTTTTTTAATTTCTCTTATGATCGGAGGGGACATCATCTTCCCAATATCGAGCTTCCCGTGAATAAAACTGGTTTTATCCTTTCTTCCAAACTCAATGACCCCTATTTTCTCATTTTTTTCATATATAGCTTTCTCGGGGCAAAAATAAGAGCATGAACCACAGCCATGGCAGAGCTCGGGGAAAATCAGGACTTCTTTATTAACAACCGCAATTGCATTATATGCGCATACTTCCTGGCAGCGGCCGCAAAATGTACACTTCTTTTTATTAACTTCCGGAACAGGGATAAAAACAGGTTTATTTTCGCTAAAAACAGGTTTTATAAAAATATGACAGTTTGGTTCTTCAACATCACAATCCAGCAAGTGAACCTTATCCAATGATAAAGCCAGATTAACAGCTACCGTCGTCTTACCCGTGCCACCTTTACCGCTGGCGACTGATATTATCACTTTAACTCTCTCTTTCGTTAATTATTTCCACCTATTCCAAAACGTGATTCAACATCAGGGCCATTAACTTTTTTATATTCCCCTTTTTTGAACTTTTTTATTACATCCTTTATGCTGCCGGTAGCTCCCGAATAAATTTCTATGGACGCTGCGGATAAAACTCTGAATGCACTGGGTCCTATGTTACCACTGATAACTGCTTCTACTCCCATATCAGAGAGGGACTGAGATGCCTGAACGCCGGCGCCCCCTCCTGCCATTACGCTTTTGTTCTCAATAGCTTCAAAGCTTTCGCTCTCTGTGTCATAAATTATATAATAAGGACATCGTGCAAACCTTGAGTCCACATCTGACTGCAGAGTGTTTCCCCTGGAAGAAATAGCAACTTTCATTTTGTCTCCTTCTAATAATTACTTTATATATAAAACTATTTAAACATAACCAATCTCTTGCCGCACTCCGGGCACTTTATCTTGCTTAGCCTGTATTCCTGCGATTTTTCCCTGATATCTTCTCTTTTAATACGATAGTGGTATGTTCCCTTGATGCATCTGGTTCTTATAATATTTTTATCCGGAATATAATTGCCACCTTCAAACTTTAATGCTTTCCCTTCAACAATAGCAGCAGCTACTTTCTTCCTGGCAGATTTTAATAGCCTCTGAAAAGTAGACCTTGATATTCCCATCTCCACAGAACCTTTTTTCTGATCCAGGCCCTGCCTGTCTTTTAAGTTCAGGGCTTCAATTTCTTCCAGAGTTAATATAATCTCTTCCAATTTATCAAGCGAAACACCGTGTGGCTTATAATAAATATACAGAGGCACGGTATTCACTATCTTATCCAGTACCGGTCTGGCTGACATATCTATCCCCTTGCCATTTTAGTTCCGCACTTGGGACAGCTAATTTCATAGCATGGAACCCCGGCCTTATGTTCAATCCTTGTACCACACTTTGGGCACACGCACATTCCTCCCGGGCCCATATTCTGTCCGCCCATCCTGCCTCTTCCGCCGCTGCGGCCCAATCCTCTTCCTGTTCCGGGACCCTGGCCTGACGGTCCTGTTCCATCTCTTCCTGGCATATAAAATCACCCCTTATAGTATAATTAAAAATTTGTTAAATATTATAAAATCATTAAAAAATCAGTTGTTATCATATTCTGTCTTTTTGATGCCATAGCCCTTACCCAGCCCCGGCTGGCAGACACCCTCGCCTTTTTCTAAAGAGTTACTGGCTATTTTGTTTATAACCTCCTCAATTTTTCCTTCAATCCCAAGAAAAGTCTCTATACCGGACTGATTAAAAAGTTCTTTTGCCCTTTTCCCCATTCCTCCCGCTACTATACAACTTACACCCATCCTGCCAAAAAACTGTGGTAAATAGCCGGGATGATGTCCGGGGTTATCCACCACCTCTTTATCAATAATTCTATTATTCTCAATCTCTATTATAGTAAACTCCGGACACCTACCAAAATGAGGTGACACTCTGTTACTGTCTGTTGAAATAGCAATCTTCATGCACTCTACTCCTCTGTTCTAAAATAATACTCTATATCATTATGAGCAGCATGCTTTATTTTACCAGAATCTAACAATTTATTAATAATTTTAATTACCTCATTCAGGTTAAGACCGAGAGAAGAAGCTATGTCCCTGATTTCCATCGGCCTTCTTCCGAGTAATTCAATTATTTCTTTTTCATTCTCTACTATATTACTGCTATATTTTTTACGGGTGACATTCTCTATCAGAAAGGCCTTACCTCCTATGATTTTCCTTATTTCTTTTAATCTCTGTGAAGCAGGCACTTCGGCATAATATTTACCGGAAGAACTGTCCAGGGACCTGACCGGGGTATTCAGGTGGACCTTTTTAATACCCTCCCCCAGCTCATCTATTATACTTTTAAATTTATACGCCGAGTCTATGTCATCGTTTATATCTCTCATAAGCATTATCTCCAGCCATATTTCTCCACCAAAATTACTTATAAGGTTTGCCAGACCCGAGATATTCCTATCAAAACTAACTCCTCTGGCCGGCCTGTTTATCTTTTTTAGCATTCTATCATCTGGTGCATCCATGGAGACTTTAATCAAATCTGAATGTTTAATGTCACCAATAACACCCTCAACCCCCAGGGTCCCCCCGCTGGTGAGCACCACTGCGGGGACACTGGAATTTTCTTTTACAATTTTAATAAGCCTGCCAATAGCACTGTTTAAAGTTGGTTCTCCTGAACCCGAAAAGGTGATATAGTTGAGATACGGACAATTCTTTATTCGTTTTTTTAGCTCGTTCTCAAACTCTTTAAAATCAATATCAACATATTTTTTTCTCTCTATGGTCCTGTGCGTGGTCCTGCCAAGCTGGCAATATATACAGTCATACACGCATACTTTAAATGGAACCACATCAACCCCGAGAGAATACCCAAATCTTCTTGATAATACAGGCCCGTAAAACAATAACTTCCCGTTCCTTTAATCTTATGTTTTTTTAATTAATAAAAATATATTTACTACACTTCTTTATTAACTCAGTTGTTATAAAAAGGAATTAACCTTAAAAATTAACCGAGTTCTATAATCTTTTCTGAAATATAGGTAAATGCTTCACTGACCGGTGTGCCATTCTTATGTATCTTCAGATAAACTTTCCCCTCATCGCTCAGGCTCATTAGCTCGGTTTCGTAAGGAATCCTTCCCAGAAATTCTACACCCATCTCTTCAGCTACTTTCTGGCCCCCGCCGGTTTTGAAAATATCTATTCTTGCACCGCAATGCGGGCATATGAAGCCGGACATGTTCTCTACAACTCCTATAAAAGGTATTTTCAGCTGCTGGGCGAACCTTATACTTTTTCTTGCATCCAGTATTGCCAGACTCTGTGGAGTTGTAACTACAATCCCCCCGTTAAGGCCCGGTACCAGCTGGGTTACGCTCAGAGGTTCATCTCCTGTTCCCGGAGGAGAGTCTATAATCATATAATCAATATTACCCCAGTTAACATCACTTAAAAACTGCCTTATTAACTTCATCTTAAGGGGCCCTCTCCAGATGACCGGGCTATCCTCGGTCTCTAAAATAGAAGCAGTACTAACCACCTTCATATTATCAAAAGCTTTAATAGGCTCTATTTTATTATCTTTACTTATAAGTCTTTCTTTTTCAAGTCCCATCAACTTTATTATATTGGGCCCGTGTATATCTACATCAAGAACCCCGACCTTATAGCCTCTTACCATAATACGATAAGCAAGATTAACAGCCACAGTGGTTTTACCAACTCCACCTTTTCCACTAAAAACCATGAATTTATTTTTTACTTCAGCCATATTACTGGCAATATCTTCATTTTTCAATTCATCATTCATTTATACATCCTTTAAATAATTTTTAAGGAAGGGCAGTAAATGCTTAAATGCCTCTTTCCACATTTAAGACAATTAAGATAATACTATCCTTCCTCTTTTATAAATCTTTTTATTGTTCCTTTTCCTGTTTCCCGGATAATTCATCCATTCTAATTTTTATCTCATCCAGCTGCCTCTGCAAATCATCCGACTGCCTCTTTAAAATTTCCTTTTCCTGTTCGGGTTCTATGCCCGGACCAAATGGATACTCGACTACCCCGCCCCAGGCGGGATAACCTGCATCATATCTACACCATCCAGGGAAACCGGAAGCATAATACCAGTTCCTGTATCCACGACCGCCAAATCCACCTCTGAATCCAGGGCCTCCGCCAAAACCAGCATATCTTCCCCCGTATGTATTGGCATACCCGGGAACAGAATAACCGGCACAATATCCGCCAGCTCTTCCACTCATTGGACCCATTCCAGCAGGTCCTGTTCCATCTCCTCTTGGCATTTAATCCTCCTTTATATGAAATTCTTCTTAGCTCTAAAATAAAATTTATTTTGGGCTTATGACCATAACTAATTTTATTTAACATATGACCATAAGTCAAGCATGGGCTGAAAACAGGCGGCGCAAAAGAATAATATCAATAATAGGCCCGGAATCTTTAATATTTGCTATTTATCACCATTTCTTTACCAGATTCACGACTCCGGTAAGACTTGCCTGCTCAATAAACTTTTTTATATTATTCTCTTTTATTACAAACTCAGGAGAAATTTCACTGAGCGGTATTAAAACAAAATTCCTTTCTTCTATACCGGAGTGGGGTATGGTTAAAAAACCAGAATCTATAGACATCTCTCCGTAATATAACAGGTCTATATCTATAATTCTCGGTCCATACTTTTTACCCTTTTTGCGTCCAAAATTATACTCAACCCCTTTCAGGTACCCGAGCATTTCAAAAGGACTGACATCTTTATTTACCTCTGCTTTCAGAACAATATTATAAAAGTAATCCTGGTCTCTGTAATACATTGGTTCTGTTTCGTATATTGATGATACTTTAATTATATCTATATTCGGGTTCCTGCCAATCAGACTAACTGCCTTTCTTAAATTATTCTCTTTATTTCCTACATTTGACCCCAGAGACATATAAACATAAACTTTTTCACCTCTGCTGCTTCCCGGCTTATCCCTGCTATTGCTTCCTGAATCTTCCTTTCTTAATGTATACATTACACCCACAGATTCAATATTTTCCTTTATCGGCGGTGATGTTTTTTCTATTTTTACAAAAACTTTTTCTATCTTATCCGACATCCCCGCGATTTTACTGGCTATAGTCCGGGATAATTTTTCGAGAAGGTTAAACCTCTGATTACTATTTATATCTTTTAAAACTTTTATAACTTCAGAATAATTCAGGGTGTCCTCTAAATTATCGCTGTTTGAAAGATTATCTTCTCTCAAATCAATTTCAACATTAAAACAAAAATTCTGGCCATTTTTTTTCTCGCTATCCCTGACCCCGTGGTATCCAAATAAATTAAGATTTTTTATTATTATTTTCAACATCTCGTAAATAAAGATAATAAATATTAAATTAAAAAGGTGCCAGCCCTATTAACTTTAAAACCCGTCAATTGCTCTCTTTGCAACTTTTACCGCCCTCACAGTTTCCTTTACATCATGAACCCTCAGAATATCTACCCCATTTATGACCGAGTAAACAGCAATAGCAAGACTCCCCTCAAGACGCTCTTCAACCGGAAGATTCAGTATGCTCCCGATTAAAGATTTTCTGGATGCACCCACCGTTACCGGATATCCCATCATCCTAAATTCATTAATCTTGTTTATTATTTCCAGATTATGCTCCAGCGTTTTCCCAAAGCCTATCCCGGGGTCTACAATTATCCTTTCCTGTTTTATTCCCGAACTTATTGCCATAGCAGCTCTTTCTTCAAGATAGTCATATATTTCATCTATCACATTTTCATAAACCGGATTTTTCTGCATATTCTCGGGAGTCCCTTTAATATGCATTATAATTACTGAAACATCCCTGCCTGCGATTATTCCCGGCATTTTACTATCCATTGAAAGTCCGCTTATATCATTTATAATCCGGGCTCCCGCGTCTATCGCCCTTTCAGCCACTTCAGAGCGGTAAGTGTCGGCAGATATTAAAACGTCATAATTTTTTTTTATATATTTTATTACAGGTATAATCCTTTTTATTTCTTCCTCCTGACTTACAGGAAGGGACCCCGGCCTGGTTGACATGCCCCCCACATCAATTATATCAGCACCTTCTCCTGCTAAGGCATCTGCTCTCGCATATGCCTTATCTTTTGTAAAATAGTATCCTCCATCATAAAAAGAATCTGGCGTAATATTCAATATTCCCATTATCAGTACATGCTTATTCAGATTAAATTTTTTCTTATCAATTATTAACTGCCTGCCTTTTTCCAGCTTTTTTAATCTATTCATATAACTTTTTAACTCAGCTGCCAGCTCTTTCAGGCTAAAAGGCTGGGATTTAATCTTTTCAATCATACTTTTAATGCTGGCTGTGTTCCCCTGAATAATAATATCTACTGTTTTAGTTTTCTCTAAAAGCGTATCAACGGAAGTAACCACATCCCCGCCCCTGGCAAGCATTTCCTGTTTTAATATATTTGCACCAATTGAACTTATTCCTCTGATTTTTATAGAAAGCGGGAATATTTTTCTTACCATTATGTCAGAGCCGGCAAGCGTAGCTCCAATCTTTCTGTATTCCTTTAAGCCCCCCTGCCGGTTTTTTATAGTTAGTGCCCTTATCTTAAATTTCATATATTATTTTTTCTGGTTTATGAGCGCCATGGCCTCGGCTCTTGAAGCAGCGTTCTCCCTGAAGATTCCTCTGACTGCAGAAGTTACGGTTACAGTACTTGGTTTCTTTACGCCCCTCATACTCATGCATAAATGCTCGGCCTCAACTATGACCAGAACTCCTCTTGGTTTGATTTTGCTCATTATGGTTTCGGCCACTATTGTGGTAAGTCTTTCCTGAATTTGTAGTCTCTTAGAAACCACATCAAATACACGGGCAAGTTTACTCAGACCTATAACTTTTCCACTTTTATTTGGAATATAGGCTATGTGAGCCCTGCCCACAAATGGTACCATGTGATGCTCGCATACCGAATAGAAGGGGATGTCTTTTACCAGTATCATCTCGTCATGGTTCTCATCAAACTCCGGGCCCAGCTCTCTGGAAGGATCCTTCCCGATCCCGCTGAATATTTCTTCATACATATCCGCCACTCTTTCCGGCGTTCTCCTGAGCCCTTCTCTATTAATATCCTCTCCAATACCCTTTATTATTAACCTTACTCCCTCTTCTATCTTTTTTTTATCCAAAATAAAGCTCCTGTCCAAAATTAAATAATTTTAAAGAAATTATATCGTCAATAATAAGCGATTAAACTAAAAAGCTAAAAAATATTTTTAGAACTAACCGGGTAAAAGCTTTACCCCTATTTTTTTTCAGATGCCTTTACGGATTTTTTCTTTGAACTTCTGGTTGCTCTTCCCTTTATGTCTGAAGCTTTTTTCTCTTCTCTTATCTGCTCTACTCTCTTAACTTTTTTACTTTCTACTTTTGATAATATCTTCAGGATTTCTTCTCTGGTCAGAGTTTCCTTCTTCATTAACTCACGGGCAAGAACATCCAGGATTTCTTTATTTTTCATGAGTATCTTCTTTGCATTTTCGTAACAATCCATAATTATGTTACGAACTTCTTCATCTATTGCAGAGGCTACCTCATTGCTGTAATGCGGCCTTGAAGCAATCTCTTTACCCAGGAATACCTCGTCCTCCTCCCCCTTGAAAGCAATCGGCCCGAGCCTTTTACTCATACCATATTCGGTGATCATCTTTCTTGTAATCTTTGTAGCTCTTTCCAGATCATTCTGAGCTCCGGAGGTTATATCATTAAAATTCATTTCTTCACTTACCCTGCCCCCCAGAAGCTGGGTAATATTATCTATAAGTTCTCTTTTTGACTTTAAAAACCTGTCTTCTTCGGGCAAAGTAATCACATATCCGAGGGCCCTTCCTCTTGATATTATAGATATCTTATGTATTGGGTCGGTATGTGGCAGAACATAGGAAAGTATTGCGTGCCCGCTCTCGTGATATGCAATTATTCTCTTTTCCTCTTCTGATATAATCCTCGTCTTTTTCTCGGGCCCGGCTATCACCCTTTCCACTGCTTCCTCTATCTCAAACATAGATATTTTTTTCTTATTATGCCTTGCTGCCAGTAGAGAAGCTTCATTAAACAGGTTGGCAAGGTCGGCACCTGTAAATCCGGGTGTCTCCTTTGCTATGGTTTTCAAATTAACTCCCTTATCCAGTGGTTTACCTCTTGCATGTATTTTAAGTATTCCTTCCCTGCCCAGTAAGTCCGGCCTGTCTACTACAATTTGCCTGTCAAATCTTCCGGGCCTCAGAAGTGCGGGGTCAAGGATATCGGGCCTATTTGTAGCAGCAATTAATATAACAGTGCTATCTACATCAAACCCGTCCATTTCAACCAGTAATTGATTTAGAGTCTGCTCCCTCTCATCATGTCCTCCGCCCAGTCCGGCGCCTCTATGCCTTCCCACAGCATCAATCTCATCCATAAAAATTATTGCCGGCTGATTTGCTTTTGCCTGGTTAAAAAGGTCCCTCACCCTGGAGGCACCGACACCAACAAACATTTCAACAAATTCGGAACCGCTTATACTATAAAAGGGAACACCGGCTTCTCCGGCTACTGCTCTCGCAAGAAGTGTTTTACCGGTTCCCGGCGGGCCATACAACAGAACACCCTTGGGAATTTTTGCGCCCATGGCCTTGAACTTATTCGGATTTTCCAAAAATTCTTCAATCTCTCTTAACTCTTCTATGGCCTCGTCAACACCCGCAACATCTTTGAAGGTCACCCTCTGTTTACCTTTACCCACCAGTCTTGCTTTACTTTTACCAAACTGGAGTACTTTGGAGCCTCCGCCCTGAAGCTGGTTCATCATAAAGAAGATCAGGCCAAACATTATAACAAAAGGTATTGCACTGACCAGAATCTGTATCCATATTGATTGACCCTGGTTATCTACCTTGAAAGGTAAATTATTATCAAGCAACAGCTGGGTAACATTATAATCTTCCAGGAATGACACCGTAAATCTGGTTCCATCCTTTAATTCACCTTCTATTTCATTATCCTCTCCCTTAATTGTCATGGGTGTTACG
The DNA here is from genome assembly GCA_964601205.1 of uncultured Actinomycetota bacterium. GTDB lineage: Bacteria > Actinomycetota > Humimicrobiia > Humimicrobiales > Humimicrobiaceae > JAQVEM01. The sequence goes on along the minus strand of CAZRML010000015.1, from coordinate 18,434 downwards.
GTGCTTATCCTGTCATTCTCTACCGCCTCAACAAACTCATTTAAATTAAATTCTTCAACAGGAGATGCAAGGAATAGAGGGTTTCTTAAAATCAGAAAAACCACTACTACAAGCAATATTAGCAAACCAATATTTTTTAATGCTCTTTTATCAAATCCTTTATTATTTTTCAAATTTTATAACAACTCCTTATTTTCTATCACTTTTTAGATAATAATATAATTACTATTCATTTTCAATATACCCTATAAAAGGGAAGTTCCTGTATTTCTCTGCAAAATCAAGACCATATCCTACCACAAACTTATTTGGAATATCAAACCCTTTATATTTTATTTTATTTACTGTTTTTCTGGGAACATTCTTATCCAGAAGAGCACAGACTTCCATATTTTTTGGATTTCTTGCCTTCAGGTTCTTTACCAGGTAATTCAGCGTCCTGCCGGAATCAACTATATCCTCCATTATTATTACGTCCCTGTTTTCAATGCTAAATTCAAGGTCTTTGGTTATCCTTACAATACCGGAGCTTACCTTTGAATCTCCGTAACTTGATACAGCCATAAAATCAAAAGTAACCGGTATCTTTATTTCCCTGCAAATATCAGCAACAAATATAAAAGAGCCTCTTAAAACAGATATCAAAACAGGATTTTTACCCTTATAATCCCTTGTAATCTCCTGGCCCAGCTCCCTTACTCTTTTGGAAAGTTCCCTTTCACTAATAAGTATCTTTATCCTGGTATTGCCGCATTCAAATACCTTCTCACCATTTATTTTTTTAAATTTATACAACACCTTTACTCCAATTGTATTGAATAATTATATTAAATATTTTTTAATTAAATCACATAAAATTTAATTTTAAAACAATTTTGCGTGCAAAACCTCACCGGTCCCATCGGTTACTTTTACCCTGTTATCAATCCTGTAACCACCTACCCAGATAATCTTCTCTTTATCCATAAATATCGGGATTAGTTTTCTCAAATGCAGGGGAATTTTATTATCAACAAAAAAGTCCTGCAACTTTTTTCCCTTATCCATGCCCAGGGGGTAGAACTTATCCCCTTTTTCCCATCTCTTTACCATAATTGGAGGCGTAATTTTACCGTAATCTATAAAAGCTTCCATATTTTTGCACTGTTTTAATTTTATTTCATCTCTATCATATTTTAAAAGTACAGTTGACAATGTAAGGTTGAAATATTCTAGCCTCATTCTGTCTCCGATTTTTACCCTTATCTTTTTATTTTCCTCCCTTTCTTTTATATCCGCATCCTTTTTGAAAAAAAATTTAAATTCATCCGGCAGAAAATCCGGATAACTGATATTAATAAAATACATATAGCTTCCTATCTTTAAAACTCTGATATTCCCCGCGGGCCGGGCAGTCTTGCTTTCCCCTCCTGTCTTACAAATTCCTAAAATATCATCTACATTCTTAAAACTTATATCTTCCAGGCTGCCGTTTACCATTTCTATCGCCGACATTATTATCCTCCTGCGGATAGATATATTCTCCTCCATTATTTTTGAAACAGGTATTTTTATAAATAAAGTACTTTTACTGGCCGCATCTTTTTTTACAGAGGAAATATCTTTAATCTTTGTAGAAGAATACTCACTTAGAAAATTATCCTCATCCTTTAGAATGAATAACGACCTTGAAATATTCCTTTTAAAAGAACCACCAAAATGCTTTTCAATAAAAGGAACCAGTATATTCCTTATTCTGTTTCTAAAATATATATTCTCTATATTGGTTCTATCCACACAATAAGATATCTTTTTCCTATCAAGATAAGAATTAATGTCTTTCCCTGATATTTCAATAAGAGGCCTGATAAACATACCGGCCACAGGCTTTATACCGGAAAGACCCCTGGTGCCCGCTCCCCTTAACAGGTGCATAAAAAAAGTTTCCATATCGTCATCGGCATTATGTCCCGTGGCAATTTTATCAATATTGTTTTCCTCTGAAATCTTCATTAGCTCCCGCAGCCTTATTTCCCTTGCACCCTTTTCGAATGAAACCCTGTTTAACCTGCACCATTTTTCTACATTTATTCTTTTCTGGAATAACTTAATGTCTAATTCCTTATACATTTTCTTTACAAATAATGAATCTTTTGTGGATTCACCATCCCTGGTCATATGGTCAAGGCAGAAACCAAAAAGGGTCAAGTTCAATGCCGGCCGCAAAAGGTAAAATAAGTGGGTTAAAAATGTAGAATCGGGTCCCCCTGAAACAGAGATCAATATCCTGTCACCCCCTTTTATCATATTGCTGGACTCTATAGTTTTTAACGCGCTCAGGAAAACACTGTCTCCCAGAAACCCACCATCTTTTATATCTTTAATTTTAAAGTTCATTTTATCGTGTCCCGTCTCAGAGCATGAAATCACCGGGTTGTTATTAGATGCTGTCAAAGATTAAATTTAATCTTTTTATACTGTTTGCCCTTCCGCTTTTTTTATCAATATCAATTATAACTGCATTAATCATATAGCCATCATCCGAAACTGTGAATTTCTGGGGCATCATGGTTAAAAACCTCTTTAAGATATTTTCCTTTTTTACCCCGATAACCGAATTATGAGGACCAACCATGCCCACATCGGTAATATAAGCAGTCCCACCGGGCAGAATTCTCTCATCGGCGGTCTGTACATGCGTATGCGTACCAAGAACCGCGCTTACTCTTCCATCAAGATACCACCCCATGGCGATTTTTTCAGAAGTGACCTCACCGTGGAAATCCACCACTATTACCGGGGCTTCGCCCTTAATATGGCTCAATATTTTATCTATACACCTGAAGGGGCAGTCATAATAATCCACAAATATCCTGCCGCAGATATTTATGACTGCAACTTTATTATCATTCCTGTCAGAAGTAATATAATAACCATTACCCGGAGTTGATGGAGGAAAATTTGCCGGCTTCAGGAGACGCGGCTGCTCCTGGATATAATCATATATTTCCCTTTTCTTATAAATATGATTCCCCGAAGTTATAACATCTATGCCGTTTCCAAGCAGTGTCTTACAGATAACCGGAGTAATCCCTATGCCTCCCGCCGCATTTTCTCCATTGGCAACAACAAAATCTATATCATTCTCCTCTGAAATTGACGCCAGCTTATTTTTTACAACTTCCCTTCCCGGTTTCCCAAAAATGTCTCCTAAAAATAGTACTTTCAATTTATGCCCTTCTAGCTTTGATTTTATAAAATTTTATAAAAATATTTTCATATCCCATCTTTTAGCCCCGCCCAACCTTTTTTCCAGAATACTATACCCCAGCTATCGTCTTCTTCTCTTAACAGTGAGATTTCAATGTCCCCATAAACTTTTTCTTCTCCATCATAATAATCAGTTAGGTCTATACACACTATGGCTATATTGTTTTTAACCTCCACCCACTTAACATCTATGGAAACAATATCTGTAACATCTTTAAATTCATCACTGAATTCATCAACGCCGGCGGCGGCTTTATCTTCGCTGCTCAAATATTTGTATGCCTGCCCGTAATTTTTATCTATAAGCAAATCAAAAAATTCATTTACTGTCTCCACTGCCCTTTCCATGTCACCCTCTGCCAGAAACTTTTCCCTGTAAAAACCTTTTATATCTGAAAGGATGCTGCATGCACTAAAACTAAAAAATAAAAAAAGGGCCATCAGCGTTAATATAATATTCCTTATTAAAGTCTTATACCTTTTATTTTTATTTTTATAAAAAAAAATATTCATCATTAAAACTAAACTTCATCAAAAAAACATTACTTCTATCAATCCTTAAAATAAACAACAGCCATAAATATTTTTTAAATACATAACTAAATTATAATTTAAAATCAATTTTAATAAAAACATCCCGTCTGTGGGAATATCAACGGTGCAATAAAAAAACGAAGGAATATAAGATTTTAAAATAAATGGTATTGGATACAACACAGCGCAGCTACAGTAATTGGTAGCGGGGATAGGATTTGAACCTATGACCTTCGGGTTATGAGCCCGACGAGCTACCAGACTGCTCCACCCCGCGACGTTTTAATCAATTTTAAATTTCCAGGAACTGTTTTTATATTTTACCTTTCCTACCGCAAAAACATATTATAACCATTTTTACATTTTTTTCAAACTATAGAATTTTCCCTACCCAAAAACACCCCGGAACTATTTAATAAAATGAGAAAAACTCATTATTACATTTAAACCGTTAATAAAAAAGGAGGCCAATAAAACGCACCCCCGGTTCTCATACAGCAACTGACTTAAAAAAGTTAAAATCAGTATATTCTTTTAAGTATTCTGGCACAGGGGCCCCATTTTATCCGGCCTGCCTATCCTCTTTAATTCTCTGTACAGGAATATTCCGGTAAGTATTATTGCCAGAATATCCGCTATGGGAAAAGATATCCATATGCCATTAATGCCCAGTAACAGAGGCATTAGAAGTATCAGTGGAATTAGAAACAATACCTGCCTGCTCATAGACAGGATAATGGATGGTCTCGCTTTGCCAATAGATTGGAAAAATCCCGCACCTATAAACTGCGAGCCCAGGAATGGAAACAGAAGTATTATCATCCTTAAAGGGAAAACTGCAATTGATACAAGCTCACTATCATTGCTGAATATACTGATAATGTGGGAAGGGAATATCATAAATATCAGAAAGGAAAAACTGCCTATCACCATAGTAGAAAGAATGGAGACCTTTAAAGCCTGCCTGACTCTTTTCGTATTTTCAGCCCCGTGGTTATAACCAATTATCGGCTGCACTCCCGCAACTATACCAAAAAGAGGCATAGAGGTAAAAATAAAAATCCTGTTTACAACTGCATACGCGGCAATAAAAATATCCCCTCCATACAGATTCAAAGAATTATTTACAATTATTATCATAAAACTTGCGCTTACCTGCCTTATGAATGAAGCAAAACCAAGCCCGGTCATCTCCTTAATAATGGGAAACTTTAACTTAAAACAATTGATTTTAACCGGTAAAATGCTTTTACCTCTCAAATAATAAGATACCGCAAATATAAAACCTGCAAACTGAGAAATTATAGTTGCATAAGCTGCGCCCCTTATTCCCATGTTGAATCCAAAGATAAATATCGGGTCCAGAACAATGTTCAATCCAGTGGCAAGCAACATTATTAGCATTGAATTCCTGGCATCGCCTTCTGCCCTGATAATATTATTTGTTGACACCATAAAAGGAAAATAAATAAATCCAAACGAAATTATGGAAAGATATTGTCTCGCATAAGGCAGTATGTTTTCTGAAGCCCCAAACAATTTTAATATTGGTCCCATAAATATAAAAACTACTGCAGAAACTGCTATTCCGAGGATCCCTATAGATAAAAAAGAATTTCCGGCAACATTTGCAGCATTTTTATAATCTTTTCTGCCAAGATATCTGGAAATCATAGAAGCCGAGCCCAGACCTATTAACTGGGCGAGAGACATTACTATCATCTGTATCGGAAATACTATGCCTATGCCTGCAATAGCAAGGGTTCCAACACCTTTGCCGATAAAAATAGTATCAACAATATTATATAGACTGTTGGCAATCATAGCTATCGTAGTCGGTATGGCAAGCTTTGCCAGCAGTCTCCCTATCTTCTTATTTCTTAAATCTCCTACATTTTGATTTTCTATATTCAATTAACCCCGCCCTTAATTTATATTCAATCATTCCTTATATTTACATTTTACTCAAAGGCACAATTTTACCTTCTTATGATATAAAGTTAAAGAATAATTTTTGACCGTGCATGCAGATATTACATTTATTAGAAGAATCCGGTAATGTACTTTATGTAAATCCCGATATTGGAAACAGCCAGAGCAATAATAGTAGCCGGGACGGAAAGCTTTAACCATCTTCCCCATCCAATTGACTGACCTCTGTTCTCCATGGCAGTGTATGCCACCACATTACCCGAAGCACCTATGGGAGAGAAATTGCCTCCTATATCTGCGCCCAGTGATGTCGCCCATACCATAATTGATAGTGCGGGGATTCCGGCATATAAGGCAATATTTTCCAGAATACTGGCCATTGAAAGAGCAAATGGAACATTGTCAATAACTCCACTGGCTATACCTGAGCCCCATACCAGGGTGCTCAAAAACTCCACATGATTTCCCTTAAAAAGATTGGTTATGAAGTCTGCAGCTATTTTTATTACCCCGGTGTGCTCCAGTCCCCCTACAACCACGAATAACCCCATAAAAAATAATATCACTTCATAATTTACTTTTGATATAATCCTCTCCGATCTCTTACCAAGTACGGCCAGCATGACAAAAGCAGGAACCATTGCAGCAAGAGGTGCTGTAAGAGGGATATGAATATACTTATCTATATAATTATGAACAACTAGAAATAAGATTGCCGTTACCAGAGCAGCAAACGCAACCTTAAATTGTTTCCTGTCTTCTATTGCTTCCACGGGATCCATTTCACTCATTCCCTTCTCGGGTACCTTCTTAATGGATAAAATAGATTTACGGTTTACCATGTAGCAATAAAAAAGTGTAAACGCCCCGGCAACTATAGCTATGGGAGCATTGTGAATTACAAAATCATTAAAATAATACCCGAGTTTCAGACCCAGGATTACATTTGGCGGATCGCCCACCATAGTAGAAGAGCCCCCTATATTGGCCAGCATTACCTCCGTGATTATCAGCGGTGCTGCATCCATTTTTATTATTTTGCAGATTTCATACGTAAGCGTGGCAAAAAAGAGCATTACAGTAACACTATCCATAAAAGCTGCCAGGAACGCTGTCATAATGGGGAAAAATATAAAAATTTTAACCGGGGAGTATTTTAACCATCTTGCAAGTACAAGAGCTGAAAAGGTAAAAAAACCGGCATCGGATAAAGCGGTCACAATAATAAACATGCCAAATAAAAGTCCGATTGTATCCCAGCTTATAAAACCCACTGCTTCGGTCACGTCAAAAATATTAAACAAAATCAGAAGCAATGCGCCGATAAATGCAACTACGGTTCTGTTTACTTTCTCCGTTGCAATGAACACATAAGTTAATATAAAAATTATAATTGCAATCCAAGCAGGGCTCATTCTTATTCTCTTGTACCGGTTAAATTAAAATTAATAAAATCCTACCACCCAGAATTTAAAAAAACAAATCCTTAAAAAACAAAACAAAGCTGAATTATAATCCAAAAATAGTTTTCTTTTAAGAAAAATTTTGTTTATCGTGGTTCTATTAAGCTATTATTTAACTGGCAGCATTTACTCCGGTGAACTTATTTCTGCTAAACCTTATATTTTTTTTAAACTTTAATAGCCATAATCCGGTCTCTCTGATTATAATCTTCATCCACAATAATTTCTGAAGGGTTAACAATATCTTTAGTTATTTTTTCCAGAGGAATTCTTTTTGCCTGTTCAATCTCAAACAGAATATAACAAAAATCAGTGGAAATATAAGGTTTTACCTTATGAAGAATTTTCTCATATACCTCAAGACCGGTTTTGCCTGCCAGAAGAGCGCCCTCGGGCTCATAATCTTTTACTTCAGACGGCAGTTCCCTGTAATCTTCTTCTGAAATATAAGGCGGATTTGAAATTATAAGATTAATTTTATCTTTATACTGGCTGAAAAAATCAGAATCCTCCGCAGGCAGCAGATCACATTCAACAAATTTTATTCTTTCATTTTCACTACTTCCCAGAACATCCACTGCATTTTTCTCCGCTACCTCGAGCGCACCCTGATTATTATCAGTTGCTATTATCTCCCATAGCTCTGGCGGTATTTTTAATTCACCTGAAATCTCGTAGGCGATACTTATTGAAATAGCACCGCTTCCGGTGCCAATCTCCAGCATATTAATTTTCTTTTTTCCGTAATTTTCCTTTAGAATCTGGAAAGCCTTATCCACTATCAGTTCTGTTTCGGGCCTTGGAATTAATACTCTATTGTCTACATGAAGTTTTATTTTCCTGAAATACGCTTCGCTTAATATATACTGAATCGGGACTTTTTCTAACCTTTTCAATATATACTTCTTGTATAAAGCAAGTTCATTCTTGTTTAAAACCCGGTTGTAGTTTAGATATAGATTCATCCTGTCCAGATTAACAACAGAGCTAAGGAGCAGCTCCGCAGACAATCTGGGCTGGCTTATGTCTCTGCTTTTAAAATAGTTTATAGCCCACTCCAGGATGCTTTTTACATTCCATATTTGCAAATATAGCCTAAACCCCTATCTTTTCAATCTTCTTCTCATTATCAGTATTTTTTAACGGTAAAGTTAATTGCTCCAGGTCACCCTCAAGAATTTCATCAAGCTTATATAATGTTAAATTTATTCTGTGGTCAGTCACCCTGCCCTGTGGGTAATTATAAGTTCTTATTCTCTCGCTTCTATCCCCGGAACCGATCTGCATCCTTCTTTTCTCATCCTGCTCGGTTGTCTTTTTTTGCTCCTCTTCTTCCTTGAGCCTTGCCCTTAATATCTTTAAGGCTTTTTCTTTATTCTGAAGCTGGGATTTTTCATCCTGGCAGGTTACCACCATACCGGTGGGAATATGGGTTACTCTTACCGCCGAGTCTGTGGTATTTACGGATTGACCCCCGGGACCGCTGGAGCGAAAAACATCCACCCTTAAATCATTAGGTTCTATTTTAATATCCACTTCTTCGGCTTCAGGAAGCACAGCAACTGTAGCTGTTGAAGTGTGGATTCTCCCCTGTGATTCGGTGGCAGGAACTCTCTGCACTCTGTGAACCCCAGACTCATACTTCATGGTTCCATAAGCATTCTCACCCTCAATCTCAAATATTATTTCTTTAAATCCACCAATTCCAGTAGCATTTGAGCTGAGTGTGGCATACTTCCATTTCCGGCTCTCCGCGTATTTTGTATATAACCGGTAAAGAACTTCAGCAAATAAAGCTGCCTCATCCCCTCCGGCTCCTGCTCTGATTTCTACTATAACATTTCTCTTATCATCGGGATCTCTGGGGGTTAACAGCATTTTTATCTTTTTTTCCAGTTTCTGCTTTTTATCAATATTCTCCTTAATCTCATCTCTCAAGAAACTTTTCATTTCCTCTTCATTCTCCTCTTTGAGCATATCCTCAGCCTCTTTTATGGATGAAAGGACCCCCCTGTATTTTTTCGCTATATTTACTAACTCTTCTATCTCGGCAATTTTTATCCCGAATTCTTTTAGTTTATCTGGATTCTGGGAAATTTCAGGTTCTGTGAGCTTACTGGTTAGTTTAGTGTAGTTATCCTCGTATTTTTTTAATATATCCAATAATGCTGACATTTTATTCTGCCTTTAGTGCCTCTTCTGCTTCTTCAACTGCTTTAAATGAAGCTATCGCCACTTCTAACTGGCTCTTATCGGGTTCTCTTGTAGTAATCTTCTGCAGCAACAGCCCCGGATAAAAAAATACTCTGACCCATTTTTTATGGCTAAATTTCCCGGCAAGCCTTATAAATTCATATGAAATACCGGCAATAACCGGGATTAAAAGTATTCTTGATATAATCCTCCATAATATTGTCTGCTTTCCAATAATAGCAAACACAAATATGGCAACTATCATTACAATCATTAAAAAATTCGTACCACATCTTGCATGCAGTGTGGTGTATTTTTTTACATTCTCGGGTTTTAGCTCTTCTCCGTTTTCATAGGCCTGTATAGTTTTGTGCTCCGCTCCGTGATACTGAAATACTCTTTTTATGTCACTTAGCTGTGCAATTATTAAAATATATGCCAGGAAAAAGATAATTCTAATCATTCCCTCAGCAAGATTATATAGCAGAACATTGGGTATGAAACTTGAAAAAGTTTTTCCGATTAAAGTTGGGAGTACAAAAAATACACCTACCGTAAATGCGACAGCAATCAACACGGATATAAACATCTCTTTTTTGGAAAATTTTATATCCTGACCGGTGGCCTCATTGACAGAAAGGCTTAAAGCCCTGAAACCCAGCGACATACTCTCGGCAATCACTGCCATACCACGGATAAACATAAAGCCTAAAATTTTATGCCTGCTGCTTAAAGTACCCTGCTTGAATAAATTTGTAGTAATGGACTTATCGGGTTTCCTTACCGCCACAGCCCAGAAATTTTTGCTGCGCATCATAACGCCCTCAATAACTGCCTGCCCCCCAATTTGATATTTAGCCTCAGACATCAAAATCACTCGCCTTTGGAGGTTCGTCACATATAAATTTTCCCTCAGGACAGCGCCCTCTCAGGCAGGCCGGGCCGGCTGTTTCAAAAACTACAGGTGCCACTTTTTTTACCAGCTTTAACATTTTTATTGCCATTTCCCTGATTTCCCATTGTGCCCTGTTGCAGCATCTCAGGGTAAAAAAATGCAGAAGTTCCCTCCCATTCATGGACACAATTATTTTTGTTTCCGTGGCATTGGGAAGAATATACCTCGCATCTTCTGCTTCAATTCCTCTATCAAGAAACTCCTTATAGAGATTGTGTATATCTGAAATTAATTTATCATACTTTTTTTTGCTTTCCTTATCATTCAAAATTGAAGGCGGGGTAATATACTCAAAATTATCCCCGAGCTTTACATATCTCTGAGACTGCTGGTTATATGATGCAATCCTGTGCCTTACCAGCTGGTGGGTCAGAGCCCTTGAAACTCCTTCAATCGCAAAAGTAAAACTTATATGCTCTACCGTGCTGTGATGGCCGCTCTTTATCACGAATCTTACCAGCTTTTCTATTTGTTCTCTGCTGAGCTCGTCACTTAGCTCATCCACACCCACAGGTGAATAACAGAGCTTTGCAGCCAGAGCCACTGTCTTCTCCGGTTCCAGGGTATACCTGATCAGACTCACTTTCATAAAAGTACCCCTTTTACTTCTTTGATTTTACCATTCTCTTCTTGAATCTCTCTACCCTGCCGCCGGAATCAACCAGTTTTTGCTTCCCTGTGTAAAATGGGTGGCATTTTGAGCATATCTCAACTCTTATTTCCTTTTTTGTTGACCTGGTCTTAAAAGTATTTCCACAGGAACAGGTAACGGTGCAATCATAATATTCTGGATGTATGCCTTTCTTCATTTCTGTAAATCCTTACTTATTATTATTATTATCCTTTAATTTATCTATCTCAATTCTGCTTAATTATTTCAAATCCTAAATGTTAACACAAATACCTTCAATCGTAAACATAAAATAGAGGGCATAATTATTTACATAGAATTATAAAAATTAAATAATGAATAAAAAATATTAGAATCTTAACTCTTTAAGTCAGAAAATTAAAAAATTTTACATTTTTTTCTCTTTATCAAAACTTGCCTTTATCGCTTTTAGAAAATCACCATTTGATTTCGTGTTCTTAATGTAATCTATCAATTGTTCCAGAGCTACTTCGGGTTCTTTTTCATAAATTAATCTTCTCAGTTTCCACACAGTAGCCGCCTCTTCTTTATCCATAAGAAGCTCTTCCTTCCTGGTGCCCGAACGCGTTATATCAATAGCAGGAAAGATTCTCTTATCCGCAAGTTTCCTGTCAAGATTAATTTCCATATTACCGGTGCCTTTAAATTCTTCAAATATAACATCATCCATTCTACTACCGGTGTCAATTAATGCGGTCGCCAGTATGGTAAGGCTCCCGCCATCTTCTATATTTCTCGCCGCGCCAAAAAATCTCTTGGGCGGGAACAGAGCCGAAGAATCAACTCCTCCGGATAGAACCCTTCCACTTGCGGGAATGGAAAGATTGTAAGCCCGCGCCAGACGGGTTATGCTATCCAGAAGTATCAACACATCTTTACCATGCTCAACCAGCCTTTTTGCCCTCTGAAGTACCAGTTCTGCAACCTGTATGTGATTATCAGACGGCTGGTCAAAGGTGGAACTTATTACCTCTCCTTTTACAGACCTTTCCATATCAGTTACTTCCTCGGGCCTCTCATCAATAAGAAGTACTATAATATATACTTCTGGATTATTTGTAGAAACGCTATTGGCAAGGTCCTTTAATATAGTTGTCTTGCCCGCTTTTGGAGGAGATACAATAAGGCCCCTCTGCCCTTTTCCTATGGGGGCAATTAAATCAATTATCCTGGGAGAGATATTATCCGACTCATCTGTTTCCAGTCTCAGCCTGTCCATAGGATATACAGGAGTCAATTTTTCAAAGGGAACCCTTCCCCTTATAAATTCGGGGTCTTCCCCGTTTACCTTCTCTATCCTGAGCAAAGCATTGTATTTCTCGCTTTCTTTCGGCGGACGGACCTGCCCGTATACTTCATCCCCCTGCCTCAGGCGAAATCTTCTAATCTGTGACTGGGAAACATATATATCATTTTGACCGGCAAGATACCCGCTGGTTCTCAAAAACCCGTAACCGTCGGCCAGTATATCCAGTATTCCTTTCATTCTCTCCTTATATAGTTCAAATTCCTCTTTTTTGCGAGGTTTTCTTCTGGCCCTTTCTCCCATCTTTTTTTCTACTGATTCTACTGGCTCCTCTTTTTCTTTCATCCCAGCTTCAAAAGCTCTTTCCTCAGTTTCTTTTTTGGCTACAGTGCTTTCCTCCGGCGGGGATATGGTAGATTCCATGCCATTATTAGATACTTCTTCCAGTATTTTCTGTATCAATTCTTCTTTCTTTAATTTTGAAATTCCCTGAATGTCAAGCTGCCTTGCAATTACTTTCAAATCGGCCAGAACCCTGCCATCAAGAAATTCCCTGTTTAGCTCCTCTAATTTATCCATTTATAGATACTCCTTTCGTAGTCGGGCTCCTTTCTTATTTAAATCACTGATTTCTTTTCTAATGTTTATAACCTATTAAAATTCCGCCTGATATTTTATTTAGCAGATATAACAGGATATTATTTAAAAAGTCAGGTCAAACCCTACCTGATTAACTATATACCATTGTTTTTTCTAAGCTACCAAATATATTTTAAAAAGGATTTTTTTGTTCTATTTATTTCAGGTTAAAAAACTGTCTTAAATATATAAATCAAGCTTATAAAATAATATTTTTAGAAACTTGAGACATGATTAATTTGGAGAAACCCTCTTATTTATGCCCTTACTAATTCAAAATGAAATTTTATTCTAATATATAGAGTAAATAGAAAAAAATCAAGTAGAAATTTTTAGTATGAACTATCTAACTTTTTTATTTGCTATTTCTGATGATAGACTTTAAAACAATATATAAAAAAGTTTTATATAGTATGATAAGTTTTAAGGTAACTTTTTAAAGAAAAGTGGAGGGATCTTAGGATTAAGATCCCTCCACCGGACAATATTACTGGTACACTGCTAAACCTTCGGCAACTTACTCAGTGCTTCCTCTATTTTCTTCTTCGGATACTCATAATCCACCAGCTTACCCGATAGATATGCGTCATACGCAGGCATATCCACATGACCGTGCCCGCTGTGGGCTATGAGTATAGTTTTTGCCTCTCCCGTTTCACGGCACTTTAATGCTTCGTCGATACCTACCTTGATACAATGGTCTGTTTCCGGAGCACTTATGATTCCCTCGGAACGGGCAAAAGTTATCCCCGCCTCAAACGTAGGAAGCTGGGGAACAGCCGTTGCTTCTACAAAACCAAGGTCAGCCAGATGACATATTATTGGCGCCATTCCATGGTAACGAAGCCCGCCTGCATGAATGGGTGCGGGTATAAAGTCATGCCCCAGAGTGTACATCTTTATGATAGGGGCAAGTTTTGCCGTATCGCCGTAATCATAGGCATAAGGTCCCCTGGTCATAGTAGGTGTTGCTGTTGGCTCTACATTTATTATCCGTAAATCAGGTTTTTTGCCCTCAATCTTATCCCTTACAAATGGCAGGAAAAGACCGGCAAAGTTTGAACCCCCGCCAACACATCCTACAATAATATCGGGATACTCACCTGCTTTTTCCATCAGTTTCTTTGCTTCCAGGCCATTTATAGTCTGGTGCAGAAGAACATGGTTAAGCACGCTGCCGAGTGCATAATGCGTATCATCACGGCTAACGGCATCTTCTACGGCTTCACTAATTGCCAGTCCCAGGCTTCCCGGGCAATCCGGGTCCCTTTCAAGCATGTCCCTTCCCACTTTGGTATCCTTGCTCGGGCTGGGTACGCACTTACCGCCCCACGTTTCCATCATTATCTTCCGATAAGGCTTTTGATAATAGCTTATTGCTACCATGTAAACTTTGATTTCGATATCAAAGCATGCGCCGGCAAAAGAAAGGGCGCTTCCCCATTGCCCTGCTCCGGTTTCGGTGGTAATGCGATTGATGCCTTCTTTTTTATTGTAATAAGCCTGAGCCACAGCAGTATTTGGCTTGTGGCTCCCCGGTGGGCTTGACCCCTCGTATTTATAGAAAATCTTCGCAGGGGTATCCAGCACCTTCTCCAGTCTGTGTGCCCTGAACAGAGTTGTTGGCCTCCATAATTTATAAACTTCCCTTACTTCATCGGGGATATCAATCCAGCGCTCTGTGCTAACTTCCTGTTTTATTAGCTCCATGGGAAATAGCGGTGCTAAATCATCAGGAACCAGGGGTTTTCCGGTAATCGGGTGCAGAGCCGGCGGAAGAGGTTTGGGTAAGTCTGCCTGTATATTATACCATTGCCTTGGTATCTCTTCCTCGTCCAGTACGAACTTGGTCCTTTTTTCCATTTTATTCTCCTTTCTTTAAACCTGACTAATTGATTTTAATATTTAATTTTTTTATTACCTGCCCCATAATATAAAAAACCTCTCCATCACTACATAATAACCTGTAGAGACGAGAGGTTGAATTCCCGCGGTGCCACTCTTATTCACATTAAAAACTATACTGCATACCTGTATTAATGTGCACTTAAAATATTTAGATACCTGATAATATCCTATCCTGTGATAACGGAGGAAGCCGTTCTGGCTTACTCTCTATTTAAAAAAGATTTGAGCCAGAAACCTCACAGACCCATTCAGACACCAGCCTGGCAGCCGCTTTCTCAGCTTCAGCGGCTCTCTGTATGCTGCTTGCAGTGCTTACTATTTCTGATCACCGGTTTTATAAAAATATTTAACTTATCAAACAAACATTTTTATTTGAATTATGAATGTTAGCACAATTAATTTATTTTGTCTATCAAAATTCCTTACCTATTTTTTTACTTATCCCGCCTGGCCTTTACAACTAAAAAAGGACCGCCTGTATCCCTCTCAAAGGCTACTTTTCCTACCGGTATTTTATCACCCGCCGGATCAAATGCTATGTTTTTTAAATCCAGCCTCAAAAGCGGGTAGGCAGGGTCATTTTTCTTTAAGTAGAAACCATTATTTATAAGAAACTTAAAAGGAATAAACGGGCTGTTTTCATACTCATCATCATCCAGATCATCATCCATCCTCCTGCCAATAGACTCTATTGCCCCTACCTTTTTCTTTATAAGTTCTTTTTCAACTTCAATTAAAAGCCTCTTATCAACACCCATTTCTTTATATTCAGGAATTACATTGATGCATCCGATAAAAACACTTTTAAAATCAGGAGGAAAAACATTAAAATTCCTAAGCCTGGGGAAAAGGCAGGAATTCCCTGCCAGGATAATCCCCACGCACCTGTCGCCGGCAAAAGCGCCTTTGACTATGCCCCCGTTAATCTTAAATGAAATAATTTTATTTTCATCTCTTTTATTATTTTTTCTAAAAACGCTCCCATTCAAAAGCCCTCTTAGCTCCACTATATTTCTTATTCCTGTAAGCTCCCTGAAAAAACTAATTTGCTCACAA
The DNA here is from genome assembly GCA_964601205.1 of uncultured Actinomycetota bacterium. Classification (GTDB taxonomy): domain Bacteria; phylum Actinomycetota; class Humimicrobiia; order Humimicrobiales; family Humimicrobiaceae; genus JAQVEM01. Next base: position 2,607 of record CAZRML010000015.1, on the reverse strand, counting down.
TCAAACCAGTAATCACACTGTGGATAATCCAATTTTATCTTTTTTAATTGCCTGAATGAAAGGCTCTTAATTTTTAAATTTAGGTTCATAAAAATAAAAATGATTTTAAAAAATCTTTTAAAATTTTCGTTTTATAATTATAACACTATAAATAATTGTTTAAACTTTCAAAATCTTTTTGAACTTTTAAAGTTTTTAATATATATTAAATATTTTAAACGTAATAATATTAAAATCCATTCCACAGCCTGAATTAATGAGTAAAAAAATTACATTTGATTACTGGAAACATCTCTATTCAAGCCGAACAAAATATATGGTTTCTTCCGAAATTAGAGATTTACTCTCCCTGTCCGCAAGACCGGATATAATATCTTTTTCAGGGGGGCTGCCCGAAGTAAGGGCTTTAAGTTTTGAAAGGCTGGAAAAATATATAAGGAGAATAATAAAAACGGATGGAGCCGTAAGCCTTCAGTACAGTGGTTCCGATGGTTACTACCCGCTTAAAACTAAATTAATTGAAGTAATGAAACTGGAAGGGGTGGATACAGTAGAAGAAGACATTATTACCACCACCGGCAGCCAGCATGCCCTGGATTTATTATCCAAGATTTTTATAAACCCCGGTGACGTTATAATTACAGAAGCTCCTTCATATACAGGGGCACTAAATTCATTTAACTCCTACGAGGCAAAAATAACAGGCATACCTGTTGATAAGCATGGAATAGATGTGTCCATTCTGGAAGAAAAATTAAAAGAGTTCAAAAAAGAAGGAGTTGTAGTCAAATTTATATACCTGGTTCCAAACTTTTCCAATCCCTCCGGGGTAACCTTAACCCTCGAGCGCAGAAAAAAAGTTCTGGAACTGGCAAAAAAATATAAAACCATAATACTGGAGGATAACCCCTACGGCATGCTGAGATTTGAGGGCAGGCCTATACCTACCATAAAAGAACTTGACATAAATGGAGACAACCGTAATGTAATTTATCTGTGCACCCTGTCAAAACTTCTTGCTCCCGGGCTGAGGATAGGCTGGATTGTTGCGCCTCACCCTATTCTGGAAAAAATAATACTCGGAGTCCAGTCCACCATACTCTGTGTGAGCGCTCTCTCCCAGAGAATTGCCTACGAATATTTTTCAGACCCATCATGGCAGGAAAACATAGAAAGATTTAAAAGCATATATTCTAAAAGAAGAGATGCCATGCTTAGCAGCCTTGAGGAGAATTTCCCCCGGGGTACAGAGTGGTCAAGACCAGTGGGCGGATTTTTTATATGGCTAAAAATCCAGGATTTCCTTAATACCAAAGAAATCCTGGCAGACGCAGTAAGAAATAAAGTTGCTTTTGTACCCGGCAGCGGCTTTTATGCAGACAATAGAGGATTAAATGAAGCAAGACTTGCCTACTGTACCGAAGATACTGATAGAATACAAAAAGGAATTAAAATTTTAGCCGGGATAATAAAAGAAAAAATTAAACTATATAAAAGCTTTAAATAATAATATTGTTATAATATCTATATGAGAGTGATGAAAATGAAAAAAAATATTGCTGTGCTCATGGGAGGCAGGTCCCTGGAAAGAGAATTTTCCATAAAAAGTGGCGAGAAAATTTCAAATGCCCTGAGAAAACTTGGATACAACGTAATAAAAATGGATATTGATGAATCCATAGTGAACAATCTGAGTTCTGAAAAAATTAACCTTGCATATATCGCCCTGCACGGAAAAGATGGCGAAGACGGCACCATACAGGAAATTTTAGAGGTGCTGGATATCCCTTATACCGGACCGGGTGTATATCCCAATATTTTAAGCTTTGATAAAATAATTTCAAAACAAATATTTGAAAATCAAAAAATACCGACCCCGCCCTTTTATTTCCTGAACACCAGTTCATTCAGGGAGCTCGGGTCATCAAAACTGCTTCCTTTTATAATAAAAAGAATAGGCCTTCCAATGGTAGTAAAACCCTCGGCGCAGGGGTCTGCCCTCGGCATAAAAATCGTAAACAATAAGGAAGACTTAACCGAAGCAATAATTTATGCCTTAAGTTACAGCAAAAAGGTAATACTTGAAAAATTTATTGACGGCATTGAGCTTGCAGTAAGTATCATAGGCAAAGAAAAACCCAGAACTCTTCCCGTAGTTGAGATTGTGCCTGAAAAGAAATTTTTTGATTTTGAATCAAGAACCAACATAGGCCAGACAGATTATTTCGTCCCTGCAAGATTATCCTCTTCTGAAGAAAAAAAAGTAAAAGAAACCGCAATAGCGGTTCATAACGCCCTGAATTGCAGCAAACTTTCCCGTGTGGATATTATCCTTGACAGAAAAGAAAAAATCCCTTATGTTCTGGAGCTGAACACTTCTCCGGGCATGACGGATACCAGCCTTCTTCCCATGGCAGCCAGAGAAGCGGGGATGTCCTTTGAAGAACTTGTAGATGAGATAATAAAGATGTCCCTCTAAAAGTGTATATGTGTCCCTGTAGCTCAGAAGGATAGAGCACAGGATTCCTAATCCTGGTGTCGGCAGTTCGAATCTGCCCAGGGACACCACTTTAATATATCAATTAATTTTAACATTATAATATTATA
>CAZRML010000014.1:0-104440 GCA_964601205.1 uncultured Actinomycetota bacterium | reverse complement strand
AAACATTTATATAAATTATTATATCATTTTTTTTAATTTTATGGTCGGGACGAGAGGATTTGAACCTCCGACCCCCAGTACCCCATACTGGTGCGCTAGCCAAACTGCGCCACGTCCCGTATTACTGATTATATTCTAAAGTAATACAAATAAATAGTAAAGTTAAAGGTTCAATTAATTTCTTCAATCTCAGATTTAAACTTTCTGGTCATCAATTTTTTGACTGATTTAAGCGGGTCAAGACCTTTATAGATAATTTCATAAATACATTCAGTAATTGGAACTTCTATGTTAATTTTTTTACCTATATCATAAACTACCTTTGTAGTATTTATTCCTTCGGCAACCATATTCATCCTTTTTAAAATATCATTAACTTTTTCGCTCCCTGCTATCCTTTCACCCACGTTTCTATTTCTACTTTTTTTACTTATGCAGGTTGCTATAAGGTCCCCCATTCCGGCTGCACCTGAAAAAGTTACTGGATTTGCACCAAGCTTAACACCCAATTTGGTAAGTTCATGTAATCCTCTGGTTATAAGCGAAGCTTTAGTGTTAGCCCCGTAACCAAGACCATCAGAAATACCGGCGGCGATTGCTATTATATTTTTAACAGCGCCACCAATTTCTACACCAATTACATCATTATTTGTGTATATACGGAATTTATCACTTGATAATATCGGCTGCATATATTTAAGTACTTCTTTATTATTTGATGCTATCACCGATACGCCGGGCAGGCCCATAGCTATTTCTGAGGCGATGTTCGGACCCGACAAAACACAAATTTTGGATTTTAAATTTTCTGGCAGGCATTCTTCCATTGTCATGGACAACCTGAGATTTGTACCAATTTCCAGTCCTTTTGCCAGGTTAAGAACACATTTTATATTTTTTATATTCTCTTTTAAATAATTGTTAAACCTAATGATTGTTTCTCTCAGAACATGCGATGGAACTGCAAAAACTATTATCTCCGGGCTACCGGGCTCATTTTTACCACCGGTAAATGGAATTACATTTTCGTGTATGTATAGTCCACCCGTGTAACCGGTATTTCTCCTGGAATTTTTTATTTCATTATAAGTTACATCGCGTCTTGTCCACAAATTAATCCTATATCCTTTTCTGGCAAGCATAACCGAAAAAGTTGTACCCCAGCTTCCTGCTCCTATTACTGTTATATTTATCTTCCTTTTCATGTTATTTGTAAGTTTTTACTTTAATCTCTTTAGCCAGGATTTAATATTTAAATTTAAAATATAAAGGTGTTCCCTTAAATCCAAATTCTCTTCGTATGCTGTTTTCTATATATCTTATTAAATTAACCCTTTTTCTTGCATCTATATTTGAGAAAACAAGAAAAAAAGGAGGGGATGTATTGATTTGTTTTATAAATTTAATCTTAAACTTTTTACCTTTAAAGTAAATACCCTCATTTTCTTTCTCTATTTTTTTGAAATAATTTGTTAGCTCATTATCGGATATTATTTTATTTCTTTCAGCCACTAATAAATCTACCATTTTAATAATATCTTTTATGCCCTTCTCTTTTAATGCGCTTACTTTCAAAAAGGGTATATAACTGGCAAATCTCAGTTTGAGCTCAAACATTTTTATAATACTGTTAAGAGTGTCACTATCAACTCTGTCAATTTTATTAAAAATAATACATATGCCGACACCTTTTTGAATGCACGTATCAACTATTTTTATATCCTGATTTGCTATTTCTCTGCTACAGTCAATTAATATAAGACTAATATCAGAATATTCTATTGCTTTTCTGGTTCTTATATCGCTATAGTAATCCAGACTTTTTAATTTCCCTTTTTTTCTTCTTATGCCCGCTGTATCAATAAATTTGTAATTTTTCCCATTTATTTTTACTATGCTGTCAATACTGTCCCTGGTAGTTCCCTCTACCTCGTCTACTATTGCTCTCTGGCCTTTGATTATGACGTTAAATAGTGTTGATTTTCCTGCATTTGGCCTTCCCAGAATAGAAATAGCAGGTATATCATTTATATCATAATTATTAGAGCTTTCCTTATTTTCATCAAAATCTTTTACTACTTCATCTAAAAGGTCCCCTATGTTCTTACCGTGCAGTGCAGATATCTTAAAAGGATATCCAAAGCCGAATTTAAGATAATCTTCAATAAATAATTCTTCTTTTTCATCGTCGTATTTATTTCCAGCAAAAATTATTTTTTTGTTTGTTTTTCTTAACATATCTGCTATTTCTTCATCAACTGGAGAGACTGGCTGTTTTAAATCCACTATAAAAATAATTATATTTGATTCATCTATAGCTTTTTTTGTTTGTAGAAATACCTGTATATTTATATTCTCTTTTAATTTTAAATTAATGCCCCCTGTGTCTGACAGGATAAATGTTTTACCGTTCCAGTCAGTTTTATAATATTTTCTATCCCGCGTAATCATTGGTTCCTTATCCACGATTGCGTCGCTTTTATTGCATATTCTGTTTATCAGAGTTGATTTTCCGGCATTTGGCTTTCCCACAACCGCGACTTTAGGAATATTAGAATCAGGGCTAATAAAATTTTTATTATTTAATTTCTTCATAACATTTTTGGCTTAAGAATAAATTTCTTTAATAAAACTATATCCATCTTCGGGTATTATTTTTATATTTTTGTTAATTTTTTCCAGATCCAGTCTTTTATAATTATCTATTGTCAGATTATCCCGGTTAAAAATGCTTTCTGGAATAAGTATCCTGTCATATTTTTTAGTGTCTTCCTTTTTTAAATTTATCTTTATATCTTCCCCGCTGAGTATGCCTGTTACCTTGATATTACCTCCGAGAAATTTATTTTCCACTTCCAGTATTTTTAAAAATAATTTCATATCCTTTTTTAGTGTGCCATATCTTTCTTCCAACTTATCAATAGCTTTTTTTATTACTACTTTTCCATACTCTGAGGTTACTATTAATATTTTTTTATATTTTCTATCATAAGTATAACCTCTATTATTTATATATTCATCTACCTGCTTCAAGAAGCATGTAGATTTTCCAATGCCATTTTCCATCTGATAAAAATTCTTATAATAATTGTACATCGGAAAATCAATTTCACTGATAATATAAAATTCATCAGAAAGATAGATATTATCATTTTTTTTAACTGACTTATAATATTTTTTAATGTTATTTACAAAATTTATAATTTCAACTGCTGTTTTTTTATTATAGGATATCAAATTATTATTTTTATTATACTTTGTAATCCCGACAGGTACTATACCTGTAGATAATATATTTTTATAATCATTATTAAGTGTTAAAAGTGTATTTTCCAGGTCTTTACCGTCATTTATACCCGGACATAAAACTATTTGAATATTTGTTTTGATGCCGTTTTTATCAAGGTATATGAGATTTTCAACACCGCGCATGGTTCTTTTATTTCCAAAGATGTATTCTCTTATATTTACGTCAAGGCTGTGTAAAGAAATATAGAGCGGCTCCAGTCTGTATTTGACAATTCTTTTTAAATCTTCCTGTTTTAAATTTGTGAGGGTTATGAAATTACCGTACATATAGGAAAGAAGATAATCATCATCTCTTACATACAGGGATTCTCTTAAGCCAGGGGGCAGTTGCTTGATGAAGCAAAAAATACAGTTATTTTTACAGGTTTTTATTTTTTTGGGTATATTGTAACTTTTCAATAGCTTTTTTTACATCAATTATATCTTTTATTGGTGTGGACGCTCCACCACTGATACCGGCTCTTTTTTTATTAATGAACCATTCCGGGTTAAGCTCCCTGTAGTTTTCAATATGATAGGTAGATTTATTAATCTTTTCTGATATTTCATTTAGATGACCCGTATTGGCACTCTGCCTCCCGCCTACTATAATCATTATATCAACTTCTCCTGCAAGTTTCCTTGTAGATAGCTGCATCTTTTCTGTCGTATCACAGATGGTATTGTTTAATAGTAACTCTCCTGTTTTATCAAGTAATTTATTGGCAATAACAAAAAGTTTTTCTTTTGTCTGGGTTGTTTGAATAACCACCCCAATTTTCTTTCTGCATTTCAATTTTTCAGCATCTTCTTCATTCTCTATTACAGCATATTTTTTATTTGATATGCAACCCTTTATTCCCAGAACTTCCGGGTGGTCTTTATTGCCAATAATGACGACAAAATAACCATTCTTCGAAAGCAGCCCTGCCTTGGACTGTACTTTTTTTACAAAGGGGCATGTAGTATCAACAATTTCTGCTTCCTTCTCTTTTCTTATTCTATTTATTAAATAAGGAGCCATTCCATGGGACCTTATAATAAAAATGCTTTTATCGCTTATTTCTTCAACTTTATTGACTGATATAAGGCCTTTCTTTGACAGTTCTTCTTTTACTCCTGGATTATGTATGATTGAGCCAATAGTAAAAATCTTTTTATTTTTATTACTGGTTTTTTCAATTGCTTCCATCGTTAATTTTAGAGCTCTCTTCACTCCAAAACAATAACCCGAATACTCTGCAATTTTTATTTCCATATTTACCTGTAACCTTTTTATTGAAACAATTTTTTATTTTATTTTGCTGTAAATTCTTCCTATTTCCTCCATTAATTTACTTACAACCACATGCATAGCTTCTTTCTTACTGTAATTTTTTAGTATTTCGTCTATATTTATTAAATCTCCAACAATTATTTTTATTTTAGGGAAAAACAACCTTTTGCGTGGTTTTTGAATTATCATATTGGTTCCACTCAGAGCTACAGGCAAAATAGAAGTTCTGCTACTTACGGAAATAAAACCTGTTCCCTTTTTACCATTTCTTAAAATCCCGTCTGTTGACCTGGTGCCCTCAGGAAACAAACCCAGGACATTATCGTTTTTTAAAATCTCTAAAGAAGTTTTAAATGCACTTCTGTCAAAGGAATTCCGTTTTACAGGAAAAGCATTCAGGTAAGTCACAAGAGAAGATATAAACCTATTGCCGTATAATTCATTTTTTGCCATAAAATATATACATCTTGGTATAAAAGCTCCTATTACAACCGGGTCAACATAACTCATATGATTTGAGCATATTATAATTCTTCCCTTTTTAGGCGCTTTGTCTATGTCTATTGCTTCCACCCTGTAAAGTATTTTAAATATTACCCTGAGGATAAATCTTAATATGTCATAAAAAAATAAATAAAATTTATTGTGCTTTATCCTTAACTTTTGATCTCTCATAATACAATTCCTTGATTTTATCTACAACCTCCCTTATTGAAAAATTCGTGGTATCAATAAGAATTCCATTTTCTGGCATTATAAGCGGGCTATCCTTTCTGCTACTGTCAATTTTATCCCTAGCTGTAATTTCTTTCTTTATCGTATTCTTTTTTAATTTCTGCCCTGTTTTTTTTATCTGGAGGTCCCTTCTTTTTATCCTCTCTTCAAGACTGGCTGTTAGGAATATTTTTAATATTGCGTCCGGACAGACAACACTTCCGGTATCTCTTCCTTCAAGTACAGCTCCACCTCCCTGTATAAATTTCCTCTGCAGGCTTACAAGATATTTTCTTACTCCTGAAAGTTTTGATACGATTGAAACATTTTCACCTACTTCCCTGCTCCTGATTTCCCCTGTAAAATCCTTTCCATTTATCCTTACCACTGTATATTTATACTCATCAGCTGGATTACTATCTATCTCAAGATTTACGCTTTTTGCAAGTTCCAGGATAGATTTTTCATCGTTGTAATCCACTTTATTCTTAATAGAAATCAGAGTTATGGCTCTATACATTGCGCCTGTATCAATATATTTAAATTTTAACTCCCGTGCTAAAATCTTGGAAACCGTGCTCTTCCCGCATCCGGCGGGGCCGTCAATTGTGATAACATTTTTACACATCAGTAATTATTATTTAAATTAAAATTTTTTAATAATCTAAGATTTTAACTAATTATTTTTTTTATATTATACTTGAAGCCGGGAAAAGATGTATTTATGCAATCTGAATCAAGTATAGATACACTACCTTTTGAGCGTAAGCCAAGTATTGAAAGAGACATGGCAATTCTATGGTCACCATAGCTATTAACAGTCCCCTCACCTACCTGAAAATCATTGTTTCCATCTATTATCATTCCATCTTTTTCTTCCCTTATGTTGACCCCTAACCTGCTGAACTGGGATACTATAGATTTTATCCTGTCACTCTCTTTATACCTCAACTCCTGTGCTCCCCTTATAACTGTTTTCCCGTCTGCAAAAGCCGCAGCGACACATAGTATCGGTATTTCGTCAATCAGGAGTGGTATTTTTTCTTTTTCTATTTTTATTGATTTTAATTCACTGGAAAAAGTTTCAATATCTGCCACAGGTTCATTATTTAATATTCTTTTATTGGTTATTATCAGTTTACCGCCCATCCTTCCGAGCACTTCTAATATATAGCTTCTTGTGGGATTTATACCCACGTCCCTTATTAATGTATGTGAATTTTTTAGTATCATTGTGGCAACTATAAAATAAGCAGCTGAAGAAACGTCCCCGGGTATATATATTCTCCTTCCACTTAGCTTATTACCGGGTATTAATTTTACATAATTGCTATTGTAATTTATATTTGCACCCAGATACTCCAGCATCTTTTCTGTATGGTCCCTTGATATATGGGGCGAGATTATTTCTGTAGCACCTTCTGCGTTAAGAGCAGCAAGCAATATGCATGATTTAACCTGGGCGCTTGGAACCTGGAGTTCAAATCTTTTTCCTTCCAAATGAGTGCTACCGAATATTACCAGGGGAGCTTTAGAATTGTTCTCTCTCCCATAAATTTTTGCGCCCATTTTAGAAAGTGGTTCTATTATTCTATCCATGGGCCTGTTATTTATTGATTTATCTCCGCTTAATATGGACATAAAATTAGTTGCTGATAAAACCCCGCTTATCAATCTTATGGTTGTTCCCGAGTTCCCGACATCCAGTATCCGGTCAGGCTCCCTGAAGCTTTTAATTCCTTTTCCATAAACTATTAAATTGCCATTTATTTTTTCAATTTTTACACCTATTATTTTTAGAATATCCAGGGTTCTTATACAGTCATCACAGAAAAGAAAATTTTCAATTACAATTGTGTCATTTATTATAGATGATATAATTACGCTTCTGTGAGAAATTGATTTGTCTCCGGGAATTTTTATTTCCCCTTTCAGGCTGTTTGCTCTGCGTATTTCCATTTTTAATCGCCAAGAACCTTTTTTACACTAACTTCATAACCTTCTTTTTTTATCGCATCTTTAGATATCTGCCCCGCATCTTCACCCTGAACCAGAATTTTAAGTATTCCACCACTGCTAAATTCTGTTGAATGAAAAATTGATATATCCTCGATATTAATACCGTGTGAACTTATAGCTCTTGTTATCTCACTTAAAACTCCTGCTTTGTCAGCTATGGACACTCTTAGCTCATAGAGATTTGATATATCTTTTTCTATATATTTTGGCAGGTTGATCCTTGCTTTTTGAGCTTTAAGATAATGATTTTTTATTGATTCTGAATCATTATTCTTAAGGTAATCTATGAATTCTTTTAAATATTCTGCATATTCTTCTATAGACTTTATAAGCTTATCTTTATTTTCCAGGCTTATATCGAGCCACATCTTTATATTTGCAGCTGCGATTCTTGTCATATCTCTAAAACCGCCGGCACATAATTTAAAGAGATTTTTCATATTTTCCTGTTTATCATCTATCATATTAACCAGGTTTGTTGAAAGGACGTGCGGAAGATGGCTGATCAAAGCAACATTTTCATCATGCTCTTTCGGGTCTATAGAAATTACTTTTGCACCAATTTTAGTAAGTATTGAATGCAATGTAACCAGTGCCGCTGATATGGTAGTATCCGTAGGAGTAAGGATATAAAATACATTTTTAAATAAATCCCCGGTGGCACTCAGAATGCCCTCATTTTCCGAACCGGCCATTGGATGGCCGCCTATAAAAACCACGTCTTCCGGCAATATTTCCCTGGCTTCACTTACTATCTTTTCTTTTGCACTCCCGACATCAGTAATAATTGCCCCCTTTTTCAAATAATTTTTTATATTATTCATCACTTCAACTATATTACTGATAGGTGTTGCTATTATTATAAGGTCTGCATTATAAACTGCTTCTTCGTAGCTTCCGGCAATAATATCAATTATATTTCTATATTTGGCTATATTCATCGACTCCCCTTCAATATCATAGCCGCTTATAACGAAATCTTTATTGACACTTTTTAAAGATAAAGCCAGTGAGCCACCTATGAGACCGAGTCCTATTACTGCTATTTTTTTAATATTTTTCATTTTGAACTGTTATTAAAATTACAATACTTATGTTCACATAAATTATCTAAAAAAATATCCTAATAATATATAAAAATTATTACAATTTGTGAATAATAACTTAAAAATTTAAATTTTATTTTAATTATTTTTATTATTTTACTATAGATTACAAATTTATTAACCATAAAAATTCAATATAGTTATAAAATAAAATATTTTTGCAGAATTTTATAAAATTTTATATCCAATCTATTGACAACATTTTTTTATTTTGGTATCTTTTTTATATCTCAGAACAGGAGGCAACTTTCAGAAATAACTTGAGATTGAATTTGAAAAAATTTAGTTACGGGTTAATAATTTGAAAAGTCCCTGAGAAAAGTTCTGAGTATGACCCCGAGATGTTAAGTAGTCTAAGGCGCTTGCTATGACGAAAGATAACTCGGGGTTTTTTATTTATCCGTTTAATGAAATACCTGGATAATTAATGAACGGTTATTCGTCTGTTCCCTGTTTTTCTTTTTTTTGCTTTAGAACATAAATTATTATTATACTTACAACTGCAAAAATAAGTATCAGTATTTCAGCAGGCATAATCCCGTATATGTAATTGGTGTAAACAGAAACAAAATCTACCAGTACATGATATGATATTGCTATCAATATAAAGTATTTTTTTCTTCTTATAAAAGCGTTTATTACCAGGACTGATAATGAAATCTGGATAAAAATTGCACAGATTCTTTCCAGAGCTCCAATTAAAGGCATGTACCAGTCAATATTTGTAAGTTGTGCCAGTGTAGAACCGGGCAGGGAACCAGGAAAAAATTTATAGGCTAAAAAGCTTGCCAGAAGTGACATACCGACCAGAATTGCTGATTCACCTCCACCATGACCAATTCCGTGCATGATTCCTTTCTGGTAATTTTTTTGTTTTATGATTAAACCAAATGCTATTATTCTTACACCTTCTTCAAATAAACCTGCGGTTAATGACACAAATAGACCCGCAAGTATTACAGCCGTGTCTCCTACAAAATTATCCAGGATTAATGAATTAATATAATTGTTTAGAGGTAATCTTGTAAGAGATATTAAAAAGAATACCATTCCCAGAAAAAATATTGACCATGAAACCCTGTATTTCTTCCAGATAAAAAAGCCAAGGACAAAAGGTAATGCTATTTCTATTATAATTGATATTATGTAAGAAACATCCAGAAGTATATTATTCATATAAATTATTTTTATTTAAATATTTATATTTGATTATAATTATTATAAAACATTTATAAACATTTTTACCAGTTCAGGGTCAAACTGAATCCCCGCACATCTTTTCAATTCTGTTATAGCATCGTCTTTGCTTATTGCTTTTTTATAAGACCTGTCATGTGTCATTACATCATAGGCGTCCACTATTGAAATTATTCGTGAATTAAGAGGAATTTCATTCTCTTTTAGCCCTTTGGGATAGCCGGTTCCGTTCCACCACTCATGATGGCACAATACCGCTTCTGCCACAGAAATAAGTTGTGGTGAGGATTTACAGATATTATACCCTATTTCAGGATGTTTTTTTATTATTTTCCACTCTGCATCGTTTAGTTTTCCTTTTTTTAATAAGATTTCATCAGTTATGGCAATTTTTCCAATATCATGCAGGGTAGAAAGTAAGGATAACTCATTTAATTTATTTTCCTTTAGATTAATTGAACGGCCCAATCTTATAGCAAGGCCCTTCATTCTTAAGGCATGCTCTTCAGTTTCATAGCTTTTTTCCCGGAGGGTTCTTTCAAGTGATGAAATTATTGAACTTGAAATACTATTTCTTTCAAGCAATTTTCTCCGGTACATACTATCTTCTGCTTCTTTTATTACAGACACGATGCTGGTTTTATAAGCCTTTTTGGTAGCCATTCCGAGGGAGATACTTACCGGTATTTTTTTATTTTTTGTTCCATCGCATGTTTTTCTTATTCTATTTATTATTTCCTCGGAATCCTTATCGCTTGTTTTGGGAAGTAAAATTGAAAACTCATCACCTCCCCACCTGGATACTATATCTTCCTTTCTGCAGCATTTCTTTATTATACCGGCCATTTTTATTAATAGCCTGTCACCTTCCTTTGGACCAAATGCATCATTTATGAGTTTTAATCCATTAATATCTCCTATTATAAAACTTAAAGGGAGCTGCCTTTTTGCATCAAGCCTTTTGAGCTCTTCCTCAAAATAACTCCTATTATACAGACCGGTTAACTTATCCCTCAGGGATAATATTTTAATTTCTTCCTCTGTTTTTTCATGTTCCAGAATACTTGCCAGAATCTCTGCCAGCAGTTTCAGAAGAGTTATATCATTATTAGTCCACCTTTTTATATTTTTTATTGATTCAAATCCAAGAAATCCTTTAATGCTACTGTTGTGAATAAGAGGAAGAATTAATATCGATTTTACCCCGGAAGGTTTTATTATCTCCTTTTCTTCTTTTATTTTAAGCTTAACTTCTGAAGTATCCTGTATATTTACACTGTCAAAATTATTAATTTTTTCCAGCCACCATAATGAGTATTTTTTAAACTTTTTTATTTCTATTACTCCGGGTTTTGGCGCGGTATGTTTACTGCACCAATCATAAGTTTTAAAAGCCCTACTTTTTCTATCATTAAAAATATAGATATAACTTCTATCAGCGCCGGTAAATTCCCCTACTTTTTTAAGAGTGGTTCTGATTTCATTATCAATTTCAGATGATGAAATTTTTATAAAATTTGTTGACAATTTTGTTATAAGATTTTCAAACTTTATTCTGTAGTTTAATGATTTGTTAATTCTTTTTTGTTCCGTAACATCATAAAGTATGATTATTCTACACGGTGCTTTTGAAATACTACAGTTAATATTATAAACGGTCATTTTAAAATATCGCTTAATTTTATTTTTAGAAATAATTATATTTTTATTTATTCTGGAATCAGAATGATCGATATTATCAAAATATTTACCATAAGCGGGAAGCAGGCTATTTATGCTTTCTCCTGTTGTTTTTTTATTCTTTAATTTAAACAGGTTAATTGCTGATTTATTGAGGTATAAAATACAATTTTTATTATCAATAACAATAATGTTTTCTTTTATGCCATCTATTATTATATCCTTTGCAATTGGTAAAAAATCAAATATCCCCCACGCTGTAAATCTAAATATTATTAATAATATACTTACAGTAAGTGCCAGAGATGTTATATCGAAAACATCAAAAGGCTTTACTCTCATAAGATACAGTAAATGTGTAGAAAGAGGGATTAGCAGTATTAGTGCTACCCTAAAGGTGTTCAGTTCCATCAGGCCCATTTTTTTTATAATTATCCGGAGTATAAAAAAATAAGTTAAAATCATAATTACATATAAGAAAATTACCCACAACGGGAACAAAATACCAGGCTCACATACCAGTAAATTGAATCTACTTGTTTCTTCCAACACTAAATTTCTCCAGAATAAATAGTGAAAGTTATTGGTCACTATAAAAAAAATAGTTAAAACAGGTAGTGTAAATAATATTATAGTTCTTTTAGGTGTGATACAGCTTCTGTAATTTGTCTTATTTATTATGGTCAATAAATAGGATACAGGGATAATAGTGACAGCAGAATATTTTAGTATATTCCATATAGATTTAGGGTATAATGAAGGACTTAGAACAATATGAATTTCTGCAATCATCCATAAAAGGCAGGCAGCAATTACCAGTAGCTCATAACTTAAGGTATCTATATTTCTATTTCTTATAAGTAAAACAGAAAATAAAACTGTTACTATAATTCCTGCGGTTAATAATATTATGTATGAACTATAATCTAAACTCATTGCTACGTAATTTAATTACTATATTATTACATATTTTTATGCTTATAATACTATTTTAATTATTGCTTATTATTATGAAAACATTAATTTATTATAGTAACATAAGTTTAAGAATTATAATAATATTTCTATAAATGTTTTTACAGTTCACAGCTATCTTTTTAATAATCCTGAATATTCTGGAATTACGTCCTCAACAAATTTTTTCATCCCTTCCATGGTTTTATAATGTATAACTGTTTTTTCCATTACATCCATGGGGATAGTGGCTATATCTGCACCAACAAGCGCAGCTTCCCTCAGCTGTCTCGGGTTCCGGATACTTGCTGCAAGGACTTTTGTATCTTTTATATCATAATTTCTAAAAACTGTTACTATCTGTTCAACAAGATCAATGCCTGAAACAACCCCGTTATCCTCCAGAACTCTTTCATTCTTTTCCATGCCGTAATAAAAGAAATAATCTGACTTTGTGAATTGTATATTATTCCGGGACCTGATAAAATCATCAACTCTTCCAGCAAATGGGCTTACAAATTTAGCACCTGCTTTAGCAGCTACCAGGGCCTGCTCGGGAGTAAAAACAAGGGTGCAATTTACAGGAATTCCTGAATCCGATAATTCTTTTATTGCTTTTATCCCATCAAAACTGTTTTCACTGCCTTCTTTAAAAGAAGGACTTACAGGAATCTTTATATATACATTTCCACCAACAGGGTTAAAGATTCTATAAATTTTCTTACCCTCCTCAACCATTTCTTTGAAACCTGTGCTTATTACCTCAAGGCTTACCGGAAGACCCTTTGCAACTGTCAGTATTTCTTTAATATAATTTTCCATATTAACTGCATTACTCCTGGTTTTCTCGGCCTCTACAGCTTTTTTTATTAATGATGGGTTAGTTGTGACCCCATCCAGCAATCCATAAGATTTAGCTCTCTTTATTTCTTCAATTTTCCCCGAATCAATAAAAATTTTAATCTTAACAGACCTCCTACTATATTATTATTTTTTAACTATTATTTCTTTTACTTTATTTATTATAGCCCTGCTTGATATTTCTTCAAAATCCAGTAGTTCATATGGCTTTCCACTTCTTGGTATTTTCCTGACAGCAAGAATATAGACCGGGCTCTTTTCTGATGAAGCGCTTTTTACAGCTTCACCCAGACCTCCTCCCTGGTAGTGGTCTTCAACAGTTATTATTGCTCCTGTTTCTTCCTGTGCTTTTAAAATCGCCTTTTCATCTATTGGTTTGATACTGTAAATATCAATCACTCTTATTAATATATTCTCTTTTTTTAACTCCTCATAAGCTTTAAGTGCTTCATGCAATGTTATTCCCCCGGCACATACAGTGACAACATCATTTTTGCTTTCTCTCAATACTTTACTTCCACCAATTTTAAAATCCTCTGTGCTGTTATAAATAACCGGGGTATCCATTCTTGTTGTTCTTATATATACATTCCCGTAATGTTCTGCTGCTCTTTCTACTAATTTCTCTGTAGATACTGCATCTGCTGGATACAGTACAACGCTATTAAGTTGAGCCCTGAATAGTGCAATATCTTCCAGACCCATCTGTGACGGGCCGTCTTCACCAATTGATACTCCTGAATGTGAGCCAATAAATTTTATATTAGTATTTGAGTACCTGCTCATTCTTATCTGGTCAGCTGCTCTGGTCAAAAAGGCTGCAAATGTTGACACAAATGGAATTTTACCCCTTATTGATAGCCCTATTGCAGTACCTATCATATTCTGTTCTGCTATATACATTTCGAAAAATCTATTTGGAAATTTTTCTTTAAATATTTCAGAATAAGTTGAGTTACTAACTTCAGCATCCAGGACAACTATGTCAGGGAACTTTTTAAAAATATTTACCAGAGCAATTCCGTAAGCTTTTCTGGTTGACATACTGTCCCTGCCTATATCAATTCCGGTGTAATTTTTTATTTTTTCTTTATGTCCTTGACATTGTTCCGGTTCTTCAATAATACCCTTTGCGTCTCTGTCAATGCCCCCTAACTCATTTAATGCTTTTTCAAGTTTATCTTCGGGTAGTGGTTTACCATGCCATCCATCTTTATCTTCAATAAGGCTTACTCCTTTACCCTTTATTGTTTTTGCTATTATCATAGCGGGTTTTCCTTTAACTTTAAGGGCATACTTATAAGCAGCTGAAATCTCTTTAAAATCATGACCATCTATTCTTATAGTTTCCCATCCAAAAGAAGAAATCCTTTTTTCGTAAGCTTCCATATCCCATCCATACATGGTCTGGCCTCTCTGTCCCAATCTATTTATATCTAAAATACCCACAAGATTATCAAGTTTATAATGAGATGCAATCTGAATTGCTTCCCATTGTGAACCTTCGGCCATCTCGCTGTCCCCTACCAGTACATATGTATAATAGGGTAATTTGTCTACGTATTTAGCATTTATTGAAACGCCAACTCCAACAGAAAGACCCTGACCCAGTGAACCCGTTGCTGCCTCAGAATACGGGAAAAAAGGAGTAGGGTGCCCTTCAAATTTGCTTCCAAATTTCCTGAAGGTAAGAATTTCGTCCTCGGTTACAGCACCGGCAGCTGCCCATAGAGAATACAATAGAGGAGATGCATGGCCTTTAGAAAAAATTAACCTGTCATTATTCACATAGTCCGGTTCATTTACCCTGAATTTAAAGAAACCATCAAAAAATAAGGCTGTCATTAACTCCACAGCGGACAGAGAAGAAGACGGGTGCCCGGATCCGGCTCTGGTGGTTGAAGTTAAAATAAAGTATCTTAATAGTTTTGCTATTTTTTCAAGATTATTCTTTTTTACCAATTTTCCTCCAATCATAATTTATATTTTATTTTTTAAAAAAATCTTATTTTAATAATAACAAATAAAAAATATAAATAAATCTTTTTTAATAATTTAGATTCAATATAAGACCTCATTTGCCTGCCAGATTTTATCTATCCGGAATTTTGTTAATCAAGTCTTATATCTTTAACATTAAGCTCCCTTACCCTGAAATTAAATTTCTGTTCCGTAAGTGGCATTTCGTCGCCATCCCAGGAAAACAGAAATCCATCGTAATAATAACTTCCCGGATCCATTGTTTTGCTTTCGTATAAATAACCCGAGCCTTTTTCAGTTGCAATATTCAAATAATAATTCGGGTACATAAATTTTGCTTCAGGCGTGATATCAACAGGAATCCATCCGTAACCGGGAAACTTAATTTCTACCCAAGCATGGCCCATATTTATTTCATTTTCTTTCTCGTATAAGGTTGTATATACAGGAATTCCGGCAACAAGCCTTGAAGGTATACCTGACGCTCTCAGCAGCGCTGTAAAAAGAATTGCGTAATCAGAACATACACCGGTTCTTCTTTTTAATATTTCAGATGCATAAAAAAACTGGTAATCTTCTTCTCGGGCTCTTTCATAATCATAACTTAGAGTTCCAGTTACAAAATTATAAATAATTTCAGCTTCTTTAACCGGATCTGTTTCATTTGCTGTTAATGATTCTGTTGCCCGCCTGATTTCAGGGCTGTTAGAATCAATAAATAAGTCATCATTTGTATATTTTTTAAAATCTTCTTCTTCCTTATCATAGGACAAATCACTGCCTCTGATATTTTCATATTTAAATTCATATGAAGTTATTTCTATTATTGTTGATGCAGCCAGGCTCTCATTTTTAGCAAGGCTGTCTTCAAATTTAAAATGTAATAATAAATTCCAGTTGTTATCAAGTAATTCACCGGTACCGGAATAATTGGGTACATAATTATTTATTATCTGAAAAGGATAATATGTTTGTGGGATTCTCATAAAGCACTCAATATCATTTAGATTTTTAGCACTCATGTTTATCAAATTATATTCAACCTCAACTTCAAAGTTATGTTTTATACTACTGGTTATAGGAACGTTTATCCCGGCAATCATTATAGTCTCCAATGTCTCCACACTCTCTGTTCCGTCGGATACAGCAAGTTTTACTTCATATTCTCCCGGCTCATTAAAATAATAATAAAATGACTCTTCTTTCGAACATTCATCGTTATCAATCATCCAGCTGTAAGATAGGTTATCTCCATCAGTGTCCGTGGTCTTAACTGCAGAAAAATATACAGGGTTTCTTACCTGAAAATATTCTCCCTCAAAAGTGTCCCCGGAAACTTCAATAACAGGAACAGGGGGTAAATTTATATCCAGTTCATTGACAGTATAAAATTTATTTTCTTCTGTCACTCCGGATTGTCCTGAAAGCTTTATTATTTCCATGCCTTCAAACCCGCCTGCTATATAACAATAATTTCCTTTTATAGTAATGTCATATGCAGAGTCACCGATTCCTAAATTATTAATAATAACAGGATTTTCTTTATCACTTATATCTATGATATATACTCCACCCGACAGGCCTGATACATAAATGTAATTACTTACGGAGTCCATTTCCCATGCCCCACCGGGAACTTTACATTTCCCAAGAAGTTCCAGACTGGAAGGATTTTTTATATCAACAATCTGGAATATGCTATCATTATATTTTTCAGTATTTATGTCCCATTTCCAGCTTGATACGAAGGCATAATCCCCTGTTACATGCATGCCCCATGAGTTGGAAGGAACGTTGCAGGAACCTGAAAGTTCGGGATTTTCTTTATCATTTAAATTAACTGCCAGAATTTTACTTTCGCCTGTATACTCCTGTTTATCATAATCATAATAATTAACATTTAGAAAGGCTACATTATCATTTACCCATAAGTTCACAGGCAATCCATCTACATCATATTTGCCTGCTAATTCCGGGTTTTCTTTTATTGATATATCTACTATTTCAAGGCTGCCTGAATTCTTTTTTTCATCTTCAGATGTAGTTACCATATATGCATAATCTCCTTCAATAAATAACCCGTATGCTGATTTTTTATGCTTATCGTCTGCAGTATACCTGCCAACAGTTAAGGGATTTTCTTTATCATTTATATCTACTATATAAAATCCGCATTCGCTGGAAAAATTATTGTCATCATTAAAAACTATTTTTGTATAGGAGATATAAGCATAATCGCCCCTTACAATAACAATATTTGCAGAATCTACTTCCCTGCATATTCCTGTTATTACAGGGTTATTTTTGCTTTTTATATCAATAACATATAAATATCCGAGATCATTCGTAAGATAAGAATAATTCCCGCTTACATCAACATCTATTGCCTGACCCGATATTTTAAGGGTGCTTACAGGGGTTGCTCCCGGAGTTCCTGAAAATGCTTCTTCTTCTAAAAAATCCGCGTCAATCTTTTCATCTATATTATTATTAGCATCCCGGCTGTTTATTTTACAGGAATTTAATGTGATGAAGAATAAACTAAATAATAACACTGCTGACAGGATTCTCAGAGGGTTTAGCTTTTTAAACACAGACATTATTAACCTTACTTTAAAATTAACTGAAATCTTTTAATTGCGGAAGTCCCTCTATACTTTCAAGTCCAATAAGTTCTAAAAATCTATCAGTTATTTTATAGGTTATTGGATTGCCCGGCTCCTTGAGCCTTCCTGCTTCTTTTATAAGACCTTTATCCAGGAGAGTTAATATGACACTGTCTGCCCTGACTCCTCTTATTTCTGCAATTTGCGTTCTCGTGACAGGCTGTTTATAGCAAATAATTGAGAGCGTTTCAAGAGCAGCCTGTGATAGATATGTTCTTATATTTGATTTTACAAAATTTTTCAGTACATCACTTATTGAAGGATTGGAATATAATCTAAAACCTCCTGGAACTCTTTTAATTATAAATCCTCTATTTTCATTTATATATTCCGACTCCAGCAGGTCCACTATTTCATTTAATTTTTTTTCAGTTATCCCCATTACTGAAGTTATTTCCCCCGGTTTTACAATTTCTTCAGAAATAAACAATATTCCCTCCACGCATGTTTTTAGCCACAAATCGTCTTTACTCCGGTCTTCATTTCTATTTTTTATGTTATTATTCATTTTTTATTTTAAAAATCATAATATTAATGTATCTTAATCTTCCATAATTATTTTAATCTTTTTATTACAATACTTCCAAAATTTTCAAATTGTATAATGTCGATTACACCTTTTTTATAAAGTTCAAGTATTGAAAGAAAGCTTATTATCTTTTCAATAACTTTTTTATAACTAGATGAAATCTCCCTGAAGGTTATATTTTCCTTCTCATGCAGCATTTCTCTTATTCTATTCATTTCATCAAATATACTTATATTGGAACTGTGATTGTAATAATCTTCCAGTTTTATTTTCTCCTCGCTGTATTTTATAAGTTTTGAAGCAGTCTCTATTATTTTATCCAGACTTATATCTCCGGTAAAATCGGGAAATATTTTTAAAAACTTTTCTTCTAAAGGAGCTTCTCTTATATAATACAGGGACTCTTTTTCATAAAGACTTCTAAAATAATTTGATATTTTTTTAAATACTTTATACTCTTCCTCCCTGCTCTTTAAAATATCTGTCTTTAATTCATCTTCCTCTTCACCGGAAGTCTTCCTTTTGGAGGGTATCAGTGACCTTGACTTTATTTCAATTAAGATAGAGGCTATATAAATAAACCCCGAGAGAGTGTCAATAAGTATGTCCTTATTTGTTTTAATATAATTTACAAAATCTTTTATAATATCACTTAAACTGATTTCATAAATATTTTCCTTTTTCTTCTGGACCATTTCCAGAAGAAGTGATATGGGACCCCTGAACTTATTATATTCTATTAAATATTCTTTACTTTCTATGCAATCATCCAATCTAATCTATACCCATCTTTTTTCTTACATCAGAAATAGTTTTTTCAGCAATTTCTCCAACGTATTTCTTGCCTTCTTCCAGTATATTATATATATAATTCATATCCCTTTTTATTTTATTTCTTTTTTCGCGATAATTTCCAAGTGACTCATATATAATTTCAGCAATTTCCTTCTTACAATCAGTACATCCTATTTCTCCTTTTTTACATCTGTCCTCAATTTCTTTTATTTTCTCACCCATATATATTTTATAAAAGCTAAATATGTTACAGACTTCAGGATGCCCCGGGTCATTCCGGTGCACTCTTTCGGGGTCAGTTATCATCATATTAATTTTACGCTTTATGGTATTAAAATCATCGGATAAAAATATTGCATTATTATAGCTCTTGGACATTTTCCTGCCGTCTGTTCCTGGAACCCTTGCAGCTCTTGACAACATCTCTCTCGGTTCTGTGAAATATTTTCCATATAGATGATTAAATCTTCGTGCAATTTCTCTTGTAATTTCAAGATGGGGCAGCTGGTCTTCCCCGACAGGGATTATATCAGAATTTACTATAAGAATATCTGCAGCCATCAGAACCGGATATGAAAGAAAACCAAGAGTTGATATATCTCTGGATTTTAATTCATTCATCTGTTCCTTATAAGTGGGACAGCGTTCAAGCCATGATAAAGGAGAAATCATTGAAAAATAAAGAGTCAGTTCTGCTATCTGTGGTATATCTGACTGCCTGTAAAGATGGGTATGTCCGGGGTCTATTCCCAGAGCAACAAGGTCAACCATGCATTCAATTAAATTTGATTTAATGTTTCTGGGGTCGTGATATTCGGTTGATAAAGCGTGCCAGTCTACCAGAAAGAAAAAATTTTCATAATCCTTCTGCTGCTTAATCATATTGCTGATATTTCCATGCAGATGACCAAGATGTAACTTTCCAGTAGGCCTGAAACCGGTAAGCATTTTCTTTTTCATTTAAAACTCCTGTTTCTTTGAAATACCAATAGTCTAATAAATCAAATACTGCCACCATACACAAATATTATAAATAAAATTAAATACAGGGGATATGATAGTCCAGAATATTCTTCCCCCAAGAAATATTAATATAAATATAAAAATAAAGCCAAACCTTCCGATACTCAGGTACTTATACATTGCTTCACCGGGCAAAAATGAAGCCAGTATTTTTGAACCATCTAGCGGCGGTATGGGTATAAAGTTAAAAATAGCCAAGAATACATTTATATAGATGGCACTTTGAAAAATTGAATTTACAAGGTCAAAAGCCCTGTATCCAAGGCTTTCCGGATTTACGACCGCACCGGTAGCCTTATAAAATATGTAAAAAAAAAGACCATATATAAGACCCACTGCAAATGCGAAAATCAAATTTGATGCAGGACCCGCAAGTGATGTATAGCGTAATCCTTTTCTGTAGTTCCTGAAGTATGAAGGGTTTATGGGCACAGGCTTTGCATACCCGAATATTATACTTGAATTAAAAAGAATTAATAACAATGGTAGCAATATGCTCCCGAATAGATCAATATGGGTGACAGGATTTAAAGTGAGCCTCCCCATATTTTTAGCAGTCGGGTCACCGCTTTTATATGCTATAAATCCATGTGCGTATTCATGAAAAACGACACCCATTACCAGCCCTGGAGCCCAGATAACCAGCTGTCTTAAAAAATTTATTATTGATTGGCCTAAATTTTCCATACAAAAATTCTTCTAATTTTTGACATTATACCATATCAGAAAATATCAAATTTGCAAAATATATATGCTGTTTTCGGTTATATATGAATAACTAATAATATTTTAATTATAAAAATATTATTTTAAGCTCTTTTCTCTCGGATGGTACTTAAAATAAACATCTTTTATATATTCTCTGTCAAGATTTGTATATATCTCGGTTGTGGAAATACTGCTGTGGCCCAGTAACTCCTGTACAATTCTCAAATCAGCGCCTCTCTGAATCATATGGGTTGCAAAACTGTGTCTGAAGATATGCGGGTATAAATTTTTTTTAATATTTATTTTCCAGGCATACTTTTTTAATATTTTCCAGAAGCCCTGTCTGGTTAATTTCCTGCCACTCCTGTTTGTAAAAATATAATCTATTCTTACTTTATAATCCGATAAATTACTATCCGTGGTTATATACCTTTTTAAAAATTTTATGGCTTTTTCCCCGACGGGCACTATTCTTTCTTTATTACCTTTACCTTTAAAAATCAGTAACTCCTCTTCAAAGTCAATATTCTGCATTTTCAGGTTTATAATCTCGCTTACCCTGAGGCCGCATGAATAAAGAAGCTCAAACATTGCTCTGTCTCTCAAACCCAATTTTGTATTACAGGGTATACTTTCAAGAAATTTTTCTACTTCTTCAATATTTAAAACTTCGGGGATTTTTCTTGGCTTAAGCGGGTTGCTTATCTCGGTCCAGAAATTTTTACTGCATACCTTCTCTATTAGTAAAAATTTATAAAAATTCCTGAGTGTTGATAGTATTCTTGATATAGAGGACTCTGACTGACTTTCATATAATCCCTGCATAAAATCAAGTATCCGGTCTTTAGATAAGCTACAATAATTATCAATATGATTTTTTTTTAAGAATGTTAAAAATTTATTCAGGTCTCTTAAATAAGAATCTATTGTATTGGGCAACATCAGCTTTTCAAACTTGAGATAATCCTTAAACTTAAGTATGTAACTATCCAGTTCTCTATTTTCTGTTTTTTCCATAACTTATTCTATTTTTTATTAAATAGTTTTGAGCCGTCAGTATCCCTATTATTGTTTTTGCATCCTTTAGCTCCCCGCTTTTTATAAAGGATATTGCATCTCTCATTTTTAATTCAATAACCTTCAAAAATTCATCATCATCAAGATGATTCTTCCCCCTGCTAAAGTTTATGGCCAGATACAGGTGCATATTTTCATCACAGAAACCGGGTGAAGAATAAAATGATATCAGGGGTATCAGCTCCCCTCCCGTAACACCTATTTCTTCTTTTAATTCCCTTTTTGCACATTCAACCGGAGCTTCATCTATATCTATCTTACCTGCAGGTATCTCCATCAAAACTTCCTCAACCGGGTACCGGTATTGTTTTACAAGCAATATTCTACCTTCACTATCAAATGGCACCACCCCGACTGCTCCTGGATGGGAGACCTTCTCCCTGGTAGCAACCTTTTTGTTGGGAAGCATTACTTTATCAAGGTATAGATTTAATATCTCTCCTTTAAATATTAATTCAGAGCTTATCTTATGTTCATAAAGTTCTTTATCCATTTTATTAATCCTGTTCTTTTATGGGAAATTTACAGATTCCTACAATTAAATTTACCAGTTTTATTAATTCATCAACTTTCACAAATTCTTTATTGGTATGTATATTTTCCATTCCACTGCTCAAATTTATTGATATCTTATCTTTAGAGTTGAAAATGTTCACATCACTACCCCCGCCTGAGGATACTATTTGAGGTTTAATTCCCATTTCTTTTATTACTTTTTTTGATACTATAACCGGAACTTCATTCTCTGAAATTACAAACCCGTTATATTCTCTCAAAACCCCATAGTCCAAATCAGCCCCGGTTTCCCGTGAGCCCTTTTTAAGACTTTTAATAATCCCGGCAGTTATTTTTTCCAGCCTGGATAATTCTAAACTCCTTGCTTCTATCTCCAGACTTGTATTTTCAGCTACAATGTTCCTTGCTGTTCCCCCTTCAATTTTCCCTACATTTGATGTGCTATGTTTATCAATTCTCCCTAAATTCATATTACAGATGGCTATGGAAGCAGCTTTAATGGAATTAATCCCCTTTTCCGGTTCAACTCCGGCATGAGCTGATTTACCCCTGTAGTTTACATTAATTGAATTCTGGTATGGTCCGCTATTTATTATTGTCCCTATATCCCCGTCACTATCAAAAGAAAACCCGTACTTTGCCCTTACAAGATTCATATTCATATTTTTGGAGCCAAGCAGTCCTAATTCTTCCGAAATAGTAAAAACAACATAAATATCACCTGTTGGTATGTTATTTTCTTCTATAATATAAAGAGCTTCAATTATTGCAGCTACAGCAACTTTGTCATCACCTCCAAGTATGCAATCCTTATTTTTATTAAAAACTTTCCCGTCCATTATAGATGGAACAATATCACCATTTACACCTACCGTATCAATATGCCCTGCAAGGAATACAGGAACACTTCCAGAGGGATTTTTTGACCTGTATAATGCAATTATATTGCCTGCGTTGCTTCCGAACTTTTTACCGCAATCATCAACAGTAATTTCCAGGCCCAGACCAGTCAGCTTATTTTTTATATACTCAAGAACTTCTTTTTCATTCTTTGATGGGCTTTTTATTCTCAAAAGCTCAAAAAAAATCTTAAACAGCCTTTCTTTATTAACCATAATAACCTTCCTTTTTTAAAAAATTAATTTTTTTTAAGAAATTCAATCAGAAAATTTCTTCTTTTTTATAAACCTGTAAATAAAAATAATTAATATGCCCGTAATTAAAACTATAGAAGATATTATACCAGAACACCATACAAGCCTTATAAAAAAATCGTAAAAGAATCCCGACGGGAAAATAGTTATTAAAAGAGAACCTTCATAAAAAGAGTAATTCCCTCCAGGGAAAAAAATCTTATGGAAAATATCAAACAATGCAGGAAAGTTTTTTGAAGATAGATAAAAAAAGACAATGGATGTAAACATTAAAATGGATGATACTGTAAAAATAAGACCCAGGTCATGTATGAAATCAGCCATATTCTTTCTTATCAGTAACAACAAAAAAATAATAAATAAAGCCAGGCTTGAATAATATAAAATAAAAATTTTTTTTAGCAGCTCTCTTACATCATATAAATGGCTTATTTCATTTTCTGTGAATAAAAGTATTTCTTCCCTGCCTTCATCTGCGTATATTACCCCGGGGTTATGGTCCTTATAATTTAATTCTCTTTTGTATTTAAAAAAATCAAAGATTTCTACCGAGATTTCCATTACATCTCTTTTATCTAAAATACTAAATACGCCATTCTTCTCATACAATTTTTCATAATAATTTAAATTAAAAATATAATATGAGAGTGGTGAAAATAAAATAATTATCACCAATAAAATTCCATTAATTAAAATAAGAAATCTTCTAATTTTTGTATTATTAATAAACATAACCCTGTTTCTATCTTCCCGGCATTTTTTTATAAAATTAAAATGATTAATTAGAATTATCGTTGTTTTATTGAAGCACCTATAAAATCACGGAACAAAGGATGTGTTTTATCAGGCCTTGACCTGAATTCTGGATGAAATTGAACCGCGACGAACCACGGGTGGTCTTTTATTTCAACAATTTCTACTAAATTTGAATCCGGATTTACTCCGGTTACTATCATTCCGGCCTGTTCAATTGCCTCCCTGTAGGCATTGTTAAATTCATATCTATGCCTGTGCCTTTCACAAATTACCTTCTCTTTATAAGCACTGTAAGCATTCGAGCCGGCCTTTAACCTGCACCTGTAGTTTCCGAGCCTCATGGTCCCCCCGATATCTTTTATCTTCTTCTGTTCATCCATTATGTCAATTACCGGGTAGGCAGTATCCTGGTTAAACTCGGTGCTATCAGCATCTCTCAAACCCAGCACATTCCTTGCAAATTCAATAACCGCACATTGCATTCCAAGACATATGCCAAAAAAGGGAACCCGTCCTTCTCTGACATATTTTATAGCATTAATCTTACCATTTATTCCCCTCAGGCCAAAGCCATAGGGAACCAGCAAACCATCCATTTTAGATAAAATGTTTTTCTCCGGTTCACCTTTTTCTATTGATTCAGAACTTATCCAGTTTAAATTAACATTTTTCTTAAAATAATACCCGCCGTGATTTAGGGACTCCACAATACTTATATACGCATCTTTTAAATTCGTATATTTACCAACTATTCCTATTTCTACTGTTCCTTTTAGATGATGGATTGTATTCACCATTTTTTTCCATCCGCCAAGGTCGGATGTTTTTTCTTTTAAGTTCAATTTGGCAAGAACCCTTGAATCAAGTTTTTCTTCCTGGAGCATCAGCGGAACGTCATAAAGATGCTTTGCATTAATTGCCTGTATTGTGTCTTCAACCTCAATATCACAAAAAAGGCTTATTTTCTTTTTTATATCACTGGATAACTCTGTTTCACTTCTACATATTATTATATCAGGCTGAATTCCTATGCTCCTCAGCTCTTTTACGCTATGCTGTGTGGGCTTTGATTTTAATTCTTCTGTTGTTTTTAAATATGGGATATACGTAACATGAATGTATAGAACATTTTCCTTACCCGCATCTTTTTTAAACTGCCTTATTGCTTCAAGAAAAGGTAAACTCTCTATGTCACCAACGGTGCCGCCTATTTCTGTAATAACTATATCAGTTTTTCTACGTAATAATGTTTTTCTTATACATTCTTTTATTTCATCCGTTACATGAGGAATAACCTGAACGGTGGCTCCTAAAAATTTGCCCTTTCTTTCATTATCAAGAACATTCTTATAAATTTTTCCTGATGTAAAATTATTATACTTTGATAAATCTTCATCAATAAATCTTTCATAATGGCCAAGGTCAAGGTCAGTTTCTCCACCATCACCTGTTACGAATACTTCACCGTGCTGCACCGGGTT
Source organism: uncultured Actinomycetota bacterium (assembly GCA_964601205.1). Taxonomy (GTDB): domain Bacteria; phylum Actinomycetota; class Humimicrobiia; order Humimicrobiales; family Humimicrobiaceae; genus JAQVEM01. The sequence goes on along the minus strand of CAZRML010000014.1, from coordinate 78,660 downwards.
CATTGTTCCGGGGTCTATATTTATATAAGGGTCAAATTTCTGTATTGTGACACTGTAACCCCTTGACTTTAGCAACCTACCGAGAGAGGCAGCGCAGATGCCTTTCCCGAGAGATGATAAAACTCCTCCTGTAATAAAAATAAATTTAGTTTTCAATCTTTATTTTTCTTTCTATAAGTTCATTCTTTATAGAATTACATTTCTCCACCAGCTCTTCTGCATGCATTACTGCTATATTGCTATCGCTCAATCCGCTCATCATACGCGAGATTTCTTTTACCCTGGAATCTAGATCTAATTTTCTTATTTTTATCCCGGTTCTGTTATTTTTTATAAATTTATCAATAAAATAATGTACATCCGAAAAACATGCAATCTGTGCAAGATGAGTAATTACTATTACCTGGCAATTTCTGGAAATCCGGAATAACTTTTCACCCACCACCAGGGATATTGTGCCTCCTATACCTGCATCTATTTCATCAAATACCATGGTTGTTATCCTGTCAATAGAGCTGATTACCGACTTAAGGGCAAGCATGGTTCTTGATATCTCTCCGCCGGAAGCTATTTTCTTTAGTGGCTTTTCAGTTTCGCCAGCATTAAGTGATATCAAAAATTCTATAGCATCTATTCCATTTCTGGTAAATCTTACTTTTTTGTTTTCTATTTCAATCCCATTACTGATTTCAATATACCTGTGCTGTGGAACAAAAGACACTGATTTAAAACCAAGATCGGCCATTTCATAGCTTATATTATCTTTTAAATCCATCATCATCTCTTTTCTTAATTCACTTAATTTAAGAGCATTTTTTACCATAGAATCTTTAGCTTCATTATACTCTATCTGCTTCTTATCAATCTCAGCATCAATGTTCTCGTAACTATCAATCTCGTCCTTTAATTTTTTCGCATATTCATTTATAGAATTTAAGTCCATATTATATTTTTTCTTTATTTCTGATAATCTAAAAAGCCTTTCCTGTATGCTGTCCAGTTTATCGTTGCTAAAATTAAAGTCTGCAAGGTAACTTCCAATAAAATGGTTAATCTCATCAATAGTGTCTATTATGGATAATAAATCATGGTTAAAATCTTTGAATTTATTGTCTATTTCAGAAAGTTCTTCTATATTCCTGTTTATAACAGCTAAATTCTCTCTCAAGGAAGACGCATCAGAATTCTCACCATCTATAATTTTTTTTATATCCGAAGCTAAAAGATAAATTTTTTCATAATTTTTTAGAACCCTTGCTTCATTTTCTAAAATCTTTTCTTCATTCTCTTTAATACTTAATTTTGTAATCTCTTCATATTTATAATTTAAATCTTTTAACCTCTCTTCTTTAACTTTATTTAGTTCCTCAAGTTTTTTTAATTCATTGTCTCTAATAGAATATTTTTCCAGGCTTTTAGAATAATCCTTTTTTGCAGCCGATATCCTTTCACCTCCGAACCTGTCAATTATATCCAGATGGGTACTGTAATCAAGCAGGTACTGGTGGTCGTGCTGTCCATGAATATCAATAAAAAATTCACCCAATTTTTTTAAATTACCAACTCTGGTAAAGATTCCATTGATAAACGCTCTATTTTTCCCATCCCTGTTTACTTCCCTGGTTATAACTACATCATCACATTCCTTTTCATTTTCAATAAATTTTTCCGATAACAAAAAATTTGAAGCCAGAATGCTTCTTCTAAAGTCAAAATACCCCTGGACCATCAGTCTATCTTCGCCATCTCTTATTAAATCAATATCCGAACGCTCGCCAATTAATAAATTAATTGCTTCAATTATAAGGGTTTTACCGGCACCGGTTTCACCGGTCAAAACATTTAAACCTTTTTGAAACCTTATTCTGACATCGTCTATTATGGCGAAGTTTTTTACCTGTAATTCCTTAAGCATATTTTAATACCAGTATCCCCTGATTAAATTCTCTCAATAAACTTTTCCCTGAAAACTTTAAAGAAAATATTTCTGTTAAATGTTATAGATTTTAATTTCAGCTTTGACTTTTTTACCTCAAATATATAATTAGATTCTATTTTAAAAGGTATTGTTCTGCCGTCTACGCTTACACTATCTTCCTGGTTCCTTGAACTGGTTATTATTTCTATTTTATTGTCAGGGTTTAAAATAATGCTTCTATTTAACAGAGTGTGAGGACATATAGGAGTTATAATTAAAATCTCGCTTTTTGGTTCAACTATAGGGCCTCCTGCTGAAAGCGAATACCCCGTAGAGCCCGTTGGCGTAGAAATAATCAATCCATCAGACCCGAATTCTTTTATAGATATTCCATTTACCATAATTTCAAATCTTATTATTTTGCCCAGAATGGACCTGTTTATTGCAAATTCATTTATTGCCAGCTCCGGAAGCCCTGTGTTTCTGACCGGTTTTTTGTTCTGGAAAAATCTACCTTCAAGTATCATTCTTTCTTCTATTTCATATTCATTCTTTAATACTTTATTTATGGCATTATACATATTGCAGGTATCCACTACAGTCAAAAACCCCAGGTTTCCTGCATTGACTCCCAGCACGGGGATCTCTCTCCTGATTGCATACTTTGAAGCTCTTAAAAAAGTTCCATCTCCCCCGACTGATATTATTATGTCACTTTTATCAATAAAATTTTGCCCTGAAACCGAAGGCAGCGAATAATCACTGGATACTCTGTCTCCATCTATTAAAAGAGGGGGTATTCCCTTTCCTTTTTTATTTATATAATCGTATATTTTTTTAGCTACTTCCGTTGCTTCTGTGCTTTCGTTATTAGAAACTATTCCAATATTTTTCATTTTTTCCAATCAATTTTAGATTTTTTTGGTTAAGTTAAAGTAAATTATAATAAAAATGCGCTTCTCCAACCACACACCTAATTATTTTATCATAATTTGGAATATATTTAGTTTCTTTATGTAATTTTATTAAAAAAATCCAGAATTCTATGTTACCTTTCGCACCTCTTATTTTAGAAAATGAAAAGTTTTTTATTTCTACAGGAAATTTTTTAATATATTCCGTTACTTCTTTCAATGCTTTAAAATGCAGATTTTTATTTTTTATAACACCTTTATTTTCAACTTCTTCTTTTTTTAATTCAAATTGCGGCTTCACCAGAAGCAATATTTCTCCACCGGGTCTGGTTAAATCAAGAATTTTTTTAAAAATATTCTTTATGGAAATAAAAGAAACATCAACAACAGTAATATCCGATTTATAGGGTAATTTTTCTATATTAAGATTTCTTATATTCGTTCTTTCATAAACAATTACATCAGGAGATTTTCTCAGTTTCCAGGATAGCTGGCCGTATCCAACATCAATGCAGGTTACTTTTTCGGCTCCGCTTTTTAATAAAAAATCAGTAAATCCACCGGTTGAAGAACCTATGTCCACGGCTTTTTTACCTCTTGCATCAAGACCAAAATCCTTAAAGGCGCCCTCTAATTTTATACCTCCTCTGGATACATATAAATCTTCCGGCATTATCTCTACGGCAGAATCTTTTTCTATAAGTGTTCCGGGCTTTTCAATAATACTTCCATTAACCCTTACCTTTCCGGCCATTATTAGTGCCAGGGCTTTCTTCTCGGAAAGAACTAATTTTTTATCCAGCAAAATTTTTATTATTTCTTTCTTATCTGTTTTCTTTATATCCTTTATGCCTTTCTTGAAATGATAAAGTTTGCTACCCTTACCAGCCATTCATAATCTATACTCATACTCTCTACTATAGAAATAGCTTTATTTATTTTTTCCTGTGCGATTTTCTTTGATTTTTCAACACCCCACATAGCAGGAAAAGTATTTTTTTCCTGTAATTTATCCTTTCCAACTGTCTTTCCGGCTAAATTTTTATTGGAAGTTATATCAATAAGGTCATCGGTTATCTGAAAAGCAAGCCCCAGATTATCTGAATACTTGGTAAATTTATTAAGATAATTTTCGCTAACTCCACATAGAATAGCCCCACAGCGGACAGAAGCTGTTATTAGTTTTCCTGTTTTGTTCCTGTGCATGTATTCAAGCTTTTTCTTACTTATTTTCTTCCCTGCAAAATAAACATCCACCACCTGCCCCGCGGCCATCCCATCAGCACCCGTGGCATCCGATATTTCTTTTAAAACTCTTATTTTTATACTGTCATCAGCCAGCTGATATTTTAAAATAATGTTGAATGCTTCTGCAAATAAAGTGTCCCCGGTAAGTATGGCTATGTCTTCACCAAATTTTTTGTGGCATGAAGGTTTGCCCCTTCTGAAATCATCGTTGTCTATAGAAGGCAAGTCATCGTGGATTAATGAATAAGTATGTATGAATTCAATGGCGCATGCTGTTGGGAGCAGTATTCTATAATCCTTACCCAGGCTCTTTGCAACCATCAGACACAGAATTGGTCTTAGCCTTTTCCCACCATTCTTTATGCTGTATTCAATTGCTCTCCTCAGGATATAGGGTATTTTCCTGTATTTACCTGCATAGCATTTTAAGCTATCGTTTATCTCCTTTAATAAAAATTCAGGATAAACCATATCATTATTATAATAATTATTATTTTTACCGGGTGAAAACATTTATTTATAAAGTATAATAAAGTATAAAAAAAATATAATTAATCTGCGGGCTTAATGCCTGTTTTGTTTATATTGCTTAAAATCTTTCCAAGAACACCGTTTACAAATTTAGGAGTATCCTCTTTCTGGCCCATAGTTTTCGCAATTTCAATTGCTTCATCTACTGAAACTTTCAGAGGAATATCCTCTTCATAAAACATTTCATATATGGCCAGTCTTAAAATATTCCTATCAATTATTGCTATCCTTTCAAGAGTCCAGTTCTCCACAACTTTTTTAATTATGTTGTCTATATCCTTTTTATTTTTTTCCACTCCCCTTGAAAGTTTTAAAGTAAAATCATCATATTTTATGCCTGAAATTAAATTATTTTCTATAATTTTATCCATATCTTTTCCCAGTAAATCCCTCTGATATAATAATATTAAGGCGTTAATTCTGCTTTTTCTTCTTGGTGTTTTAAGCATATCGTAAAAAATATTCTGGTTCTTATCCACTTACCCTGGTTATATATTCTCCTGTCCTGGTATCAATCTTTATTACGTCTCCGTTATTTATAAAGAGCGGGACCATAACTTTTGCTCCGGTTTCAATTTCTGCAGGTTTAAAGGTTGCACTTACCGTATCACCTTTTACTCCAGCCTCAGTTCTTACAATTCTTGCTTCTATTGCAATGGGAAGTTCGACTGAAATAGGTTTTCCTTTATAAAATACAACCATGACTTCCATATTTTCAAGTAAATAATCTTTTTGTTCTTCCAGCAATTTTTCTCCCACCTGAACCTGCTCATAGGTTCTGGTGTCCATAAAATTATAGAATTCATCCTTATATAGATACTGCATTTTTTTGGTTTCCAGTATGGCCTGCTCCATTTTTTCCCCGGCTCTGAATGTTTTATCTATATTAGCACCGGTATTTAAGTCTTTTAATTTTGTCCTGACAAAAGCTCCTCCTTTGCCGGGTTTTACATGCTGGAAATACAATATTTTATACAGCTGGTCTTCATACAGTATTGTCATCCCATTCTTAAAGTCACTGGTATTTATCATTAATCAGAATCCTTCCGAATTTCCTATTTTTTTAATGTTTATTTATTTTATTTTGATAACACTTTATTTCTTATTTCCCATATCCCGGAACATTTAAAAATCAGCCATTATAAAAAACTCTTTTGTTGAATCATATAAAACTTCGCAACCGTTCTTTTTTACAAGCAACATGTCTTCTATCCTCACACCGCCAAAATCTTCTATATAGATACCCGGCTCTACGGTTATAATCATATTTTCTTTTAAGACTGTATTGCTTTCAGGATTTACTATCGGCTCTTCATGTATTTCAAGACCAACGCCATGTCCCAGGCCGTGACCAAAATTATTACCATAACCCTTTGAGCCTATAAAGTTCCTTGCCACACTGTCAAGCTCCCTGCAGGTAATTCCTTCCCTGCAAACTTTTATTGCTTTATACTGTGCCTCTAAAACTATATCATATATTTTTTTAAATTCATTACAAATTTTATTATTTCTGGTAAATATTGTTCTGGTCATATCCGAACAGTAATTTTTATATCTGCAGCCAAAATCAATAAGCACAATACCTTCTTTTACTTTTATTTGTTGTGGAGAATAATGGGGCATTGAAGAGTTTTTATCATAGGCAACAATTATATCAAATGATTTTCCGGATGATTTATTTTTTACCATTAATTCTTCCAGACTAAAGGACAGTTCAACTTCTGAAAAGCTCTCAACCTTTTTAGCGCCATAATCAAGTATTTTCTTAAATGCATTATCAGTAATCATGCAGGCTTTTTTTATTTTAGAAATCTCAACTTCATCTTTAATAATTCTTAATTTCTCAACCAGCCCGTCTTTAATTTTAAATTCCTTATCCTGACGTGATAATATCTCTCCGAAATTTAATCCTTCTTTAAAACTGATATTTTTGCCCTCCAGGTTAATGGACTCAAAATTATAACCTTCAAGTATCTCTAAAAGCTTTTTAAACCTATCCCTGCGGTAAAATACGATATTTATAGAATCATTGTCAATAGATTTTTTTGCCTGTTCAAGATAAAGGAAATTAGTAATAAGGTATAATTTATTATCGATTATAAATAATAAACTACCAGAGTTCTTCCCATAAAAACCGGTTAAATAATAAATGTTTTCATCACTTAAAATAAGAAGATTGGAAAGATTTTCACTGCTTAAGATATTTTTTATATTTTCAATTCTTGATTTAAATAAATCAGCCAATTTATCCCGAAATTTCCAGTAAAACTTTACCTGTTTAATATTTTAATTAATTGCTTCCTGCCATCCTGCTCTGGTAATGACTACTTCCCCTCCATCAGGATTGCTGCTGGGAAGGTCGGGAGGCAAACTATCTTTAATTCCCTGCTGGTAATAAATTTTGGCATTATAATAATCAGCATCAAGCAGGCCGCCGGTAATCAATGTACCCTTTACAATTGCTGCATTTCCTCCGCCTCCTGCTATTTTTATGTTGCCTTTTGCAATCCCTACCATATACATGAGCGGGGGCTGGTCATTAATATTACTTGCAACAATATAATCATATTCTCTCCATACATATGATTCAATAGTTCCATTTGATACCAGCACCAGTAGGGCTTCTTCAGGAAAATCTTCAAGGGGGTCGGGCCAGAGCGTGGTAACTGTCTTAATGCTCCCGGTGGTATATATAATTCCTTTCCCCCGGTAATATATTTCATTGGTACTGGGACCGCTTAATTCAGGAATCCACCAGTCTTCAATTCCAATCTGTAAATTACCATCTACAATTATATTTCCATTAACTTCCAGTATGTAGTCATCTCCCTCTTTTTCAAAACTGAGACTGTTTCCTTCTGAGTCCTGGTAATTGTAGGGCATATTTTCATCGCTCAGAGTTAGACTACCACTAATTACCAGTGCGGAGTCCTGTACCTCAGTATAGTATTCATGCACAAGAGCACTCACGTCATAGTCCGGATCAACAAAAGTATATGTCAGACTGTCATCTCTGGTGGCATATATCGGAGCCCATGAATTTGGAGGCCAGGGGTTTATTGTTCCGTTACAGGAAAGAGTAAGGTCTTCTCCCGATTCTCCTATACGGGGACTTCCGCTGCTCATATCAATATCACCCATTACAATCATCGGACTTACCAGTCCCTCGTCTATATAAGTCCCTCCGGACATAGTAAGGCTGCCTGCTATATTAACCTGGCCACCCAGTATCTTCCCGCTGCCTTTCATTACCACATTTCCACCCACTGATAGGGATTCCTGTTTTACGCTAACTGCATCTCCACTTAAATATAAATCACCTTTTACAATTATTGGCCCTTCGCTCTGGTCCTGGGATATACCGGAACCTGCGGTTATATTGAGATCCCCATCAGTATAAAAGGGGCCATCTACAGTTTTAAAATCTCCGCTGGTAGCAGCTGATGCCGCTGTATATACGTAGTCATAAATGTCAAGAGCGGGACCGGGATTTAAAACATTTATTTTTACCCTTACTGTTCTTTCCATACCATCTTTATCAACACCTGTGGAAGTAACATTGTATATAGTCAAGTCCCCATCAGATTGTGATTCATATTCAACAGTAAAATTTCCCTCTGAATTACCATTATCAATTATTTCTCCGGTATAGGGACTTGAGGGTAAAGGTATATCTTCTTCACTATAGTGTTTTTCAACATTCAAAAACATATTTGATATGCCTGCCTCTGCGATATTCAGTGCCCTTAATTTTTTTCTGTCAAGTTCAACATAACCAATGTCACGAAAAATATATCCAACCATAGCAGTCGTCAGCAGTATTACTGCAAAGCCCATTATTAAAATAAGTATGGTTATATTACCTCTTTTTTCTTTTTTTAAATTTAATATTACTTTTATCATCTTAATCACTTTATAAATACCTTAATAAAATTAGTTTATATTCTATTTCTCAGAGAAACAACAGTTTCAAGTTCCATTTTTCTCTGGGTATCTTCTCCGCTCTGGTCAATTTTCAGTTCAATTCCAATCATTTTTATATTTCCTAACTCTTCTGTACTAACAGGGGTGGACACTCCTCCTTCCGGAATTCCTACATCTGTATAATAAGTAAACAGATTATTATCAATTATATTGGTAGCTACAAATTTAGCAGGCCCTGTATCTATTTTCCTGTAAAGTTCATAATAACTACCCTCAGCTGTTAAATAGTAATTTACTTCCTCGTCATCTCCATCATCATCAACGTTGCTTTTAAATATTATACTGTCTGCATATGCCTGAGTTATATCAGATGATTCCCTTAAGTCTTTAGTCAATCTGTATATAACAACCCTTGAGTCTATCATTGAAGTTGTTATATCAACAATATCTCTTGATGTATTTCCCGATAAGAGATATGTGGCCGAAACCATGCTTACAATAACAACAATAAGAAGAACTACAAGAAGCATTTCAATCATTGTAAAGCCCTCATTATCTTTTATTTTTTTACCAACTTGTAATTTTAAATTCATCGCCTTACTTATTTTTTATATTCTTTTTATATTTATATTCTTTTTATATTCTTATTAAACTATTTTAATAACTATAATCTATATCCTTTAACAAAACTTAAAAAAAACAGGTTTATATAAACCAGCTTACATAACACGCTATGGGCCTATTTCTAAATGACCGCCTGATGAAGTTGCTTTATAGTAAATATACCAGTAACCATCGCCCGCCGGCGGTATATCATGCTGTGCCTTCCACTTATTGGTATAATTTACCCCGTTAATCTCAAGAATGTCTAGGCTCCATGAGTTCACATAGCTTGCCCAATCCACCGGGTCAGTTGAAAACTCATCTGATTTCCAGTAATACTCTCCTGCCCCGGTATAAGCAAACGGTAAACTGATATAAGCATATTCTAATAATGTCGTGGCATCTGCCTGCATGGACGGCTCTGATTCATTGCTGCTGATATCCACTGCTGTCACTCTGTAATAATAAGTTGTTGTGGCAGTTAATCCGGTATCAGAATACGAACTTGAAGTCGCATCTCCTATAAAATTACTGCTCTCTGGTATAAACCCACTTACGGTATCCCTGTATACTTTATAACCTGCCAGGTCCGCCTCTGCATTGTCATCCCAGTCAAGGTCTATACTGGATGAACCGGTTGCTGTTGCTTCCAGCATGGACGGCGCCGCAGGCGGTGTAGTGTCGTTTGTCCCTTCCCCGCCTCCTGCCATGGGATAAATCTGTGTAATTACATTTATTCCCGTATTCATAGGGTCTTTTAAGATAGATAACTTTACCTGCTTGTAACTACTTCCACTTACATAAACTTCACTTACTTCATAACTAATATCATAACCATCTTCAATAAGCGCAGGATTATCCACACCCCAGTCAGGATTTACAGATGTAAGCTCAATGCCTTCGTAATCCATTGCTCTTATAAGCTCCATTTTTTCACTGGCAACCGCTAAAGCTTTAGTTTTTGCTTTATTTACTTTTATAGTATCAACAGCGATCATAGTTCCCCTTACCAGCACGACAGTTATAATAGACATTATAAAGAAAGCTACTATTACCTCTACAAGGCTGAAGCCATTTTCCTGACTTAAATTCAATTTCTTATTTCTTAGATATTTTTTTATAACCTTCAAATATCTTCTTAACATTTTACTTTCTTATCAATCATTATAATTAATTATATACTCAACTGCTATTCTGTATACATCCATGCCCAGCCCGATTACAATACCCGATGCAGCAGGAGATACAACAGACTTTCCTCTCCAATCTTCTCTCTTGAATATATTTGATATATGCACTTCTATGGTTCTTATTTTACTCGCCACTATAGCATCATAAATACCATAGCTATAGTGGGTTAAGGCTCCGGGATTTATTATAATGCAGTCTATTGTGCCCATGCACTCATGAATTTTATCTATAATCTCTCCTTCATGATTGGACTGGAAATACAGGAGTTCTGCTTTTCCTTTTACCATTTCATCAAGCTCTCTTTTTAAATCATTAAAACTTTTTTCTCCATATATTTCTTTTTCTCTTTTGCCCAGCAAATTTAAATTGGGACCGTTAATTATAATAATTCTTTTCATTTTTTCTTTTTCCTATAATAAAAATTTATAAACTTGCCATATTAATAAAATTAATATAAAATTCAGTTTTTGCGTAATTATTAATAATATATTTGATATATTCTTTATATATATTTGTATTTAATTATACATACTTTTTTTTATATTATCAATAATCGCACCCGGCCCGAGGTTGTAATAGAAGACAGGTTTGTTTAGACCTTTAAGAAGAACAAATTTATTCTGTGAAGATTTAAATTTCTTATCATATTTTATTACATCAAGAATTTTAGCCGGATTTATCTCCGGCAATCTGCAGGGTAGTTTTAGCTTTTTATATAATTCTATTATTCTGTCTTTAAATTCTTTTTTTAAAAACCCAAGCGAAATTGATATATCTATTGCTATTATCATACCAATACTGACAGCCCTGCCATGGTTTATATCTTTCAGATTGAAGGCATTTTCGATGCTGTGACCTATTGTATGCCCAAAATTTAATAAATTCCTGTAGCCTGTATCAAATTCATCTTTCTCAACTACTTTTGCTTTTATATAACAGCACCTGTGTATAATATCCCTGAAAACTCTGTTCTTAACGAGCTTAAATAATCTATCTCTATCATCACTGCATACATTCCTTTCCAGTTTTTCCAGTATTCCCTTATCAAACACTATCCCGTATTTTACTATTTCACCCAGCCCGTTTATTATCTGGTCTTCATCCAGTGTGTAAGTAAATTCCGGGTCAATTACAACTGCATCAGGCTGATAGAAACTTCCGATTATATTTTTTATATTACGATAATTAACACCTACTTTTCCACCTATGCTGCTGTCAACCTGACCTATTATAGTTGTGGGGCACTGGATAAATTTAATTCCCCTGTGGAATGTTGCAGATGCAAAACCGGTAATGTCTCCTACAACTCCTCCTCCAAATGCTGCTATAACATCATTTCTGTGTACATTAAAGTCAATAAGTCTTCCATACAGGTAATCAACACTTTTAAGGCTTTTAAATTCTTCGCCATCCCTTATTATTGCAATCTCACTCGTAAGCCCGCATCTCCTGAGAGATTCTTTTATGGTATTTTCATAAATTCCAAATATTTTATCGTTAGTTACAAGGAGGATTTTTTCACAATCTCCAAACCTTTTTTTTATTAGTTCCGGAAAAATATCTTTAAAAACAGCTCCTGTATAAACGGGGTACTTTTTTAAAATTGTTTTAACTTTAACTATTTTCACTTACTTTTTTTATCCACATATTTATTTTAAGGCTACTCAGGAGTTAAGCAGGCTTAATATTCTCTCTGAAGCTCCGCCAGGATCATCGCGGTCATTATCTATAATTATATCTGCATATTTTCTATATAGTTTATCTCTTTTACCGGCCAGATTTCTTATAGTCTCCTCCCTGTTTTCTACTTCAATAAGCGGCCTATCAACTGCATTTTCTAAGCGCTTAAAAACATTTTCGGGAGAAACGCTTAAATAAATTACCAGGCTGTTTCTCCTTATTATCCCCATATTTTTGCTTCTATTTACAACTCCGCCCCCACAGGCAAAAATGCAATTCTTATTTATATATATTTTTTTTATTACTTCTGATTCTAAATTTCTGAAATAATCCTCTCCATGTATTTTAAATATATCTTTTATTCTTTTATTTTTTTCTAACTCAATTATTCTATCCAGGTCAATAAACAAAAAAGTTTTTTTCGCTGCCAGTATTCTCCCCAGTGTAGTTTTACCGGAACCCATAAAACCTATAAGAGATATGTTCTTATAATCCATATCATATTAAATTTTTCCAATATATTTTTTATAGTTTTTATAATTTTCTAAAATTTCGTCTATATTATCCTTCCCAAACTTTTCCTGTATTTCATTTAAAATCGCTATGGATAACATTGATTCGCCAATCACTGACGCAGCTGGGACCACACAGACATCCGACCTTTCTTTAAGGCTTGCTGCGGCTTTTTTTGTTTTTATATTAACCGTTCTAAGACCTTTAGATGTGGTGGGTACCGGCTTCATACTTACTCCTATAACAATCGGCTCCCCGTTTGTTATTCCGCCTTCTATCCCTCCGGCTCTGTTTGTTTTTCTATAAAAGCCGGTGCCTTTTTTATAATAAATTTTATCATGGAAATTAATCCCGGTCATATATGGTGCAATAAAACCATCCCCGATTTCAATAGCTTTTACTGCTGGTATGCTCATAAACAAACCCGCTATCCTTGAGTCAATCCTTTTGTCCCACTGCTCATATGAGCCAAGACCGGGAGGTACCCCTGTGGCAATGACCCTGAATTTTCCTCCAATGCTGTCGCCATTTTTAATTACTCTGGTTATTTCTTCCTTCATTTTTAAACTAATTTTTTTATCCGGACACCTGACTTCTGATAATTCAATTTCTTCCAGCATGCTCTCATTTATATTTTCTTCTTTTACTCTGTTCTCCAATACAACATTTCCTATCTGGTATACATAACTGAATATACTTATTCCAAGCAATTTTAATACTGTCCTGGCAAATCCGCCTGCAGCAACTCTGGCCGCTGTCTCTCTTGCACTGCTTCTCTCTATTACATCCCTTATATCATCAAGCCTGTATTTTATATAACCATTTAAATCTGCATGCCCCGGCCTGGGATTCAATAATCTATCTTTACCGCTGTCCCTTTCCATACCCCGGGGACCTGTATCCATTACCTCTTTCCAGTTATCCCAGTCCCTGTTTGCTATAATAAAAGATACCGGGGAACCAGTAGTTTTACCTTTCCTTACTCCAGAGATTATCTCTATGGTGTCATCTTCTATGGACATCCTTCCGCCTCTTCCGAAACCGCTCTGTCTTCTGTAAAGCTCTCTGTTTAATAAATTTACATCAATTTCAACACCTGAAGGATATTCATCTATAATTCCTGTAAGATATTTTCCGTGAGACTCGCCCGCAGTTAAAAATCTCAAATTTTAAACACCTTTTTTTAATCATATACCGGAATTCCGATATATAAGGTTATTATTTCGTCTCCCTTTAGTAATACCAAAGAGTTTATATTTATTGCCTGGATTAAATAAACATCTGATATAGTATCGGTCTCTTTCAAATTATAAATATACTCATTAAAATTTATTTCGGCATATTCAACCCCATCTTTGCTAAAGATTTTCTCCAGTGTAATAATATTTTCTTTTTCCTCTTCTTCTACTATATAGAATGGTTTAAACGGGTCCCTTGTTGAATCATCAATTAGTTTGATTTCACTTTCAATAACATAGCCTTTCTTTATATCTTCTTCACCCTTTTTAATTTCTTCAACTTCGCTTTCATCTATTTCAACTTCCGGCAGAGCCGGTCCCTCTTTTTCGTCGCCATAGGCTTTACTTACGAGATTAATAACAGAACATCCATAAACAGACACGGACATAATAATAAAGACCGTGATAAAGCCGGCTGCAATTATAATATTCTTAACATTAAAACTCTTTGATGGAATTCTTTTTTTACTTTTTTTAAATATCATATTTTTTTAATTTATTTTTTTATAATACAATTCAATTCTCATATTGGCGCTCAAATATTCATAATCGCCACCTGTAGATTGAATTATTATTTTTTTAACCTTTGCTATCCTTGGAATTTTTTCAACCGTGTTTATAAAGTTTAATATATCATAATAAGAACCATTTATAATTAAATCAGCCTCGGTTATAACCAGGCCCATCTTTTCTTCTTCTTCATCTACAGCTTTTTCTGAATAATTAATGGAGTAAATATCCACATTTGAGTAACTGGCAATATCATAAATCTCATTTGTAAAAATACTGTTATCGCCGCCTGTCGGGAGTTGTAATGAATACTTCTGGTATTCTGCATTCAGTAAATGATACTCGTCCCTTACCATGAGAAGATTATTCAAATTGTCCATCAATGCTTTATTTTCTTCTTTTTCTTCTTCAATAGAAGCATTGTTTTTAATACTTGCAGTAAGATTTGGAACAAGAACCAGTACCGTAAGTAAAACAATCACCAGAAAGATTCCAATTGTTATAATTATTTTAATTTTGATATTCATACTATAATAAAAAAATATTTATTAATTTATCTACGTTTACTGATTTAGCATCTCCAGTTCCTGGTCCAGTATTTCTTCGTCGCCGGCCTCTTCCTTTTCAACTTTATCCAGACCCATTTCCTCTATATACGGCTCTATGTCAAGATATGCGCTGATATTAAAAGATAGTATAGCTAAATTAGAATCGGTTATGTAATCCTTGCTGATATTGTTAATCCATACTTCTCCTATATTTTCCATATTTCTTAAATAAACCAGTAATCTTGTAACATCCTTGTAGCCAAGTGCATTTCCTGAAATAGTAAATAATAATACTTTATTTATCTCTTCAACTTCCCCCTCTTCAAGACCGGAAATTAACGAGTAAAACCTATCACTGTCACCCTCTATATAATCAATATATGCATTTTCCGGCATATTTTCTCCAAAATCATAAAGTATGTCCGACCATAATATCTCCCTGGCCTTTAAATATTCTATAACTTTAGCTTTCTTGCTTACTTCTTCTTTAAAATCGGCATAGACCTGTAATTTATTTATATAATTATTTAGCTGCATATTTACTCTTTCGTAATTTTCCAGCTCCGGTGTAAGACCGCGGTTAACGTTGTAAAGTATAAATGAAAAACCGGCTGCTGCTATTAATAATATTATTAATATTACCATCACCGCGCCAAGCATTATACTTTTTACATCTCTAACTCTCTCTTCTTTTGGAAGGAGATTTATAGTTTTCATTGATTTAAGCCCCTTAATGCCATGCCTATAGCTACCGGGTCAAGGATGTAATTGCCGTCTTCACTATAGCCCGCAGCTATTTTAATATTCTTTAATGGAAAATAATCATTTATATTCAGCATTTCAACTTTATATTCTATTTCCTGTTCTATATATCTATCAATATTTCTTATATATTCACCGGTCAAAATAATTTTCCCCACACTTGATTTTGGATTTTCCTGCAAGAAGTGTTCCACCGATAATTTAATTTCCCCTATAAACCTATCCGTGGTGCTTTTTATTATTTCTTTCACCTTACCGCTGTCAGGCTCATCTTTAACCTTATCTTTATCTTTACCGGAATTTTTACTCTCTTTCTCTTCTGGTTTAAGAAAAGAATCTCCGGTTTCTTTCTTCTTTTTTTCTGGTTCGTTTTTCTTTAACAGCAGGGATTTGAAATCAAATTTTGATAATACTTCCCCGCAATATTTATCATCTTTTTTTGTTTCCTTTGAAATCTCATCAATAAAGCTTCTTATAGAAGTTGATGTAAATCTCGGATATTTTAAGTTATAGTCCTGTATCATCTCTATTATTGAAATTTCCACTCCAAGGTTCGCGACACAAAAAGCTGTACGCTTGTTCTTTACGTCTTTATCTTTTTCAATTCCTTTTATATAGTTTACCGTCCTGTATAATGCAAAACAGTTTAAATCAATAGCCTGTGCAAGCAGGCCGGCCTTTTTAAAACTTGAAACCACATCATCTACCATGCTCTTCATCGCCCCTACCAGCATTATTCTTGAATGGTCTTCTCCTTTTTCAACTACGTAATAATCATATATAATATTATTCTTTGGTATTGGAATAAAATCACTAATCTGGTATTGTATGGAATTCTTTATTTCATCGTCATTTATAACCGGTATCCGGATTTCCTTTGCAATCACTTTCTGATTTGCAATTCCGATGAAGACTTTCCTGTCAGAAATCTTATTCTTTCTCCAGATTTCCTTTAAACTGTTTGAAAGAATTTCTATATCCTGAACTTCCCCTTTTACCATACAGCCCGGCGGTATCTCTGCTCTTGCCATATTTGCAACAGTAAAGCCATTTCTTGATTTTAAAAGCTCAACAATACTTAATCTTGATGAACTTAAATTTAATCCTACTGCCAGCATTTTTATCACTCTCTTTTTATTTTAAAAAACTTATATACCATTTTAAAATATTATTACCCCAAAATAAAGCAATTATACTGCCCAGTGAAATAAAGGGCCCAAATGGTATGGGCTGTTTTAATTTCCTTTTTTTTGCGATAACCAGTGATATACCATACAATGCACCGGTTAGAAACCCCAGGAACAGTGCCGGTATCACATCCCTTACCAGAAACACTCCTACCATAAGACTCAACTTGACATCACCCATTCCCATTCCCCGGGGGATTATAAGATGAATTATAAGCATAAACAAAAAAGCCCCGGCACCGAATGCAAGAGGCATCCACCATCTTTCTAAATAAAAAAAAACACTGAATGCCAGGCCCACAATGGTAAATGGAAGTATTATCACATTTGGTATTATTTGAAATTCAATGTCAATAAAAGATATTACTATCAGAACACTGCATAGAATAATCCCGCTTATTGTTTTTACGGATAAACCAAAAAAAATATAATTTAATACAAATACTGCAGCGGTTATTAATTCTATTAATAGTGTGTTTACCGGTATCTTATTCTTACAGAACCTGCATCTTCCCCTGAGTATAATGTAGGAAATTACAGGAATATTATCATAAAAAGGAATTTCTTTTCTGCAATGCGGGCAAAATGAACGCGGCTTTATTATAGATATTTTACGGGGAAGCCTGTATGCAACAACTCCAAGAAAGCTGCCCACACCAAGACCGCATATAATAAATATTATATAAAAAAATACTTTATTTACTACCATTTTATTTATTGCTTATATACAGTTTTTCTTGTAACCGTTAAATTTATATTTTTTCTATTATATTGCTATATTTATTATAATTGAATAATAATTTAAAAAATTTTTTTTCCTATATACCTTTAATATTTTAATAATATAAATTTATATAATTTTTTTTATTCATTGATAATAACATGGTGCATTTTATTAGTCAAAGCTTAAAAAAATTACAGATTTAATATTATTATAAAATAAGGAGCAACTAAAAGCTGCTCCTTATAACAAATAATAATACTTTCTGTTTAATTAGATACTTATTATTTCACTTATATTTGCTTAGCTATCACTTTCCTGCAGCTGCCCATCTGTTATTACTATTTCTGGATCAGCACCGGTACAGGTCAATGTATAGGTTGTTGTAATATCACTAGATGAGTAACTATAATCGTTTTCACCCCACGGGTCCGTTGTCGGTACTGGATCCATGTAACCATCTTCCAGGTCTCCAACCCATGTAGCTACAGCAGGATATGTTTCTTTATCAGCAAAATACATTTCCAGTGCAGTTGCTATATTTTTCATCTCACTCTGGGCTGCTGCAGTTCTTGCCCTGTTTCTAAGTACCATATAGCTCGGTACAGCAATTGCAGTAAGGATTGCCAGGATTATGATTACAATCATAAGTTCAACAAGGGTGAACCCTTTCTCATCCTTATGCATATGCCTGTATAACCACTTCATTTCTTACCTCCTTTATTTGATAGAATATTATTTTTTTATCATTTATTATATTATTATACCCTTAAATAATATTTTCAGACATTTATCTATCTTTTTATTTCTAAATAAAGAAAAATATATATTAACTAAATATTATATTTAATTATTATATAATAAAATATAAAATTATAAATTTATTTATTATACAATAATATTTATTTCATACATATTTGTCAATAATAATTAAATATTTATCGGATATCAGGTAAATCTTTAAATACGGGGCAAAAAAAATTAGTTGCACGCGAAGTATTCTTTTAACTGCTTTATGCTCTCTTTTAATTTTCTGGAAACTGATTTCTGTGAAATTCCTATTTTTTTCCCTATTTCTTCCTGGCTGAACCCCAGGAAATAACTTAAAACCAGTATTTTTTTGTTTAATTTATGCAGCCTGTCTATGGCATCCCATAATATTATTTTATCTTCCATTACCAGGTCAAAACTTTTATATTCCTTTGACCTTATAAGGCTCCTGTCATAACCTAAATTATCTTCTGCCTTATTAGCATTACCGTTTCCGCAATCATTTATTTTTCTGTTATTGTAAAAGGCTGCCTCTCTGGCTTTTAAAAATTCATTTACTCCTTCTACCGGTATATTTATTCCTTCTGAAATTTCCTCTATGGTGGGATAACTATTATTTTGATTTTCATATTTTTTAACATATTCGGTAAATATTTTATTCAGCTTCCACAGCCACCGGGGACTTTTTACCAGCCGGCTATCTCTTATAAAGTGAAGTATTTCGCCTCTTATATAATGAACGGCAAAGGTGGAGAACCTGGTATCCACACCTGTATTGAACCTGTTTATGGCTATTACAAGGCCGGTTAGCGCAACCTGCCTTATATCTTTACTATCACAGTAATTAATTTTAAAATCAGAAACAACCTTATAGGCAAGCTTCTTTGTTTTTTCAACTATTATATTCAATATTTCAGAACTTCCTGTATTTTTATATACCTTTATTAATTCTTCCACAGTACGATTTTTTAACCTTAATATATCGTCCGTATCATAATTTTTTAATTTTAGTTTTTCCATGATTAAATCTGAATAATTCTATTAAAAAATATTTTATTAATTTTACATTGCCTGGTATATATTAAACATCGGAAGATACATTGATATTACAATTATCCCTATAAACCCCGCTACAAACAGAAGCATCAGGGGTTCAAGAACAGTTACCAGCATATCTATGGTATTTGCCACTTCGTTATCATAAAAATCTGCAATTTTACTTGAAATGCTATCCAGTGTACCGGTCCTTTCCCCAACCCCTATCATCTGTACCATCATATCAGGGAAAATAGACATTTCTGACATGGGATCAGAAATATTTTCTCCTTCTCTTATACTGTTCCTTATCTCTTCAAGTGCTTCATCAATAATAACATTATCCGCAACTCCCTTTGCAATTTCCAGTGAATTTAATATAGGAACCCCTGTGGCAAGCAATATCCCAAAATGTCTCGCAAATCTTGCCAGCGACATTTTTCTAAAGAGATCACCAAATTTCGGCAAATTAATTTTTATACTATCCATTATGTGTCTTCCCTTTTTTGAACTAACAAATTTTTTAAACAAATATCTTCCACCAAATACAACCACTGCCAGAATAATGTAAAAATATATATTTTTAAATAAACCGCCTACCGCCATCACCGCTTTTGTGATTCCCGGAAGCTCTGCTCCCAGCTCTTCATATATACCTTCAAAAGTAGGAACCAGAAATACTATCATTACAATAGATATAATTGCAGCAAAAACCAGAATAAATTTTGGATAAGCCGTTTTATTTCTTATTGTTAATCTCAGCTCCTCTTCTCTTTCAAGGAAACTTGCCAGGTCATTCATGGTCCTATCAAGCACGCCTCCAGCCTCTCCTGCTCTTATCAGGCTAATATATAACCTGCTAAAAACTTTAGGGTGATTTTCCATTGATTCTGATAGTGAATGTCCCGATTCCACGTATACCCTTATTTCTGAAATTATTTTTTTTAACTTAAGATTTGCGGTTTGCCTTTCAAGAACAATAAGTGATTCAAGCAGAGACATTCCCGAAGATATAAGGGTAGAAAACTGCCTGGTGAAAATAACCATATCTCTTATTTTTATACGGTTGAAAAAACTAAAACCTTCCGAAGAGCCTTTTAACTTGAGCTTCCTCTCTTCTTTTACTTTATCAATATTAATTATAAAATAGCCCATGTCCTTTAGCTTTGATTCAACAATATCCTGTGTTTCGGCATCTATGGAACCTTTAATTGACTCACCTTTTAAATCTCTAACCGTATAGTTGTATACTGTCATAATTAAAATCCTTTTTTATTGACTCTAAAAACAATTAGACATTAATCATTCTTCTTACCTCTTCTACGCTGTGTGCCTTTTCCAGCGCCATACTATCTGAAATCTTCCCTGCCTTATACAGGTTTACCAGGGACATATCCATGGTCATCATACCCCTCCTGCCGCTGGCCTGTATTGATGAATAAATCTGGTGCACCTTTACTTCTCTTATCATATTTTTTATGGCATCGTTAACGAACATAAGCTCTGTTGCGGGTACCCTTCCATCACCCTCTCTTGTAGTTAATAACTGTTGCACCAGCACTGCTTTTAAAGTTCCGGCAAGCTGGGCCCTTACCTGCCTTTGCTGATGAGTTGGAAATACATCTATTATTCTGTCAATGGTCTGGGGCGCGTCCTGGGTATGAAGAGTAGAAAAAACAAGGTGGCCGGTTTCTGCAGCAGTAAGGGTGCTTGATATTGTCTCCAGGTCCCTCATCTCTCCCACCATTATAACATCTGGGTCTTCCCTCAAAACATATTTAAGGGCATCTGCAAATGAATGGGCATCCGTCAATATTTCCCTCTGGGATATTATGCTTTTTTTATGTGTAAACAGATACTCTATTGGGTCTTCCACGGTTATTATATTTTCGGACCTGTTCTGATTTATTATCTCAATTATGGACGCAAGTGTCGTTGACTTACCGCAACCGGTGGGGCCGGTAACCAGCACAAGACCCCTCGGATATTTTGCAAATTCTTTAATCTGCAGGGGTAAACCGAGTTCTTCAACAGACGGAATTCCTCTTGATATGTATCTAAAAGCGGCTGCAAGTGTGTTTCTCTGATAATAATAACTGCATCTGAATCTTCCATGGCCCGGTATAGTATGAGAGAAATCAACAGAAAGTCCTTCCTTTAATCTTTTTATTTGTTCTTCATTTAATATCCTGACCAGAATTTTTTCTGCCAGTTCAGGAGTAATATCTCCAAATTTTTCTAACTTTACCAGCTTTCCGTGTATCCTGAATATAGGGGGGAGGACACATACAATATGCACATCCGATGCATTTACATTTATGGCCTCAAGTAAAATATCATTTATGTTCATCTTATCTCCATCTATTTTTCTTTTATTGTGTTCTATTTATTTTATATTATTTTTTTAATTTGTTAATATCCATTATTTTAATCTTTTTTTGATATTCTCGTTAAAATCCTGTTCTTTATTTCCTCTATGAAGTCATCTTCCGGTAATATCCCGAACCATATTTTAAAAGATAATGCAGCCTGGTTCACCAGTAAATCAATTCCCCTTACAGCCTCTGCTCCTTCCCTTCTGGCTTTTTTTATTAAAAGTGTTTCCACAGGATCATAAACCATATCAAATACAAACTTACCTTTTAAATTACACTTTTCTGGTAAAGGTATCAAATTCCGGTAAGAGTTTATATTCATTCCTACAGGCGTGCAGTTAACAATTAAATCAGCGTCATCAACTTTTCCCCCCGGCTCAGATATGCTATCAAGAGGCTCTATTAAATTATCCGGATTAGTTTTAAAATCTTTTATTATTTTTCTTACCTTTTCTCTTGTTCTGTTATACACCCATATTTTCTTTACCTTCTTTAACACCATCCCATAGATTGCGCTTCTTGCTGCACCGCCTGCCCCTATCACCAGGCACCTGCTTTCAGTCCAGCTAAAATTCTTTTTGTCCAGCGGTTTTAAAAACCCCATCACATCAGTATTGAAGCCGATTGAAATTTCTTTTTTTTTATCAAACTTTACCGTGTTAACCGAATTTGTCCCCCGGGCTATACTATCTTTTTTATCAACCATGCCTGATATTTTTTCCTTATAGGGCATGGTTACATTCAAGCCTTCAAACCCCAGTTTCCCTGCACCATTAAATGCTTTTTTTAAATTTTTTTCACTGAATTCAAATGCAAGATAAACTGCATCCAGAGAATATTTTTTTATAAAAAAATTTTGTATTGCCGGAGAGTGACTGTGTCTCACCGGGTTTCCTATCAAAGCTACCACACTTGTTTTAGCACCAATCATTTTTAAACCACATTTTTACTATGTTAAATTGTTACATTTACTTTTCTAAAATTTTATTTCAAATTTATTATATTCCCTGCTATCATTAATTTCTTCAATTTTTATTTCGTTTACATATGATAAAGAAGGACCATTTTTTATTTTATCCATGAATATCTTCAGGTCTTTTTCTCTTCCCTGACATACCGTTTCCACTCTGCCATCAATTGTATTCTTTACATAACCTTTAATATTATATCTTTCTGCTGCTGACTCAACATAGAACCTGAATCCCACACCCTGAACCCTGCCTGACAGTACTGTCCTGTATGTTTTAATATTTTCAGTCATATATCTTTTAATTTATTTATAATAATAATACTAAAAAATTTTTATATTTTCAACTTCTCAGATTTATATTAATTTTATTATATTTTTAAAACATGAAACCTTTAAAAACAAAAATAAAAATAATTCATGCTTTAATTCTAAAAATTGAATAGGGATCCAACCTTCCAGGCCCGCAAATTATTACCAGGTCATTGGGATTAGCGCATTTTATTTCCCTTTCATCGGCCACAGATAATATTTTTTTTACACTGAATCTTAAGGGTTCCCTGTAGGGTTGCAGCACATCAATTGTTTCGCCCTTAACAAACTGATTTTTTACCTTTATGATTGGCCCATCATGCTTCTCACTATAATCATGGTATACACCTATAAATCTATATTTTTTTATATAGCCAACATTATCATTATCTTCAAGTTCACTTCTTTCTTTCAGGAACATGAATCCTTCTGTAAAATTCCTGTGGGAGCACTTTTCAAGCTCATTTTTTAGATAAGATATTTTATCATCATCAAGAATTCCCTGTTTTACATAATCAAGCGCCTTTCTGTACGCCCATGTTGTCACACTTACATAGTTTTCTGTTTTCATTCTTCCTTCTATCTTAAATGCGCTGACTCCAGTATCCACAAGTTCATTTAATCTTCCCAGAAGACACAGATCCCTTGAATTATAAATAAATGTTCCTTCTTTATACTGCTCTATAGGAAAAAACATATTCGGTCTTTCTTCTTCCATTAAATAATATTTCCACCTGCAGCTCTGCGCACATCTTCCCTTATTTGCATCCCGCCCTGTCATATACTTGCTCAGCATGCATCTACCTGAATAAGATATGCACAATGCTCCGTGTATGAATATCTCCAGCTCAATATTTGTTTCTCTTATAATTTTATTTAAATCCGAAAAACTTATTTCTCTTGCAAGATTTACTCTTTCCACTCCTATTTTTTCAAAAAATTTTACTGCAATGTGGTTATTTAAATTAATCTGTGTGCTCATATGTATCTTCTTCCCGGGTAAAATTTTACGCACAAGCTCCAGAGCTCCAAAATCAGCTACTATAATTCCGTCAATATCAATATCCTTTATTCTTTTTAAATACTTTTCGGCCCCGGTAATTTCACTTTCGCTTATTATTGAATTAAGGGTAAAATATACTTTTACTCCATACTCATGAGCATAACTTACTCCCCTTTTTAATTCCTTAACTGTAAAATTACCCCTGATGCTTCTTAAATTTAACTTCTTTCCTCCAACATAAACGGCATCGGCGCCATAATTAACCGCATATTTTAATATATTTAAATTATTGGCAGGAACCAGAAGTTCTGGTATTTTTTTATCTCTTTGCATTTTTTTATTTAAAATAATCACTCAGAAATTTTGTAACCGATATACCATCACCTATATCAAAAAAATAGCTTTCAAAATATTTGTTTCCGTTTATATATTTTATATATTCCTTTATACCATTGACACTGTTACAGTCATGAACGCTTACCTTCTTTTTAAATATCAGGCCTCTGTAAAATATATTATCCGCAATAATCAATGCTCCTGGATTAAGTTTACCCTCCACAGCTTTAAGATAAGAAAGATATTCATATTTTGCCCCATCTATAAAAATCATATCAAATTTAGGTTCAATTTCCGGAATAATTTTTAATGCGTTGCCCGCCAGAAATTTGCATTTTTCCCCTGGAAATTTTCCTTTTATAAATTTTTCGGCTTTTTTTAATCTTTCCTTATTAAGATCTACGCCGGTATAATTTCCTCCTTTTAAATTTTTTATTATAAAGTAGGATGAAAATCCAATACCGCACCCAATTTCCAGGATATTTTCCGGTTTTCTAATCAGGCTGACTATTTCCAGAAACCTTCCTGTATCCTTATCAACTACAGGAATTTTTTTCTGTTGCGCTTTTTTAAAAAGGCTATCCAATAATTTTATTTCTTCAAGGCAGGGCTTTAATAAATTATTTTGCGTTGCTTCTATTTTTTTCATGTTCCTGTAGGTTTGATGCAAAGGAATGAATATGTTTTTCGCTATCAGTTACCACAAAATATAAGTAGTCAACATCAGCAGGATTTAACGCCGCTTCAATTGCTGCAATACCCGGATTGCAGATGGGGGTGGGCGGTAGGCCGGAATACATATATGTATTATAGGGCGAGTCAACTTTTTTATCCTCTTCGGTTAAACCTTCATCCCATTTATCAAGGTAATAACAGAGAATAGCATCTATATCCAGTTTCATATCAATGTCAAGCCTGTTATGAATAACCGCAGAAATTAAAGCTCTTTCTTCGGGAACATAAGCTTCCCTCTCAATCATTGAAGCTATCTTCAAAACGTCATAATTTGACAGACCCTTCTCTACCGCATAGGAGTAATCCAGATTAACCGTCTCCACCTGGTACTGGGCAAGCATCATTTCAATAACATCTTTTGCGGAATAATCGATAGTTATTTCATATGTCTTGGGGAACAGAAATCCCTCCAGGCTGGTAGCTTCTTTCAAATAATTATAATTATAATTGCTTATATCGTTTACCCTTTCCAGTTCTTCATATTCTATAAAGGGTATTTCTCCGGCTGTCCTGTCTATTATTTGCTTTACCGTATAACCTTCCGGAATGCCCAATTTATAAGTTACTACCGGCGTACCTGCAGTTATCCCGTTTAGCACTTCTTCATATTCAGAACCCGTCTTCATAACATAAATTCCCGGTATCAGGCTTTTCTCCTCTCCCCTCTGTTCAACAAATAATCTAAATAAGAAAGCATTGTCTACTATATTTTTTTCTTCCAGAAGAGAAGCAATTTCTTTTAAGGTCATCCCTTCTTTTATCTCAAATTCAACATCTACCCCTGACGTGGGCTCGCTATCTTCAACGGTATCAAAAAAATTACAGGACACAGCCATAACCGATAATATAAACAAAAATATGACCACCGGAATAAATATAAAAATTTTCTTATATTTATTTTTTACATCCATTTTTTATATAATCCCATTTTTATTCACTGCATTTAATTGTTTTTACGATTTATCCTCTTTATTTCTATTAAGATAATCCTCAAGTATTATACACGCTGAGTATTTATCAATCTGTTTATTTTTATTATTTTTTTTATATTTATTAAGATTTCTTAACGGTATTTTTGTAGTGTACCTCTCATCAATATAATCAATCTCAATACCCATTTTTACCAATACATTTTCAATAAAATCAATAACCTTTTTAGCCTGGCTCCCGACTTCACCTTTAAGTGTATACGGTATCCCCACAACTATTTTCTTTATATTGTATTTATTTATAACTTCTTTAAGCTCTTCTTCTATTTTTTCATCATTTTCTATCACTTCAAGGGGCATTGATAGAATCTCCATTTCATCTGATACGGCAACACCTATTCTCTTATCTCCAATATCCAGTCCAAGGATTCTCATATTTTTTATTTATCTTTTAATATGTCTAAAACCCTGTCCTTTACCATCTTAATTGCTTTTCCTGTATTCCTGTCGGAAAAACCCATCTGTGCATATTGAGCCTTTCCTCCTCCCCCACCTTTTAACTGTTTACCAATCTCGGCGGCAATTTTGCCACAGTCTACTCCTCTGGCTGACAGGTCTCCTGTTGAATTTAATACTAAAACAGATTTATTATTCACTCTGCTTCCAAAAATTAAAAAAGTATTTAATCCCCTGAAATAATCTATTATCCAGTCTCCTACTTTCCCTATACCACTTATCCCCATATCATATAATAAATCAGAGTTTGAAAAATCATAATCAATTATCTTCAAACCGTTATCCGAAGGCCTGAATCCTGACTTTTCAATTATTTCCCTCTTTGCGACCTTCATTTTAAGCAATAATAATTCATTTTCTTTTTTCTTTATGTTGTCTTTCAACTTTTCAATGGCTTCGGGTATCCTGCTATCTTCAACTTCAAGACCGGACGAAATTTTATTCAGTATCTCGTCTTTTTTCTCAAGATATCTGTAAGCATGTATACCGGTCAGTGCCTCTATTCTTCTTAAATTGGCTCCCGTACCTGAATCAGAAATAATCTTAAATAAACCTATTTCACCGGTCCTCCCTACATGAATGCCCCCGCAGAGCTCCCTGCTGTAACTATTTATTTCAACCACCCTTACAAACCTGCCATATTTTTCATCAAATAAGGCTATTGCGCCTATCTCCCCTGCATATTCCCTGGTAGTCTCATAACATCTGACAGGATCATCTTTCTGTATCTTTTCATTTACCATGGCTTCTATTTTTTTTATATCGCTTTCTGATGGAGCATTATAGATGGAGTAGTCAAATCTAAATCTATCTTCTCCAACAAAAGAACCGGCCTGTTTTACCTCATTACCGTATATGCTTTTCAGGGCCCAGTGAAGAATATGGGTTGCGGTATGGTTTTTGCTTACATTTTTTCTGAATTTAGTATCAACCTCTGCTAATATTTCATCTCCCACTTTCAATTTACCTTTTTCAATACTACCTTTATGGGTATAAATCCCCTCTACAGGTATAAAACAGCCTGTCACCTTAAATATATTACTATCTTTTTTTATGATGCCCCTATCACCGACCTGTCCCCCTTTTTCTCCATAGAATGGGGTCTTTCTTAAAGTTATTTCACCTTTTTCTCCCTCAATTAGCTGCTGGGCAAATTTTTTATTTCCACTACTGTCAACTTTTATTATTTTTTCAATTACAGTCTTCAGGTTACTCATGTTATATCCTAAAAATTCTACTTTCACTTCTTTACTTAAAGGGCCATAGAGCTCTATGTCTTTATTTACTTTAATGCCGGGCGAACCCTTACCCTTTGATTTTTTGGTATGCTCTTTTAAATACCGGTTAAATTTATTTAAATCAATTTTTATTTTATTCTCAGATAATATTTCTCCTGTAAGCTCGACCGGAAACCCGTATGTATCATATAATCTGAACGCATCAACCGGATTGATATATTTTCCTTTAGCTTTCTTTATTTCCTTAACTTTCTGGACCAAAACCTTATTCCCCTCCTTTAAGGTTCTTGTAAATCTCTTTTCTTCATCGCTTACCAGGTTAAAAGAAAAATCTTTTTTCTCCAGAAGTTCCGGATACCATTTTGAATACTTATTTATAACTACTTCACCTATTTCATTTAAAAAATAATCTTTTATTCCTATCAATCTGCCGAACCTGATACATCTTCTTATTATCCTCCTCAGAATATAGCCCCTCTTCTCATTTGAAGGTACCACACCATCAGAAATTAAGAAGTATATTGCCCTTATGTGATCCGCTATTATTCTAAGACTTCTATCAAATTCCGGTTTGTTTACCCTGCTATTTTTATCGGATAATTCTTTTATTTTCCTTATTATTTCTATAAATAAAGATGTTTTAAAAACAGAAGGAACGCCCTCAAGAACAGCCGTAATTCTTTCCAGTCCCATGCCGGTATCTATATTTTTTTGCGGAAGCTCCTTATATTTTTTACCATCATAATTATACTGTGTAAAAACAAGATTCCAGATTTCAAGAAATCTATTGCAGTCGCATTTAGGACTGCAGGTTTTTTTACCACAGCCATATTCTTCCCCGAAATCATAATATATCTCTGAACAGGGGCCGCACGGTCCGGTATCTCCTGCAGGGCCCCAGAAGTTGTCATCCTTTCCGAACCTGTATATTTTATCACCGGTTATCCCGGACTCTTTCCAGTATTTAACCGATTCTAAATCAGCAGGTATATCGTCGTTCCCCTTGAAAACTGCCACCTTTAACCTGTCTGCAGGAATTTTTAATATATTTAAAAGGAAATCAAGAGAATAATTTATTGCTTCCTTTTTAAAATAATCACCAAACGAAAAATTACCCAGCATTTCAAAAAAAGTAAGATGTTTATCCGTGTAACCAACACTGTCTATATCGCTGGTTCTGAAACATTTCTGAACCGTAACAATTTTTTTTGAAGGTGGTTTTTTTACACCAAGAAAGTATGGTTTAAACTGCTGCATTCCTGCTGTAGTCAGGAGTACACTCCTGTCGTTATGCGGTATAAGGCCCGAGGATGGTAATACCATATGGCCTTTTTTCTCAAAATATTCTAAAAAAATTTCTCTTACATCCATAAGAATTAAATTTTAAAACCCGGAAACTATCAATATTTTAAACAAAACGGATACTCCATTTACTCGTAACTACAGGAAGTTTTTTGCGCCCTGCGCTCTGCAGGTGGATGCCCTCCTGACTGTTTTATAAGTCCCGCTTGGAGCGGGCATTTATGCTACAATCAAAGACCGGGCTTCCAATGTAAATTTGTTGGCACAAAAATTAAACTTTAGTTACGACATAAACAGAGTACCCGGCATGATGTTATCATAATTAAAAAGTTTATTCAATAAATCACAAATTAACACTGCAGCAATACTTATTTTCTTTATTTTTCTTCCTCCGTAATGTTAATATGAACTTCCTCTAGCTGTTCCCCGCTGACAACAGAAGGTGAGCCTGTAAGCATGCATACTGCTGACTGTGTCTTGGGAAATGCTATAACCTCCCTGATGCTTTCAAGTTTCCCTAATAGCATAACCAGTCTGTCCATTCCCAGGGCAATACCTCCGTGTGGAGGAATACCATATTCCATTGCCCTGACAAAAAACCCGAAATTCTCTTCTACTCTTTTTTCATCTATCTTAAGAATTTTAAAAATCTTTTTTTGTAAATCCGCATCATTTATTCTTATAGAGCCTCCTCCTATTTCTTCCCCGTTTAATACAATATCATAGGCTTCCGATTTCACTTTTAAAGGATCTTTATCAAGATAACCTGCTGTGTTATCATCAGGTTTTGTAAATGGATGATGAACGGGACTTATCCTCTTTTCTCTATCGTCCCACTCAAATAGTGGAAAGTCATAAACCCATATAAAATTGAAGCTGTCTTCATTCACTAATTTTAGCTTATGCGCAACATGATTTCTTATAATACCGAGACTCCTGCAGGCCACCATGTATTTATCAGCAATTATCAGTAGTAGATTATTTTCTTTTAAGCTTAAAGTTTTAATTAAATCTTTTTTTTCTTTTTCAGAAAGAAACTTTGCTACCGGTGACTGAAAATCCAGATTTTTACCAATTTTAATCCATATCAGCCCTCCGGCCCCGCTCTTTTTTGCCATCTCTACAATATCATCAATATCCTTTCTGGTAAGAGTAGGACAGTCATCAATTACTATCCCTCTTATAACGCCATCATCCTTTTTTAATGTGTTACTGAAAATCTTCAGCCCACTTTTTTTAAATATTCCTGAGATATCTTTTATATCAAGACCAAACCTTAAATCGGGCTTATCTGTGCCATAAATTTCCATACTATCTTTCCATGTTATTCTTTTAAAAGAAGATTCTATTTCTTTTCCAAATACCGTTTTGAATAAATAATTAAATAAACCTTCTATTATCCTTATCACGTCTTCCACCTCCACAAAAGTCATCTCTAAATCTATCTGCGTGAATTCAGGCTGCCTGTCCGCCCTTAAATCTTCATCCCTGAAACATCTTGCAATCTGGTAGCACCTGTCAAAACCAGAAAACATGAGTATCTGTTTAAATAGCTGTGGGGACTGGGGCAAAGCATAAAACTTGCCGGGATTTAATCTCGAAGGTACCAGAAAATCCCGCGCTCCTTCAGGAGTGCTTTTTCCCAGTACAGGGGTTTCTATTTCTAAAAATCCCCTGGAATTAAAATAATCATGTGCAGCAGCAGTTATTTTATGCCTCAATCTTATATTCTCCTGCATTTTTTTTGATCTTAAATCAATATATCTGTACTCCAGCCTGACATTTTCTTCCACTTTATTTCTATCTTCAATCATAAAGGGGGGCGTTTTTGACCCGCTAAAAACAGTTACATCCTCTACAACTATTTCTATTTCACCTGTTGATATAGAAAGGTTAACCGTGTCTTTTGACCTCATCCTAACTTTACCGGTTATTTTAATAACATATTCATTCCTTATTTCCCTCGCCATTAAATAAGAATTTTTATTTATTTTAGAATCAAAAATTAGCTGAACCACTCCTGAAAAATCTCTTAAGTCTACAAATATTAACTTTCCGTGGTCCCTTCTTTTATTAACCCAGCCACTTAAAGTAACCTCTTTACCTTTATACGCTTTATCTATTTCTCCGCACAGGTCTGTTCTCATGCCTGTACTGAATACAGAATTAACCATAATCAAGCTCCTATAATCTTTTTTATTTTTTCCTTTTCATTCTCCCAGCTAACCTGGTATTGGCTGTACTTTTTAATATCTTTTATGGTAATAGAACCATTTTTAATTTCATCTTCTCCAATTATGAAAATAAAATCATAATCATTCTCGCCAGCCCATTTTATCTCTTTCTTCAAACTCCGTTTATTAAAATTTATATCGCATATAAATTTCTCTTCCCTCAGATACCTTAAAATATCTAAAGAATAAAGCTTGCAATTCTTATCCATTGCCATTAAATAAATTCTTGCCTTTTCTTCATTTTTCTCAACCTTTAAATTTAGCTGCTTCATCAGCATAATTGTCCGGTCAATTCCAACGGCAAACCCTGTTGCCGGTAAATCCGGGCCACCCAGCTGTTTCAGTAGATTATCATATCTTCCTCCACCGCCCAGGGCATTCTGCGCACTATTGAGGTCTTCTGATATTATTTCAAAAATTGTTCTTGTGTAATAGTCAAAACCCCTGACAAGGCTTTCGTCAATCCTGTAATTTATATCAAGAGCTTCCAGATATTTTAAAACATCCTCAAAATTCTTCCTGCATCCAGGACATAAATAAGAAAAAATTGAAGGTGCTTTCTTTAATACACTCCTGCAGCCACTTTTCTTACAATCAAATATCCTGAGAGCATTCTTTTCAAACCTCTTCTGACAGTCAGTGCACAGTTTACCTATCTCCGGCTTCAGATATTTTTTGAACTCAAAAAGAAATTTTTCCCTGCATTCACTGCATCCTATACTATTTATTTTGAGTACCAGCTTCTTAAATCCCAGTTTCTCAAAAAAAGAATTCAAAATCCATATAACCTCTGCATCTATAAGCGGGTTATCGGTGCCAATAGATTCTACTCCAAGCTGCCAGAACTCTCTCATTCTGCCCTTCTGGGGCCTTTCATACCTGAACATGTTACCAATATAGAAAACCTTTAACGGAATATTTTCAAATAACAGTTTATTCTCTATAACAGCCCTGGCTATAGATGCTGTCCCTTCAGGTCTCAGGGTCAGCGACCTTCCCTTCTTATCCTGGAACGTATACATTTCCTTCTGAACAATATCAGTAACTTCTCCTATACTTCTACTGAATACCCCGGTATACTCAAAAGTAGGAGTTATTATTTCTTTATAGTTAAAAACCTTAAATACCTGGCGGGCAGTATCTATAACAAAATTCCTGTAATCTATATTCTCACCGTATAAATCTGCCGTTCCTCTTGGAGAATTTATTTTCAAAATAAATCACCTTTTTAATAATATTCCATTTTTAATTTCTTTCACCCAAGAACTTACCCTTAAGATAATAATTTGTTTTTATTTCGTATTCAATGGTGCTTTTTTCGCCATGACCAGGATATATTGTCAAACTCCCGTCCATTTTTTTTAATTTTCTTAGTGAATCCCTTATCTGCTGTATGTCTCCTCCCGGTAAATCTATCCTTCCCATTGCACCTTTAAAAATTAAATCTCCGGTTAAAAGAAAGTTATCTATTTTAAACATTACACTTCCGGGCGTATGACCCGGGACATTTATAATTTCAATACCCAGATCCTTAAAATACTTATAATCCGAATCTTTTATTAAATCATAAATTTTTAATGATAATTCATTTCTTCCAAAAAATGAAGAAAGATTCTTCCCGGGATCTGTTATAATTTGTTCCTCAAGCTCGTGTATATAAAAAGGAATATTGTAATATCCAATTATATCATCAACGGCTCCAATATGATCGAAATGACCGTGGGTATTTAATATAAAATCAGGTTTTATATTGTAATAGTTAAGATTTTTTTTTATAGTGTCAAAATCTCCGCCCGGGTCTACTATCACATTTGCAGAATCCAGTGATA
The DNA here is from genome assembly GCA_964601205.1 of uncultured Actinomycetota bacterium. GTDB lineage: Bacteria > Actinomycetota > Humimicrobiia > Humimicrobiales > Humimicrobiaceae > JAQVEM01. Next base: position 45,590 of record CAZRML010000014.1, on the reverse strand, counting down.
AAATATAACAGTTAGCTTTTAAAACCCCTAATTCCAATCTTTTTAAAATCAATGTAGCTTTCTACTTTCTGGGCAAAACCCTGTAAGCATCATAAACTGAATCTACCTGTTTCAGGTTATTAATAACATCTTTTAAAATATATTTATTATTAATCTCTATTAAAAACCTGAATTTAATATGTCCGCTTTTATTAACCCTCAGAGTGTTGGCACTTACTATATTTAAATCATATTCACTAATAACATTTGTTATGTCACGAAGCAATTTAGTCCTGTCAAGCGCTTCAATCTGTATTTCGGAATTAAATTTATATGGAGCTTTCTTATCCCATTCAACTTCTATAAATCTTTGCTTTTCGCTATTCATCAGGGTGCTTATATTTGTGCAGTCAGCCCTGTGAACAGAGATACCCTTTCCTCTTGTTATGTATCCTACTATCTTATCACCCGGCACAGGATTACAGCATTTTGCTATGGTCACCAGCACTTTTTCCATTCCCCTGACCCTTATCCCTGTGCTTTCCTTTCCCTGCAGTTCTTTACTGTGAATGTCTTCAATAGTTAATTCTTTCTCTGTTTCTTTCTGATTCAGTTTCTTTACTATTCTGGTAAAAACCTGGTGTGCCGACACTCTGCGTGAACCAATGTTCCTGAAAAGACTGTCCACCTTTTCAAAGTTCATTTCCCCCGCAACTTCATCAAAAACTTCCATGGGGACACTCTTGAAAGAAAGGCTGTTCTTCCTTAAAACCTTCAGCATTATATCTCTGCCTTTATTGTACGTTTCCTGTCTTTGTTCTTTGCTGAACCATTGTTTTATTTTATTTCGCGCCCGTGAAGTTTTTACTATATTAAGCCAGTCCCTGCTGGGTCCTTTCTTATTTCTTGATACAATTATCTCTACTATATCACCATTTTCAAGAATGGTTTCTATGGGAACCATCCTGCCATTTATCTTTGCACCTATGATATTGTGCCCGATATCAGTATGTATCTGATAGGCAAAGTCTATAGTAGTGGCCCCTCTCGGTAGATTTATAACTTTCCCTTTAGGAGTAAACACGAAAACTTCTTCTTCAAATAAATCAAGTTTAAGAGACTCCATATAGTCACGCGGGTCCTTTAGCTCTTTCTGCCAGTCCAGCAGTTGCCTTATCCATGCAACCCTTTTATCAAAATCACTTAACTTTTTTATATTGCCTTCCTTATACTTATAGTGAGCCGCAATACCATACTCTGCAAATTTATGCATTTCAAAAGTTCTTATCTGTATTTCAAGAGGCTTGCCCTTTAAACCCATGACTGTGGTATGAAGAGACTGGTACATGTTAAACTTGGGATTTGCAATAAAATCTTTGAATCTTCCCGGAACCGGTTTCCATAATGAGTGTATTATTCCCAGCACTGCATAGCAGCTCTTTACATCATTAACTATAATCCTTATTGCTATTATATCGTATATATCTTCAAACTTTCTATTCTGCCTGGTAATTTTATTATATACGCTGTAATAAGTTTTTATTCTTCCGCTTATATCAACAGGAATATTTACCTCTTTTAACTTTTTATTTACTATCTTTATGGCCTCTTTTATAAGAAGCTTCCTTTCTTCCAGCTTTTCATCAAACATATTTTTTATTTTTGAATATTCCCTCGGATAAAGATATTCAAAACTCAAATCCTCCAGCTCTGATTTTATCTGGTAAATACCCAGCCTGTGAGCGATAGGAGCATAGACTTCAAGGGTTTCTGTGGAATTTTTTCTTCTCTTTTCCTCATCCAGAAAATGCAATGTCCTCATATTGTGAAGGCGGTCGGCAAGCTTTACAAGTATTATCCTGACATCTTCAGACATAGCAATTATCATTTTTCTTATATTGTTTACCTGCTGTTCTTCCTTGCTGTCAAAAACAATTTTATCTAATTTTGTTACCCCGTTTATGATATTGGCAATTTTCTGTCCAAATTCCTTTCTGGCCATTTCCAGGCTGTAATCCGTATCCTCTATAACATCATGTAAAATTGCCGAAACAATAGAAACCTGGTCCAGTTCAATATCAGCAAGTATTCCCGCAACCTCAAGCGGATGAACTATGTAGGGTTCGCCTGATTTCCTGTACTGGTTCTTATGATATTTCTTTGACGTCTGGTAGGCTTTATTCAGCAGCTCCTCATCCACATCAGGATTATAAGATTTTATCCTGCTTATTAATTTCTTATATATGAGGTCCGTATTTATATTTTTTGATTTATTATTTACTTTTAAACCCATTTTCGCCGAAATTTTTATTAATTATTTAAATTTATAAACATTATTATAAAACATTTTCTAATTCCCTAAAATAAGTCAATAATAACAAGCCCTGTAGTCCCAAAATTGCCCCGGTTATTTTCCTCAATTCTATATAAAATACTGATTTTATTATTTTTTAATATTTTTTCTTTTATCCTTTCATCCGCCCCGAATAACATTGCATCTGTTATTATCCCATTTTGCTTAAGTTTTAACCTGATATGCTTCCCTTCTGACAGGTAAGAAAAATCATCTATAACGCAGTCTCTGGTTAAAAACACGGGTCCGGGATTTTCATTCCCAAATGGTTTAAGTAAATTAATATCTCTCAGTATTCCTTTACTTATATGTTTAAAATTTATCTCAACATCATAAATGTTTATTTTCTCAATATCATCTATTTTTAAAGTATTGCTGGCAATTTTTACCAGACTCTCATAAAAAGTTTCATAATTTATGACGTTCATGCTTATACCGCATGCCAGTCTGTGCCCCCCAAAACTATCAAACAGATTACTTAATTTATTTAAATTCTCATATAAATCAAACTTATTTATACTTCTCCCCGAGCCTTTAACTCTGCCCTTAAACTCCCTGAATAAAATAGCCGGTATATTAAACTTTTTTACAATATTTGAAGCAACTATTCCCAGAACCCCTTCATTCCAGTTTTTTGATTTACCTATAAATATCCTTTTTTCTTCAATAATGCTCTTAAAGTCATTATTTTCCACTATCTCATTAAATATATCTTTCTGTATCCTCTGCCTGCTCTTGTTAAATGAATTAAGTTTATCTACTATTTTATCCAGGGTATTCCCTTCTTTAATTAACAGGTCAAAGCTTGTTTCTGCCTTTTTAATTCTACCTGCCGCATTTAATCTTGGGGCTATTATAAATCCTATATCATATTCATCTACATATCCCTTTTTTCCGTCTAAAGTATCTATCATTTTTTTAAGACCCTTATTTCTGGTTTTTTGTAAAACCTTAAGACCCTTTTTTACTATTATCCTGTTTTCATCAACCAGGGGCATTATATCCGCAATTGTTGATATGGCAACCAGGTCCAGAAAACAGGTAAGATAATCTTTTTTAAAGTTCTTCTTAAATTTATGGTCAAGTTTCCTTAAAATAGCGGTTATAAATTTAAAAGTAACCGCTGCCCCGCTTAGATATTTAAATTTATACCCGGAATCTTTAAGTTTTGGATTAATTATTATATACCTGTCCGGTACTTTATTTAAATTAGCCGATTGATTGTGATGGTCACATACTATTATATCCGGACATGAATTTTCTCTTACAAAATCTTGTACCTCTACACAGTTTGTTCCACAATCTACTGAAATAATCAAATCATGCCTGCCTTCTCTTATTACCCTTTTTAAAAAATCAACTGACAGGTCGTAACCCTCTTCAAACCTGTCGGGTATATATACATCTGTATTCAGCCCCAGCTCTTTTAGAAATTTATACATGAGCGCAGCGCTTATGATCCCATCGGCATCATAGTCCCCGAATATTATTACATTCTCTTTTTTTACCAGTGCCTCTTTAACCCTTCTTATGCCCTCACTGATTCCGGGGAGTTCCATGGGGTCACGGAGATTTTTAAGAGATGGATTAAGAAAAGAAATTACTTCATCTCCGTTTATTATATTTCTTCTGGCAAGAAGTTCCAGTAAAACCGTGCTGTATCTTTTTTCTTTTAAAAGTTTTACATCCGGTTTTCTTTTATTTCTGCATATCCAGTTGGAAGGAATATCCGTCATTTTTTATTTCTTAAATTTTGGGAACCTGTTGTTCCACGCCACAAGAATTGGGCTTGCAAAAAATATAGATGAGTACGTTCCGGTTATTATACCTATAGTAAGAGCCACAGCAAAATCCTTTAGCGCTGTGGTCCCCATTATAAGAAGCAGTATTACCGGAAATAACGTGGTTATAGAAGTATTTATGGACCTTGACAGTGTTGCATTTATTGAATTATTGACTACTTCACTATAACCTAACTTTCCTGTAAGCGGGTTATTTTCTCTTATTCTGTCAAATACAACAATAGTATCATTTAAAGAATAACCCATAATGGTAAGCAGAGCAGCTATGGTTGAGGTATTAATCTCGCGGTTTAAAATAGCATACACCCCAACTGTAACCAGGACATCATGAATTAAAGCTGCAATTGCCACTGCTCCAAACCTGAATTCAAATCTAATCCATACATATATCAGGATTCCTGCAATACTTATGGCAATTGCTTTTAATGCATTCAATATAAGTATATTCCCAAAACCCGGGTCTACATCTCTATCCTGTAGAAGTTGCCCTTCAACTCCTATTTTTTCATCCAGCGCATCCAGTATTTCATTTTTTTCCTCTTCAGTTATTGATTTTCTTATTTCTTTTACTTTTATTCTAATAATGAACCTGTCGGATTCTGTCTGTATTAAATTATTTACCACCCTCTGTATTATTATATTCTGGTGCCCGATGTCACTCATGATTTCCCGTATTTCGGCTGTGCTGGTATCTCTTTCAAATTTTACTTCAACAAGTGAGCCGCCTAAAAAATCAATTCCCAGGTTAAACCCTCCATTGGCAAAAAATCCAATAACTCCTGCCAGTATCACCGCAAGTGATATGAAAAACCATATTTTCTTTTTACCTATAAAATTAAAATTATAACTTCTAAACTTCAATATAGTTTACTCACCGCTCTTTCTTCTTATTCCTAAAAATGCCGGGGATGACATCCCGGGAATTCCGGCCATTAAAAATATAAAGGACCTGGTAAATAAAAGGCTTACCACCATACTTATTACTACACCAATGCTTAAAGTAACCGCAAAACCCTGAATGGGACCGGTACCAAACTGATAAAGTGCACCTGCCGTAATTAGAGTGGTAACATTGGAATCAGTTATGGTTCTTATTGCATTTTTGAAACCCTCACTTATGGCAATTCTTGGAGATTTATCTTTTAATACCTCTTCTTTTATTCTTTCAAATATTATAACATTCGCATCTACCGCCATACCTATGGTCAGTATAATTCCCGCTATACCGGGGAGTGTGAGCGCAGCACCTATACCCGATATTATCCCCCAGAAAATTATAATATATATTATTAACCCGATAGCAGAGTAAATACCGAACCCCCGGTAATAAAAGAACATAAAGACAATTATTAAAATAAAACCGGCTATCCCAGCATATATCCCTCTGGTTAATGAATCCATTCCGAGAGTCGGGCCGACAGTGCTGCTTTCTTCTATCTTGAGGTTAATGGGAAATGCCCCTGTCTGCAGGACGAGTTCAATATTCTTTGCCTCTTCTATACTGCTTATTCCTGTAATTTCTGCTTCTCCGTCTGTTATCGGAACATTAATATAAGGTGCCGATTCAATTTCCTCATCCAGTACAATGGCAAGGTTTCTTCCAATATTTCCGGTTGTAATTTCACCAAATTTTTCTACTGCTTCGCCTTTAAAACTTAAACCAACTCTTATATTTCCATAATTATCATAACCGGCTACTGCATTTGCAAGCCCTTCGTCACCCTCTATAAGTACGGGCCCAACCAGAGTTGCAGCGCCTGTCCTTGAATCAACGAGTATTTCTCCTATCTTCTTATCCTCTTTAACAAGGAAAAGCTCTCCCGTCACATCATCGTATTCTACAATACCAATTATTTCTTCAGAGTTTAAATCGTATTCTTTGGAATCATCATTTTCTTCCTGAGTTTCCTCAGACCCGGTTTGACTTTTAGGGGAAACAAGGATTATCTCACCACTTTCAGGGTTTGTTATCAATCTGCCTCCGGTCATTGCAGGTTCACCCTGATAAAACTTATTTATATCTTCAATTAATAATGTTTCTTCAGCCCCGGGGTCTATTAACAGTTCCCCGTTTTCATAATCCATGCCAACTATAGACCAGCTGTTATCTATTCTGGAAACAAAAGTACCCCGGACAAGGCGGAATTCAAGGTTTGCGGTTTTGCCTATTATTTCTTTTGCGCTATCGGGGTCCTCTACTCCCGGAAGCTGGACCACAATATTATTGACCTGGTCTTTTGTAATAAGAGGTTCCGATACACCCAGCCTATCAATCCTGTCCCTTATAATATCCATGGTATGGTTAAGCTTTTCCGGGGTTATATCTTCCGCTTCCTCTCCCACAGGTTTGAGAATAATCTGGGTGCCACCTTTAAGGTCAAGCCCCAGTTTTATAGAATTAGAAATTGAGTCTCTAAAAATATAGTAGAAACTTACACCTATTATTAGAATAAAAATTATAATAATAGTAATATGAATTTTTTTATTTCTCATATTTACTGTTGAGCGACTTTTCTGGCAATAGCACTTTTATTTATTTTTATATCTATCCCGCTGGCAATTGTTATTATCATAACATCATCTCTTACATCTTTGATCCTTCCATAAAACCCTCCTATGGTAACCACTTCGTCACCCCTCTGCAGGCTGGACATTAAATCCTGCGCTTTTTTTGTTCTTACCCTCTGTGGTCTTATGAGTAAAAAATAAAATGCTACCGCAAGTATTGCCAGCCATATCCATGTACCGTAACTGGCAAAAATACCGGACATGGTACCAGCTTCTGCTTCCTCAGCAGTCTCAGTACCCCCGGCTGCAGCCTCTCCTTCTGTTGTAATCGGGTAACATGAAGCACTTAAAACCCCCAGGCTAACTATAAGTATACCAATAACTAAAATACTTATTAATCTTCTTTTTAAATTCATAAACACTCCTTAAAAAATATTTTTCAATAACCAAATATCACTATTATTAACTTTTTTAAAATTTTTGCAAATATATATTAGATTCGCTTTTCCGCTTTCTGTCCTTTTAAGGATTATAAACAACTACTGTGACTGGATATTGTTTACAAACCGGCATACATCATTAATATAAAACTAAAGTAATTATAATTAAATATTATAATATAATTAAATATAAAAAACTTCTAATACCCTGGACCGGCACGGGCTATAGGCTATTTTAACTTAAGTTATTTTAGTATACAATATTAAAAATATAAAAGTTAGAAATATAACAATAAACTCTACACTTTTGTATTTTCCATATATTTTGTCAAAAAATTATGTTTGAAATCATTAAAGCTCCCGGTCAGTATAGATTCCCTTGCCCGGTTAACTGTGTTAAAAATAAAATGAAGATTGTGTATGGTTAAAAGTATGCTTGAAAGTATCTCTTTGCTCCTGAACAGGTGCCTTAAATAAGATTTTGAATAATTTTTGCAGGTGTAACAATCACATTCATTGTCAAGAGGCGTCATGTCATAAGTATATTTTTTATTTTTTATATTTATTCTTCCTTCTGAAGTAAAAGCACTTCCATTTCGGGATATTCTTGTAGGCATAACGCAGTCAAACATATCCACCCCGCTACTTATAGCTTCTATGATGCCGATGGGGTCTCCCAGCCCCATAAAATACGCAGGTTTTCTTCTATCTACATATTCCATGGTATAATTTAAAATATCAATTGTTCTATCTCTTTTTTCACCTACACTCAATCCACCAATTGCTATACCGTCAAAATCCATATCAGATATTGACCGGGCACAATATTTTCTTAAATTTTCTATAAATCCACCCTGAACTATTCCAAATATCCTGTTATCTTCATTATTTCCCGTTAATCTTTTTGCTTTTAATGACAATTCTGCCCACCGGATAGTCCTTTTCGCCGCTTCAAGAGTATAATTGTAATCATCGTTAAATGGTATGCATTCATCAAGAACCATAATTATGTCGGATCCTATCTTCTGCTGCATTTTTATTACATTTTCCGGAGTAAAAAAATGACTTGAGCCATCCACTATGGACCTGAATTCAACTCCATCATCTACAACTTTTCTTATCCTGCTCAGACTGAACACCTGGAACCCGCCACTATCAGTTAATATACTTTTCTTCCAGTTCATAAACCTGTGAAGTCCCCCGGCTTTTTCTATAACTTCAATCCCGGGTTGAAGGTAAAGGTGATAGAGATTTCCCAGTAAAATCTCACATCCCAGTTTATAAAGCTGCTCACTTGTAACCGCTTTAACTGCTGCTTTAGTTCCCACTGGCATAAAAACCGGGGTATTTATTGTGCCCCTTTTTGTGGTTATTGTTCCTGCTCTTGCGCTGGATTTTTCATCTCTGCCCGCAATCTCAAAAAAAGCCATGTTTTATAATTTACTTCCTTTTAATTCCCGTATATTTTCCATTAACAAATAAATTTTAATTTTTTTATTACCTGCTATATTTCCAATTTATCTTCGGCCATTATAGCAAAGGTTTTAAATTAAGAGATTATTTTACTTTTATGAATGATTTTATAATTTTATAATTAATGTATACGGTTAAACTTTAAAAATCCATAAAACTATTTATTTAAGCAAATACAGCCCAAGCAATAATTTATTAAATAAAAATAATTTATTACTTTTTCTTTAAACCCCTTATAAAGCCTCCCCTTATTCTATCCAGCATATAGCATACCACAAAAGCCCCGGGGTCCTGCTTATGTACCATTTTATTCAACCCCGGAAGAACAGCATTGCTGCAAACAACATTTATTATCTCTACCTCTCCCTGCCTTCCGGCACCTTTGTAACAGGTAAAGCCAAAATTTTCCCTTGAAAGTAATTCTTTAATCTCTGCATTATGTTTTCTGGAAATAATATTAATGCTTACCAGGTCACGTGATAGCTTCTCCGATATTATTATCCCCACAACAGTTCCCACAGCAAAACCTGCACTATAAGCAATAATCCCATATATATTATCTATATCTTTAATTATTCTTACTATAATGGATATGAATATGGTTACTTCTACAAAACCCACCAGAGCTGCTATGGTCTTTTTTCTCCTTATTATCATATTCACTCTCAGGGTTCCAAGACTTACATCAACAATCCTGGCAAGAAATATTATTATCAGCCATACTATAGTCTCAACCAAAATTTACCTCCGGTTTCTTTATAGATGCACTTCCTTATTTATTACCTGTATTTTTTTACCACCTTGCTAAAAACCGCTGCTGTATAAAAAACTATTATCATTAAATCTTAATTTTAATCTTTCCCTTCAATAATATACCTTTCCCACCGGCCTGTACTCACCTACTCGGGGTTTATACATGAGATAATGCTTCAAACAGCTCAACGGTTTTTAAATAATTATATAAGTTATATTAAAAATATAAAGTGTATTGAATATATATTAAAAAATAATAAAAAGTTACAGGATTATGGTTAATGATTATATTTATCAACTGTTAGTTTTTTATTAATTTAAATTAATAAAATTTGTAATATTGACAAACCATTTTTAATTTTTTTTATTTTTTTATTTAAAGTATAATATAAAAATATCTGTATTAAATTTTAAACTTTATAATTCATAAATTACAGGGTATGAAGCATTCCAGGGAAAAAACTTACACCAGTAATAAAATGCCTGCTGGACCACCCTTTATAATTCCAGGTATAGCTCCTAATACATCTGATATGGTAGAACAATTTAAAAATTTTCATATCATGCTACATGAAGAACTTTTAAGCCTGGAAAAAATTAAAAATAAAGATAGACATGTAAGAGATATAATAAAAAATAATCCACTCTTTCATTCTCCCATGATTAATGACCTTCCAGGTATGGTATTTTGCTGCAGAAATGATAATAATCGTACCATTGAATTTATAAGCGAAGCCTGCATTAATATAACCGGCTACAAACCTTCAGATTTAATAATAAATAACAAAATAGCCTACAGGCGCATCATTCATCCCGAAGATAAAAATATGGTTATAAGTCAACTAAAAAAAGCTGTCAAAGAAAACAGAAAAATTAATCTTAAATACCGCATAATTACCGCTAAAAATAAAGTAAAATGGGTCTCTGAAATCTCCAGGGTCCTTCTTTTCCCTCCAAGCGACCTTATATTGCTTGAAGGCTATGTAAGAGATATAACCAGGGAGGAACAGGCCATAGAATCATATAAAGAAAGTGAGGAAAGATACAGGCTTATTTTTGAAACATCTCCTGTTGGCATCGCTGTCGTAAATAACATGGGGGTTATAACCGATATTAGTGATACCGTGCTTGATTTTACAGGTTTTAAGAGGAAAGACCTTGTTGGAAAGCATTTTACAAAATTAAAAACGCTCCGGACATCAGACATACCGGGATATATTAATATTTTTACCAGACTTATTCTCGGTAAAAATATAAAACCCATGCTACTAAACTGGAAACATAAAAACGGGAAAATTTTTACAGGAGAAGTCAGGACATCACTGATTAAAAAGAATAAAAAAATTACTGGAATCCAGATAATAATTACTAATAGAACCGACTTTATAAAAATAGAAAAAAAGCTAAAAGATAGTGAGGAATTCAATAAAAGTATTCTTGATAATTCTACATCTCCTATTTACGTTATGAGTACTGATAAGACTATGGAATACATCAACCCCGCATTTGAAAAATTAACCGGTTTTTCTTCAAGAGAAATAATTGGCGGCAGGCCGCCCCGTCCTTACTGGATAAAAGATATGACAGATACCTATACTAAAAGCATTGAAAAAGTTATAACCAGAGGGATAAACAACATTGAATTGCCATTTGTAAATAAGAATGGAAAAAAATTCTGGGTCAATGCTGTAGAGCGCTCTATAAAAAGCGGTGAAAAAATAAAATATATTCTGGGTAATTTTGTTGATATTACTGAACGAAAAGAAACATTTGACAGGCTGGAAAAAGCATTGGATGATACCATATATACTCTATCATCAATAGTTGAGACCAGGGATCCCTATACAGCAGGCCATCAGAAAAGAGTAACCACACTGGCTGTAAAAATAGCAAAAGAATTAAAATTTGATGAGAAAAAAATTAGATCTATTGAAATAGCAGCACGGTTACATGATATAGGCAAAATAAATATCCCCCCCTCTATCCTTTCAAAACCGGGTAAACTATCTGAAATAGAATTTAATATAGTAAAGACCCATCCCGGTGTTGGATCTGAAATTGTCAAAAAAATAGATTTCCGGTATCCTGTCGCAGAGATAATTTTACAGCACCATGAAAGAGAAGACGGTTCGGGATACCCTAAGGGTTTAAAAGGAAAAGACATAATTCCGGAAGCAAAAATTATTGGAGTTGCAGATGTAGTAGAAGCAATGTCTTCCCACAGACCTTACAGACCTGCCAGAGGAATGGATGAAGCCATAGATGAGATAAGAAAAAATAAAGGAAAACTTTATGATCCTATGGTAGTAGACGCTTGCATAAAAGTTTTAAAAAGCAGAAATTTTTCTTTTGACAATCAATAAATATAACGGATTTAATAATATAATCGCTTTAATACCCTGAAACCTCTTCCATAACAAAATAGACTTATTAAAACATGAATATATGTTTTTTCATTTAAAGCTTATTTATTTTATAAGCATACAATCTCCAAAGCTGTAGAACCTATAACTGTTTTTTTTAGCCTCATTGTAAGCTCTTAAAATATTCTTTCTTCCTGCAAATGCAGATACCATTACAATAAGAGTAGACCTGGGAAGATGAAAATTGGTAATTAGCCAGTCAACAGCTTTAAAATTATACCCTGGATAAATAAAAATATCGGTACATCCATTTTCTCCTTTTATTTTTCCATATTTTAACATTAAAGTTTCAAGAGCCCTTACTACAGTGGTGCCGACTGCAATAATTTTGCTTCCTCTACTTTTTGCATCCATTATTTTTTTTGCCTCACGTTCCTCAATAAAATAATTTTCACTGTGTATGCTATGTTTTTCTACATCCCCCACCACTATTGGCCTGAAAGTATCAATACCTATATCCAGCCTCAACTTTGCGATTACTACCCCGTTATCTTTTAATTTTTTAATTAACTTTTTAGAAAAATGCAGTCCCGCAGTTGGAGCAGCTCTGGAACCTTTTTTGTCTGCATAAACAGTTTGATAATTCTCCTCTTTAATACCGGTATCTTTAATATAAGGCGGCAATGGAACCTCGCCATATTCATCAAAAATATCCTCTGCAGGTAAATCAAATTTTACTACTGCCTTTCCATAATCTAATTTTGACTTAACTATAAAAAAGTGTTCCCCTATAATAACCTTATCATTGGGTTTAACCCTCTTTGAAGGTCTGATTAAACCCAGATATTCATTTTCATTTAACTTATTTAAAACAAAACATTCAATATTTGCCCCGGTTTTTTCTTTTTTGCCCTTCAACCTGCACCTCACTACCCTGCTTTCATTTACAACAAGCACGTCCCCCTTCTTAAAATATGAGTGGATATTATAAAAAAAATCATGCCCTATACTGCCTGATTTTTTATCAAGTACTAAAAGTTTTGAATTATCTCTTTTGGATAATGGCACCTGGGCTATGAATTTTTGAGGAAGTTCGTAATCAAATAGTTCAGTCTTCATCTCTGGATATACTATCAAAAAAGCCGGGGTTTCTTTCTCTGCCTATTCCCAGATACTTAAAGGCTCTGCCTGTGGCAACCCTGCCTTTGGATGTCCTTTTTACAAATCCAAGCTGTAAAAGATACGGTTCATAAACATCTTCTATGGTATCCGCTTCTTCTCCTACTGAAGCAGCTATAGTCCCCACTCCTACCGGACCCCCGTTAAATTTTATTACCAGGGCATTTAATATTTTTTTGTCAACTACATCAAGGCCCAGCTTATCTATATCAAGTCTCCCCAGAGCTTTCTCGGCTATTTCTTCATCTACTACACTGTTACTGTACATAAGCGCGTAATCTCTTACCCTTCTCAGCAACCTGTTCCCTATTCTTGGAGTACCCCTGCTTCTTCCAGCAATAATTTCGGCACCTTTTCCGGTTATTTCTATACCGAGTATTGCTGCTGATCGGTTAATAATTTTTACTATATTCTCTTTATTATAATAATCCAGCCTCAAATTTACCCCGAACCTGTCTCTTAAGGGAGGCGCAACCAATCCTATTCGTGTTGTTGCCCCGATGATAGTGAAGGGTTCAATATCAATTCTGATTGATTTTGCCGAAGGGCCTTTCCCGATTATTATATCCAGTTTATAATCTTCCATTGCCGGATAAAGGATTTCCTCCACGCTTCTATTTAATCTGTGGATTTCATCAATAAATAAAACATCAAATTTTTCCAGATTGGTCAGTATGGCAGCCAGGTCACCCGCTCTTTCTATAGCCGGTCCTGAGGTAACTCTGAAGCCAACCCCTAGTTCATTGGCAATTATTTCAGCTAGGCATGTTTTGCCCAGACCGGGCGGACCTGATAAAATCACATGGTCCAGAGGCTCTTTTCTTTTTTTGGCAGATTTTATAAAAACTAAAAGATTATCTATTATTTTTTCCTGCCCGATAAATTCTGATATTTCCCGTGGTCTCAGGCTTTTATCAAGCTCTGTATCAACCTTCAGATGTTTTGGATTTATATCATTATTCTCGGTATTTACTTCATCCATTTTAGCCACTTAATTATTTTATTATATTTCCCTTAGCGCCATTTTTAATATATTTTCAGTTTTTTCCTTCTCAATAATATCAGCATCCATTCTTGATAGGGCTCTTGTTATCTCATTTGTGCCGTAACCAAGTGTTTTAAGGGCCTGCTTTACTTCATACAGCTTCTTATTTTCTTCTGCACCGGCTCCTCTAACCAGAGCCATTTTATCTTCTTCTATTTTATCCTTTAGTTCCACTATCATTCTTTCTGCAAGCTTAAGACCAATCCCCGGCACTCTTCTTAATAGATCTACTTCTCTTTCTGTAATAATTTTCTTAATTTCCTGCGCACTGTAAATAGAGAGTGCACTTAAAGCTATTTTAATGGATATTCCCGAAACACCTATCAATTTTAAGAAAAAATCTTTATTTTCAGTATCCAGAAAACCAACCAGCTTTAATTCTTCTTCACGAACATGGGTGTAAATATCAAGTTCAACCTCCGAACCAGCTTCGGGAATTTTCTCAAAAGTTCTGGATGAAATCAATACCTCAAAACCTATTCCTCCTGTCTGTATTATAACGTTTGAGGGAGACTTTTTTATTATCTTTCCAAATATTTTTGAAATCATAAAAAAATTAAATATTTTTTATATTCTCTAAATTTTGTTTAAATTTTCTAAAATTAGCATGACAGACAGATATTGCCATTGCATCCCAGGCATCATCCCTTGAAGGAAAAAAACTATCATTAACTCCTAAAATAATTTTTAACATATACTTAATCTGTTTTTTGTTTGCCCTCCCGTAACCAACCACAGCCTGTTTTACTTCAAGAGGAGTATACTCATATATCCTTATTTTATTAATGCTCCCTGCCAGGATGGAAACACCCCTTGCCTGTCCAACATCCAAAGCACTTTTTGCGTTCATATTAAAAAAAATTTCCTCAATAGCAAGACAATCAGGGCAGTATTTTTTTATTAACTTATCAAGTTCCAGATAAATTTTCTCCAGTCTTTCAAATATAGGTTTAGATCTCTCTGTTATTATACAACCTGAATACAGGGGGTGATACTCACCTTTTATTATATCAAGCACGCTTACTCCTGTGGTCTCGAGCCCGGGGTCTATACCAAGTATTCTAATTTTTTTATCTGTCATATTTAAATAAATATACTTTTTAGTTACATATCATCTAACATATCATCTGATATTTCCAGATTTGTGCTAACATTCTGTACATCATCATGGTCATCAAGTGCATTGATAAGCTTCAGCGATCTAGCACCATCTTCCTTTGAAAGTTTAATCGTAGATTTAGGTACAAAAGCAAGTTCACCTGATTTAATATTTATTTTTCTTTTAGTAAGAGCTTCCTTAACATTTATGAATTCATTCAGAGATGTCCTTATTTCATATAAACCATCGTCCTCATCAATATCTTCAGCACCGGCATCAATCATATTTAACATAAATTCTTCTTCATTTTTTACTTCATTTTTTTCCACTATTATTATGCCGCTTCTTTCAAACTGCCAGCTCACACTTCCATTTTCACCAAGTGACCCATTATATCTACTTAAAATATTCCTGATATCAGAAGCAGTTCTATTACGGTTTTCTGTCATAACCTCAATTATTAATGCTATACCCCCGGGACCGTACCCCTCATAAATAATGCTTTCATAATTCTCTCCCTCTATCTCCCCGGTTCCTCTTTTAATTGCCCTATCTATATTACTCTGGGGCATATTATACTCTTTAGCTTTAGCGATTGCATTTGCAAGGTTAATATTATCCTTCGGGTCACTTCCGCCGCCCTCTCTTACCGCAACAATTATATTCCTGCTCAACTTCCCGAATATATTTCCTCTCTTTGCATCTTCTTTTGCCTTTTTATGCTTAATTGAATGCCATTTTGAATGCCCAGACATATCAAATCCCCTCTTTATACTTTTTTATCATATTTACAAAATACCTGTGCAAACCGGTATCCTCGGTCAATTCGGGATGAAAAGTACTTGCCATAACGTTGCCGTCTTTTACAAGTATAGCTTTACCATCAAACTCTGCCATTATCCTGACATTTCTCCCCGTACTTAATATCCGGGGTGCTCTTATAAATACTGATTTGAATCTCCTTTTATCTTTTTTATCACCATCAAAATTTATATATATCATTTCCTCAAAACTGTCTATCTGGCGTCCGTAAGCATTTCTTTTTACATTAATATCTATATATCCCAGACCTTTACCTTCACCATGTATTTCCTTTGCAATTAATATCATTCCAGCACAGGTTCCAAATATGGGCTTTCCTTCCCCGTAAAATTTATCCAGAGCTTCTTTAAAATTGTATTCTTTTAATAACTTATTTATAGTAGTGCTCTCTCCTCCTGGAATAATAACCCCATCAACCTGTGCCAGTTGCCCGGGAAATCTTATCTCTATAGTTTTAACCCTGCACTTTTTTAATTTAACTATATGTTCTTTAAATGCTCCCTGCAGTGAAAGAACACCGACTCTTATATCCGCCAACTTATTTACCATCCCCTGTTTGAAATTACCTCTTCTTTTGTGAGGGTGGATACGGCGATTCCTTTCATTGTAGTCCCAAGATTTCTTGAAACACGCGCCAGTACTTCTGGATTATTAAAGTGAGTCGTTGCCTCAACAATAGCCTTTGCCACTTTTGATGGGTTATCTGACTTAAATATTCCCGAGCCAACAAAAATTCCATCTGCGCCCAGCTGCATTATCATAGCAGCATCAGCGGGGGTTGATATACCACCTGCCGAAAAATTTACTACCGGTAAACTTCTATTCTTATGTACATATACAATCAGGTCATAGGGCGCACCGAGTTCCTTTGCTGCAGTCATAAGTTCTTCAACAGGAATAGAAGCAATTCTTGCTATCCCGTCCCTTATACTTCTCATATGTCTTACCGCTTCAACTACATCTCCTGTGCCTGCTTCACCCTTGGTTCTCACCATTGCGGCACCTTCTCCTATTCTTCTCAATGCTTCTCCAAGATTGGTCGCACCGCACACAAATGGAACTTTAAAATTCCATTTATTTACGTGATATTTCTCATCAGCGGGTGTCAGGACTTCACTTTCATCTATATAATCAACTCCTATGGCTTCAAGGATTTGCGCTTCAGCAAAATGCCCTATTCTTATTTTTGCCATAACCGGAATGGATACAGCATCCATTATTTTTAATATAATTTCAGGGTCTGTCATTCTTGCCACTCCACCTTCTGCTCTAATATCCGCTGGAATTTTTTCCAGAGCCATTACCGATACTGCTCCAGCCTCCTCTGCTATTTTCGCCTGTTCAGGTGAGGTTACATCCATTATCACTCCGCCCTTTAACATCTGCGCAAGACCACCTTTTAATTTTAATGTTCCTTTTTTCATATCTTAAAATACCTCCATTTTTTATATTCCCACTCCTAAAGACATTCTCTCCAGTCTTTTTATCCTTTCTTCCACAGGAGGATGGGTACTAAATATATTACTAAATGCTGCCTTTGCTTTACTCCCAAATGGATTTTCTATAAACAAATGAGCAGTTGCATTGCTGGCAGTTTTAACCTGGCTATACTGGCTGATTTTTCTAAGTGCATTTGCCAGCCCCGCCGGATATCTTGATATCATGGCTCCTGTTGAGTCAGCCAGAAATTCCCTGTTCCTGCTGATTGCCATCCTTATAATAGTAGCAATTATCGGTGAAAGAATCAAAAGTGCCAGACCCAGTACCAGGAAAATAATAGAAAGTATGCCCCCGCCTGAACTTCTACTGGTTCTCCTTCTGCTCCCTCCAAATATAAAGCTTCTGAGTATAATATTGCTTATTATAGAAATCATTCCCACAAGAACTACTATTATAGCTCCAAGTAGTATATCATAATTTTTTATATGGGAAAGCTCGTGTGATATAACACCTTTAAGTTCTTCATCATTTAAATTATCAAGCAGACCACGGGTAAAAACTATTACCCCATGCTCTGGATTGCGCCCGGTAGCAAAAGCATTCATGCCGTTATCCTCTATCACATAAATTCCAGGCATCGGTAGCCCGGCTGCTATGGACAGCCCCTCCGCCATATAGTAAATTCTCGGATTTTCTTCCCTCGATACAGGTTTTGCTCCGGTAATCCTCATCACAATTTTATCACTGTAATAGTAACTGGAAAAACTCATAATAATAGCAATAATAAGAGCAAACACCATAAACAGAATTGAGTAATTACTGCTCATACCATAACGGTAATCTACATAAAACCCGAGAGCAAATCCTACCATAGTTATAAATATTATAAATCCAATTATTATAAATACTGTTTTTGCCCTATTTTTGGCAATATGTTCGTACATCTTCTAAACCACGACTCATTATAAAAATTACTTATTAAAAACTAACTTTAACCGGTCCTCGTGCCTCAGCCTCTTCTATTTCAAAATAATCCCTTGGGCCAAACCCAAACATTCTGGCAAAAATATTTCCCGGAAACGTCTGTATTCGTGTGTTAAACCTCATAACCATATCATTATAAAATTGTCTCGCATAAGCGATATTGCTTTCAATCCCATTCAACTGTTCCATTAACCTTAAAAAATGCTGGTCGGCCTTAAGGTTCGGATAATTTTCAGACAATGCAAATAGAGACTTTAAAGTACCTGTTATAATATTCTCTGCCTCTGACTGGTCTTTAACTGTCTTAGCGTCAATACCCATCTTCCTTGCATTAATTACCTTTTCCAGCGTTTCTCTTTCATGCTCTGCATAGCCCCTGACCGTTTCCACCAGATTGGGTATCAGGTCGTATCTTTTTCTTAATTGAACGTCAATCTGGTGCCATGAATTATCAACCTTATTCCTCAAAGATATTATAGAATTATACAAACCTACTGAAATCAAAATCAAAAGTATTATTATACCGGCCACAACCGCTATAATAACTATAACCCCAACTGCCATAATAACCCCCTTTTACATTTAAATGTTTAATTTGATATTAAAATAAGACATTCTACATTTTTGTCCACCAAAAATAAACAACTTAAAATTATATCATATAAATAATCGCAAAAATATAACCTGCTGTGTTGCTGATTTAGCCTTTGCCCCACAGATAATATTATTTTTACACATAAAATTTTTTATGGTATATTTCTTCTATTGTCCTAACTTATATCATTAATTATACAATTATTTATATATTTTTCGGGAGGATCTTAATGGACAGTAAAAGTTGTGCGCATAATAAAGTTGTCGGCATTATTTCGGGTAACGGTACCGGTAAAACTTCACTTTCAGAATGCATCCTGTACAATTCAGGAGTAGTCGATAGACGGGGTGCCATAGAATCAAAAAACACTGTTTCTGATTTCAATGCTCTTGAAACTAAAAAAGGATTCAGCATAAATTCCAGTTTGCTTTATTACAACTGGAAAGATTTTAACATAAATCTTATAGACTGCCCCGGTTATATGGATTTTATAGGACAGACCCAGGCCGCACTCAGAGTAGCTGATAGCACCCTGCTGGTCATTGATGCAAAAACAGGTATACAGGCCCCAACTGAACTCGTAATAGAACTTCTTTCCCGGAACACCCATCCTATGTTTTTTGTACTTAATAAGATGGACCTGGAAAATATTGATTATTCTAAAATAGTTGAAGACATAAAAAAAGAATATAAATTAAACCTTGTTCCCATTACCGTACCCGTAAACAGTGGTGAAAATTTTTCCAAAATCGTAGATATACTTCAAAACCAGGCTTACGAATATAAAGATAAAAATTCTTCTGGAACAAAAATCGCCACAGACGAAAAGATTAAAGAACAGATTGATAGTCATCATAACGAACTTATTGAATCAATAATTGAAACCGATGATGAACTGTTAAATAAATATCTCGAAGGTGAAAATGTAAGTGACACACTGGTTAATGAAGTACTAAAAAAAGCAGTTACCGCAGGAAAGGTTGTACCTGTATTTGCTGTTTCCGCGAGCAAAAATATTGGTGTAGATATTCTTATGAATTATATAAATAAATTACTTCCATCACCTCTTGATATCAACCCTCTGAATGTAAAAGATTTAAAAAGTAATTCCGGGGTTGATATAAAACCTTCTCCCGATGGACCCGTTCTTGCATATGTATTTAAAACTATGGCTGACCCTTATATTGGCAAATTATCCATATTCAGAGTCTTTTCGGGTACGATAAAATTAAATGAAAGTTATTACATTTCCAGCTCCGGAAAATCATATAAATTCACCAATTTATTTAAACTTCAGGGTAAAAATCAGGCTGATATAAGCGAGGCTTCATGTGGAGATATCGTAGCTGTTTCTAAAATTATAGAAATCTTAAATGATGATACAATATCCACACAGGACAATCCTCTGAAATTTCCTGAAACTAAATATTTTTCCCCCACACTCCCAAAATCTTTAATACCCAGGAGCAAAGAAGATGAAGAGAAAATAAGCAACGGGCTTTCAAAGTTACTCCAGGAAGACCCAACATTAAAGCAGGAACTAAATCTTGAAACACATCAAAACATAATCTGGGGTATGGGAGAACTTCATCTTTCTACAGCCAGGGAAAAATTGAAAGATAAATTTGATGTTGATGTTGACCTCTATGCACCCGATGTCGCTTACAAGGAAACCATAAGAAAAGAAGCAAAAGCTGAATATAAATATAAAAAACAATCCGGAGGCAGAGGTCAGTATGGTCATGTTTTCATTGAATTAAAACCACTTCCCAGTGGTGGAGGTTTTGAATTCAAAGACAGTATATTCGGCGGAGCAATTCCCAAAGGATATATACCCGGAGTAGAAAAAGGTATAAGGGAAGCACTTCAAAATGGAGTTCTTGCAGAATATCCTGTAGTTGACGTCAATGTAAATTTATATGACGGCTCTTACCATACCGTTGACTCATCAGAAATGGCCTTTAAAATAGCCGCCTCCATGGCATTTAAAAAGGGCATGCAGGCAGCTTCGCCGGTTATTCTTGAACCCATTATGGAACTGGAAATTCTGGTGCCAGAAAAATATATGGGTGATATTATCGGAGATATTAATGCAAAAAGAGGAAAAATTATTTCAATGACACCTGCTGAAAACAAAAAACAGCTTATAAAAGCTACTGTTCCTCAATCCGAGTCTTTTAATTATACCATTGATCTTACTTCGCTCACTCAGGGAAGAGGAAGATTTACCCAGAAGTTTTCTCATTATGAAGAGTTGCCTCCCAATATCGCTCAGAAGATAATAGATGAAAGGAATAAAGAAAAGGAATGAAAAAGAGATATAAAAAACATATGTTCATTTTTGACAGAATTCCTTATATACTTTTTGCCTTCATATTGATAGTTGCTCTGATTGTATTTTTTTCTTTAAGAAGCTGTACTTCCTTTGATTTATTTTCCGGAGAACAGCAAACAGAAGAGGAGGTAGATTATAGTTTATTGATAGCTTCACCAACCAACGATAATGTATTCAATTTTGTTAATGAGAATGAAACTGTTCCCATTGAAATAAAAGCAGCAGAAGTAAAGAGCACTGATTACATAATAAAAATAATGGTAAATAACACCGAAATAAAGTCTTTTACTTCACCACCTTATGAATATAACTGGAATCCTGGGAGTTCCGGTGAATATGAAATGGTAGCACATATTGTAGATAACAATAGAAATACAATTGCATCCTCAAATACGGTAAATTTTAGTGTTCAGTATGAAATTGAGCCCGAGGGAGAAACAACAATAAGTGTTGACATAGAGGAAAAGAAAAACCAGGTTTTAAATAATTCTGTTTTTAGAACCAATAATACCATCCCAACAGGAGTTCCCTTATTCTCTTATAAATGTTACACTCCCCCGGTCATAGATGCCAGCATCCAGGAATGGAATAAATTTGAGAGTTTTAGCGATTTTGTACCAACAATTAAAAAAGAAAACTACACATCAAGCAACGATATATCCGGCACATTTTATTCCTGCTGGGACGATGACAATTTCTTTCTTGCTGTTCAGGTTATTGATGATGTATTCAGCCAGAATTATGTCGGGAACCAGATAAATAAAGGCGATAGTATATCAATTGTATTTGATACCGAACTTGAAGAGGATATGCAGATTAAATTCTATAACAGTGATGATTACGAGATCAGATTATCCCCGGGTAGTTTTTCCGGAACCCTTGCCGAGTCGTTTATAAGCTGGCCTTCAAATGCAGCACCGGGGGGCGCAACAATAAATTCCACCAGACTGGTAAATGGATATATACTTGAAGCAAGCATTCCCTGGTACAACTTTACAAATTACAAACCGGCTGATGGAGACGTTCTGGGATTTACCGTATCCATACTTGATACTGATAATCTGGAATCTACAGAGCTTGTGATTTCATCATCAAAAACTTTTGATTTTAATAACGTATCTACTCTGGGAGCCATTGCACTTATTGATGTAGGAGATATTCAGGGAACCGGGGAAGAACCTGATGCTGAAGAAAGTGCCGAAGATTAAAAAAATAATAAATATTCTTTAATGTTTTAATAAGAATTAATTATTTCTTATAGTTTTGCCCGAAATTTAATTTATTCTCAGCTGTGCTGTTAAATAGCATGAAGTTCAACCGGAACCTCCAGTAAATATATAAAAAGAATTATGGAAAAACGAACCAATAAAAGACAGATAACATTAAGGATAATAAATATAGTTATAGTAGTTGGACTGGGCGCATATCTTGTTTACTTTCTTCTTAACCGTGTAAGCTTCTCCGATTTAAAAAAATCATTTATTGAAGCCTATGTGCCGTCTCTTGCCATTGGTCTCGGTTTAATGTTCTCAATGGACTTCTTTAAATCATACAGGCAAAAAATCCTTATAGGAACAGGGGATATTCGATATGCAGATATGTTTCTTATATCTCTTATAAGAAATGCCTTCAATATGGTGCTCCCGGCAAGGACAGGCGAACTTTCTTATGTTTACACACTGAAAAGAAAATTTAAAATACCTGTAGAAATCGGGGTTTCAACTTTAATGATTGGCCTCATATTTGAACTAATACTGGTTTTCTTTATTGCTACTATTTCTATCATTATCGTTGGGATAAACAGGTACTCTATATCTTCTGCAGGTATTATTATTATTTCTTCATTATTTTTTATAGCCAGCCTCCTGCTTTTATTTTTCCTCTCAAAATTTGTTAATTTCTTCATAAAAATTGCCGAATGTCTATTAAGAAGGTTCCCCCGCCTTAATAACAGTAAAGTTTTCATTTATTTGTATGATAAGATAAAAGAGACCAATAAAAGTATAATAATAATCAGGAAAAGAGGAGTTTACTGGAAAGTATTTCTTCTTACTGTAGCTACAAGAGTAATAAAATTTACTTCTTATTACTTCCTTATACACGCATATTTAAAACCTATCGGTTATGATTTCTCCGAACTTTCATTATGGGTTGTACTAATTGCAACTATTGCAGCAGAATTATCTGCTGTACTGCCAACCCATTCAATTGCCGGACTCGGAACATACGAGGCTGCTTTTGTATTTGCAATCGTAGCACTCGGGTTTCCCGAGAAGCCCGCGATAATTGCAGCTTTTAACTATCATATTGTTAATCTTATATTCACCATAATATGGGGATTAATAGCAGTCCTTATAATTATTATGCCATTTTATAAGATAAGAAAAAATTTAAATTCTAAAAATAGTCTATCACAGAATAATAATATATCTTAATCTGATAAATATTATATAAATTTATACCACAATTATTTTAATGTAATCCTTATTTATCTGGCTATACTGGTTTACTTACAAAAAATTAATATTCTGGCTGATATTTAAAATAATCTGCAAAAAATCTCTTATATTTAATATATAATTATAGATATAATACCTCTATACATTAACTCAGATATATAACCAAAAACTAACCAGAACGGTAAATACAAAAGATTAACCACACCCAGTAATGCCCATCTACCTTTATATTCCCACGGGCACTTTTTTATTGTAATTTTTAATAAACAGCCGTAGCCAAATTCTCCTGCAAAAATAACCACCAGATAGATAAATCCCCTTAATATAAAAGGCATGAAATTTATCATATTATATAAAGGCCCGATTGCCAGTCCCCATATTCCATAAATGGGAAACATCCATAAATAAGACCTTCCTTTTAATGCTATATCCCTGTACCTGATATAATCATGTATTGAGGAAAAAAATACTTCTACTCCAATTCCAAAAAAGCTAAATACCAAAAATAATATTATATATTTCATACTATGATATTTTTATTCATATTTAGATTAATTTAACGTGAGCACTTGCTACATGTTCCGGAAAAGAATATCTGATATTTATCTACCTTAATCCTGCAATTTTTAAAAATACGTTTCTGCGCATCATCTATCATTTCTATTTTTACAGCATCCCTGAGGCATTTGTTGTTTACTATAATGTTCCCACAATTCTCACATATCATATATACAGATGTTTCCTTTTTACAATCTCTTGACAGCATGTAATAAGACTTATCGT
Source organism: uncultured Actinomycetota bacterium (assembly GCA_964601205.1). Taxonomy (GTDB): domain Bacteria; phylum Actinomycetota; class Humimicrobiia; order Humimicrobiales; family Humimicrobiaceae; genus JAQVEM01. The sequence goes on along the minus strand of CAZRML010000014.1, from coordinate 21,178 downwards.
TGCCAGGGCTGATTTTACAAATTAAATTAATTCTTGATAAAAGTTCAAGGGTTCTGTATACAGTAGCTATACCGATTTCCGGATAATTTTTCCTTACCATAAGGTATATTTCATCAGCTTTGTAAAAACGGGGGTTTTCTTTTAATACGCTAATTATAGCTTTCCTGGGTTTTGTTAACTTATATCCCAGATTCTTAAGTTTATTATTATAATACTCTATACTTTTTTTCCCTGATTCTGCCATTTTATTATCCTTGTTCTTATAACTAATATAAATATCAAACTTTTGTAAAACTGTTTAAAGATATATCTGATTATAAAGATTTATTCACATTAAACAGCATGTAACCACATCTGAATCTAGTTTTTTTTCAATACTATTAATATTTTTAACTGTTTGAAATGTTAAATTATTCCCATAAGTTAGTCAAGTGCCTGAATGCAATTACAGGGAGATACAAAATAAAATTGATTTTTTTAGGTCTAACATATTATTGTAAATAAAAATTTATATTGCTATAATCTCAAATCAATTTTATATTAATTTAGTAAGGTTCTAACAAAGCTTAATACCCTTACTTCTTTAAAAGGATTAATTATATGGTTGATATTCTACCTTTAAGAGGACTTTTTTATAATAAAAATAAAGTAAGAAATATTTCTAAAGTTATATCTCCTCCCTATGATGTAATTTCTCTGAATCTTAAAAAAGAACTTTACAAATATCACCCCTTCAATATTATTAATCTTACCCTTCCGGAAGGTAAAACCGAAGAAAAATACATCAGATCAGGTAAAACTCTAACCAGCTGGATAAATAACGGTATACTCAAGACTGACAGCGAAAGATGTTTTTATATCTTTGAAGAAAGCTTTGTGCACAGCGGTGATACAAAAAAAATTTCAGGTTTCATCGGGCTGACCAGAATAGAACCATATTCCAATCTAAAAATTATCCCCCATGAGAAAACCTCATCCATTATAAAAAAAGACAGGTTAAAATTATTATCTGAATGCAGGACGAACTTCGGACTTGTTTATACGCTTTATAATGACAGACAACAAAAAATAAAATTAATACTGGAAGAAAATGCTAATAAAAATCCTTTAATAGACACACCTGCAGCATACGATAATAGTTTAAGATTTAAATTGTGGAAAATTTCAGATAAACGGAATATAAATATAATTACAGATCTGATGAAAAATAAAAAACTGATAATAGCAGACGGGCACCACAGATACGAAACCTCACTTAATTACAGAAAAAACTATATAAAACAGGTTAAGCAGGAAAAAGATTATAAATTAATGCCTGAAGATTTCATTCTTACCCTGTATATTGATAGCAGCCAGAATGACTTTTTAATACTGCCAAATTACAGACTATTAAAATTTCAAAAATATCCGGGTTTAAATGAATTAATTAAAATCATTATCAACAGCTTTGATTTTGAAATACAATCACTAAAATCCAACCACCAAATTAAAGAAAAACTATCAAAATCAAAACAAAAAGGGTTTAAAAGTTTTATCCTGTATGACAGGGATAAAAATTTTTGTTTTTTAACTCTAAAAAAAATTAATTTAGGTAAAATTTCCTTTAAGAATAACTCAGAGAAGGATTATCTTTTAATGGATATAAATATACTCCATAAATTTTTTATGGAACAGGTTACTGCCCGGTATAAAATTAAAAAAACCGGATACAGCCATTCAATTAATAATGTAATAGACAGCATAGATTACGGAAAATATGATATCGGTATATTTTTAAACCCACCTTCGGTTTTTGAACTTGAAAGGACCTGCGCTGCTGGATATATTATGCCGGAAAAATCTACCTATTTCTACCCGAAGCCCTGTTCGGGACTTGTCATGTATAGATTTGACAGCTATCATTAAATTTGAATGCAGGCGTAATTTATACAAACATCAGTATTTACTACAATATGCCAGATTATCCATTTCAGTTGCTTTAAAATACCCGTAATTTATTATTAAAGAAAACTCTTAAAAAGAAAACGGTGAAATATATTCTCCCTTTTTTCTTTTTAAATCTTCAAATCTTTTTTTCTGCTCCCCGAGAATCTTAAATAATATATCCGGGACTTCAGAACCGAGTTCATTGTATATTTTTATAATTCTATCTATCTTGGAAAGATTCTCCTGAACTCTTATAGTAAAATGCTTAATATAATCTTCCCCGAGATATTCTCTTCCCAGAAAATCTTTAAACAATGCCTTAAGATCTTCATACAAAGGTATTAAGCCAACTCCTGTATCTATTGCATCTACATCCCCGTTAACCCTTAATTCCATCCATTTCAGCCATATCATTTTATCTAATTTTGAATTAAGGTAATTGCCATCTTTATCTTTTAAAAAATAATTTACTGCAAATATTTTTGGCGGGTTTTTTAATGATTGGCCAAACTTTATATTTATATCCACATACCTTCCTATTGGTATGGATAGAAAATCAATATTTGACATAGGATTAAATGTTCTTATCCCTGTTCTACCAAGAGTAGCTGCTGTTGTTTCAGATTCTATAGAAGCCCCCATGGTAACAATTCCATGTTCCCATCCGTAAGCCTCCTGAACAGGAACCCAGGTATCAGAATCTCTTCCTCCATATATTATCCCTCCCAGTAATACACCCTGCGGATTATCATATTCTGAATCAATATTCTCCAGATTCTTTAAACCAGTAGTAAACCTTGAATTTTTATGAGAAAGTTCAATCTCGTTTCCACTGTCATCAAGTTTACCCCGGTACCATTCACCGGAATAATTAATCCCTTTCTCGGGTTTTTCCCCGGGTTTACCAATCCAGTAAACCTCCCCTTTTTTATCAATTAAAACATTGGAGAAAATGGTTTCATTTTCACTATGCAGAGCTTCCCATATTATAGGGTCGTCCTCAGGATTAATATCTTTTATTATTCCAAAAACTCCAATTTCAACATTAACAGCACGCACATCCCCATTTAGATTCCTTATATGCGCTATATCATCTCCTACAATAGTCTCTCCTCTTATCATTGCAGTAGAGGTTTTACCGCACATAGAGGGAAAAGCACCGGCAAAGTAAGTTGTTCTGTTTCCCGGACCGTGAATACCGGAAATAAACATATGTTCCGTCAGCCATCCTTCCCTGGCTCCTTTACTTATTCCCAGGCGCATTGCTGGCTTCTTCAGGCCTATAGTATTGCCTCCATACTGTGTATTCATAGAGTATACAATGTTTTTATCTGTATCTATATATATTCTCCTCCCGGGAACATTTTTGCTTACACTATTTTCAAGTTCACCTTCAGAGTGCACAAATTTAAAAAAATCATTATTATTTACCATCCTTTTGAATTCCCTATATCCCGGTCTGTAAAGTATGATTTCTGAGTGTGCTACATAACTTGAGTCGGTAAGTTGAACTGATGGAATAGTGAATGGTGAATTTGCAGGTCCAAGAGTAAAAAATAGTATAAGGAGTTCTCTATTCTTCATTATACCAGACATTATATCCGTGACTTCTTTAAGCCCTTCAGTTTTATTAACAGTATTTAGCCCCTTTCCAAATTCTATACCTTCAGGAACCAGGAATTTTGTTGCCTTTTTATCTCTTGCCTGATCATTTATACCGTCAAAATGAACTGTATGCCCGGGAATTTTGAGTTTTATTTCTTCACCATCTTTTATTGCTTTTTCTCTTATATAATCAAAATCTTTTTCTGAATCACTGCATACAAACACAGATTCAGGATTCAGGATATTTACAAATTTAGAAATAAATTCCATAAGATAACTATTTTTTATCTCTAACAACTTATTATAATTTTCTCTACCGCATTTATCTCTCAATATCTCTGATTCTTCTGCCATTGCACTCTTTCTTTACTTAAAATTTTTTATTTTCTTCGTAAATATTATAAAAAATTATTAAATTTTATAATATTTACAAATTTTATATGATTATACTAAAATTTTTAAATAAAATATAGCAAATATCTATATTATTTAAAAAAATTGGTAAAAATAATAATAATTCCTTTTTTTCTAACTTTTTATGATTTTTTAAAGAAGGATTATTTAATACTTAAATATTATTAGCAATACAATCATTACAGTAATAATATTTTTTATTTAATATCTTACCCGTGGGTAAATTTATCCCGGTATTTATTCTACCTTTACAGAGGAGAAATAGCTCATTTTATCTTTTATTTCTTTTATTTTACCTTTTATCTTAAATTCTCCATTCAGCATGATGTTTTCTGAAGAACTCCCTATCATAATTTTTATAGTCCCCGGTTCTATTACATATTTCATTTCCCTATTATAAAACCCGAGCTGTGTCACCGGAAGAATAAAAGTTACTGTTTTCATCTGACCCGGTTTCAGATTAATTCTCTTAAAACCCTTAAGCTCTTTTAGGGGCCTCGTTATTTCAGATTGGATATAATTTACATATAACTGGGCTACTTCATCTCCTTCGTAAGAGCCTGTATTCCTTACATCAAATCTTATTTTTACCTCTTTATTCCATGACGCAAATATCGGTTCTATGCTTAAATTATTATATTCAAAATCTGTGTAGCTCAGACCATAACCAAAACTAAAAAGAGGTTTGGTGCTCATTTCTACATAATCGCCTTTCCAGTAAGAGCGCCCTCCTGAAGGTTTATGTCCGTAATATACCGGTACCTGGCCTACCGACCTTGGAAAAGACATTGGGAGCTTACCACCGGGATTATAATCACCAAAAAGAACATCTGCTACTGCCCTTGCCCCTTCTTCACCGGGTAACCATGCTTCTATTATTGATGGGGTGTTCTCAGCAATCCAGCTTATAGATAGCGGCCTTCCATTAACAAGTATAACTACAACCGGCGTACCTGTCTTATAAATAGCTTTTACAAGGTCTTCCTGCACCCCGGGTAAATCTAAACTCGCTCTATCTCTTGCCTCTCCACTTGTACATTCATCAATAATACCGGATTTTCCTCCAACCACCATAACTGCTATATCGGATTTTTTTGAAATTTTTACAGCTTCATTAAACCCATCTTTATTTTCTCCTGTTATATCGCAACCCTTTGCGTAAAACACATTTGTTTTCCTGCTTACTTTTTCTTTTATTCCATCCAGTATGCTTAAGATTGGAACAAAATTATCCACCATTTCTAATTTATCGGGAACAGGTGTATTAAATGTTTCATTATTATTTTTCATCTCAATCAACGATTCTATATGACATGGATATGCATAATCACCTATGATATTTCTTTCCTCATCAGCATTTGGTCCAATTACAGCAATTGATTTGATATCCTTTCTTAAAGGCAATATCTTATTATAATTTTTTAACAGTACAATTGACTTCTGCGCTATCTTATTTGCCAGTAATCTTTGCTCCGGCGTGTCAAATATTTTTGATGGTTTTTTCTCATCAACATATGGATTTTCAAAAAGCCCCATTAAAAATTTCATTTTAAGTATTCTGGCCACAGATATATCAATTAATGTTTCATCAATTATTCCCTCCTTAAGAGCCTCTTTTAATGGCTTCCCATAACAATCAGTACTCGGAAGCTCTATATCTACACCTGCCTCCATGGCCTGTTTCGCTGCATATTTCTTATCAGGCGATATTAGGTGAAATTCTTTTAACATGTTTATCCCAAAATAATCAGATACAACAAGACCATTAAAGTTCCATAAATTCCTCAGTATATCTTTAAGCAATTTTTTTGAGCTGTGGCATGGAATTCCATCCAGTTCATGATAACCCGGCATAATAGCAGCTATACCAACTTCTTTTACAGCAACTTCAAAGGGCCGCAGGAAAACCTCTCTCATTTCTCTCTCAGGAATATGTGGCGGAGCCCAGTTCATACCTCCCTCCGATACTCCATATCCAGAAAAATGTTTTGCGGTCGCCATAATTCCTTCCTGCCAGTTTTTACCCTGTATTCCTTTTATATAAGATGAACCCATTTTTGAAACAAGATAAGGGTCTTCTCCAAAAGTCTCTTCAGCTCTTCCCCACCTGGCATCCCTTGCGACATCAAGAACAGGAGCAAGCGCCTGATGGGCACCTGCAGCTTTCATTTGCTTTCTTATCTCAACACCCATTTTTTCTAATAACTCCGGCTCCCATGTACTTGCAGCTCCAATTATCTGAGGGAAGCAGGTGGCTCCTTTAGCCATATACCCGCTGCAAGATTCTTCATGAATTATGGCAGGTATACCGGGACCTGTATTATTAAGCAGATATTTCTGTATTATATTTGCTGTTCTTGCTGATTCATCCGGGCTAAAATTACTTGCTCCTCCAAGTCTCGTTATCTGTCCGATACCATTACCCATTAACTTACTGGCTTTTTTTTCAGAAAACTCTTTACCTTCCAGAATTTCGTATATCCATGCACTGCCGAGCTGTGCTATTTTTTCTTCAATAGTCATTATTGATAAAAGGTTCTTCACCCTTTCATCAACTGTTCTATTTTTATCAAGGTAAATTTTATTTACCTTATTTTTTCTTTCTTTCGTTTTAATCAATCCTTTTTAAATATTTAGCTTACTTAAAAATTAAAATCAAAAAATTTTAAATCCGTAATTATAATTTCTCCCTGCAGAAAAGTATTATTATTTAAAAATTAAAAAAATTGTGATTAACAAATATAATTTATTAACTTAACCTTTTATTGAACCCGCAGTCAATCCTGAAACAATATGACGCTGGGCAACTATATAAAATACTACAGCAGGTATTGCTGCCAGTATAAGAAATGCTGATACCAGAGATAAATCCTGGCCGTATTGACCCTGGAACTGCATTGTTCCAAGCTGCAGGGTCCATAATTTTTCCTTATCTATCAGAACCAGAGCTACCAGTAAATCGTTCCATGTGTTAACTACAGCTAATGATGCAACTGCAGCCAGGGATGGCTTTGCCAGCGGCAGCAGTATACGCCAGAAAAACCCTATAGTGTTACACCCATCTATCATAGCGGCATCCTGAAGTTCTGAAGGGATTTCCATAAAAAAATTACGGAGTATTACAGTGGACATGGAAAGTTGAAAAGTAGTAAGTACCAGTATTACCGCTATCAGGTTATTCTGCAAACCTATCAGCCTTACTATAAGGAAAATCGGTAAAATAGCTACAGTAGCCGGAAACATAAGACCCAGGGTGAAAAATTGAAATAGTGCGGCTTTTCCCTTAAATTTCATGCGCGCAAATACAAAAGCTGACATTGAAGCAATCATCACAATTCCGGCTGTGGCTGCAATAGTTACCACCACACTATTGCGCATCATGCTCCAGAAAATTGGCATCTTTACAATTCTTACAATATTTCCCCATCTGGGCGGTACCGGGGGTATATAAGGGATAGTATAAAATTCACCACGTGTTTTTAATCCGCCAAATATAATAATTACTATTGGAACAATAATAAAAAGTAGTGTTGCTGTAAGAATAGTATATTTTAATATTGCCGGAATTAGTTCTTTAAATTTCTTACTTTTTTTTGCAACATTATCTGGCATAAATCAGTCCTTTCTATGCTATATGTTCCGTTCTGCGCACAAAACTCATGTATGTTATAGAAAAAATCAGGGCAATAACCAACATAACTATTGCCACGCCTGCACCATAACCAAGCTGGAACCGCACAAAACTAAAGCGGTACATGTATGTTGACAGAACCTCGCTTGCATTAACAGGACCACCTTTTGACATAATCCACACAATAGCAAATACCTGCAGTGAACCGAGAACTGATAGGTATACCGATGTCCTTATCGTACCGGCTAATAATGGTATGGTTATATATGTTAACATCTGCCGTCTGTTTACACCGTCAATTAAAGCTGCTTCTTCAACATCCTTCGATATATTTTGCAGACCTGTTATATATAAAAGCATATGAAATCCAATATATTTCCAGGTAAGTACAATAAATATTGAAAACAGCACCAGGTTCATATCTCCCAGCCATGCCTGTGTTTCCCATCCCAGTGTCTGGAAAACTGCATTTATAAAACCTCTGCTCGGATTTGGATTATAAAGAATCAGCCACATAACAGCAGTTATAGCTTCTGAGAAAACATATGGCAGGAAAAAGATCGTTCTAAAAAAAGCACGGCCTCTTAATCCGCGTCCAAAAAGAATAGCCAGAAATAAAGCCAGCGGGAGCTGTATAAATAATGAGAGTGCCACAATGGTAAAACTGTTGCCCACGGCTTTTAAAAAAATCTTATTGGTAAGTATATTTTTAATATTTTCAAATCCTGTAAAATCCTCGGCAGGCCCCATTCCGTTCCAGTCAAATAAGCTGTAATAGCCACACATAAAAATAGGAACAACCAGAAAAATAAGTATAAGAGCAGCAGCAGGAATAAGGAATAAAAAAACTTTTATCCTGTCTTTAGATAAATTGTGGGGCTTCATTTTCTTTGATAATTCTATGATAACCCTCCCTGCTTTAATAGATATTATACATAATATTATCTTTTATTAAAAATTTTTAGTATTCTTTTAGATTTTCAGGGATTGGGCGTTTAGCCCAATCCCTGTCTTTATTTAGACTCAAACAAAACAATTAGTCTAATTCAGAAGCAGCTGTGTCTTCAAGCATCTGGCATGCTTCTTCAGGTGTCATTGATTTAGCCATTATTGCCTGGACTATATCATTGACAACACCACCCGTAGCAGGCGGGAGATACTGGTCATAGTATAGCTGCAGGTATTCAGCCTCATCTCTTCCTTCAACAATTAATGAAAGTACAGGATCTTCTACAGTAGCACCTATTACAACTGGAACGCCCATTCCCAGTTCTGTCTGTTTATTCTGCTCTTCAACATTTAGCATGAATTTAAGGAAATCTATGGCTTCATCCGGTGCATCTTTTCCAACTACAAATCCATTACCGCCACCGAGAGCATCTGTAGGTTTTCCAGCGCCTCCTTCAACTTCCGGGAATTTGAACCAGCCTAATTTTCCATCAAGCCCTGTGCCATCAGCGCTATTTTCTCTGTATGAACCGGGGCCCCACTGACCCATGCAGTTCATAGCTGCTTCACTATTACCCATAGAGGTTGCTGCATCGCCCCAGGTTGCACCAAGGAAACCATCCTGGTATGCATCTGCATCAACTAGGAGCTTGTCCGAGATTTCATTGTTAAAACTCGCATAAAATCATAATTTTCCATATTATTTTAAAAACTGAAATTATTTCTTGAAATTATTGTATAAATTGCTTCATACAGTGGTATTTTTGTCACCATATGAACCTAAGTTATCTATTTATATTGCCTGGATCAGTAATTCTCTCTCTTTCGAGCAGCCTGTTTGATCTTTTATCATGTTTACTATTTTTTTAAAGTTGGAAACCGCACATACAAGTGAAAATTCACCACCTGCCTTTTTAAATCCCCTTAAGCTAAATCGCCTAAATCCTCCTGTTTTTATCTGGCCAAAGACCGGTTCAACAATAATTTTACGTTTTGCATATATTTCTTTGGAGGAGTCTTTTTTCATTTTCTCTTTCATAGTAGCCAAAATAATTCCTTTATCATCAGTATATATTGTTGGAATATTACTTTTTTTAGCACTACATATATTTTTAAAACTGCATCCGCCGCATACCATTTCTTCTGCTTTATACACTCTATTTTTCCCACTGGATTTTAGTTTTAATACAACGCCGGCAGGACAGATAAATATATCTTTTTGGCTATCATATGAAAACTGGGATTTGCCTATTTTTTTATTTGTATCTTGTAAGTTGTCTTTTTCTCCCTTACCGGTTGCTATATAGCCATCTATTTTATTACCGGCAAGTGTTAAGATATTACCGGATGTTTTGTATCCGCTATCAAGGCTTGCCTTATCTGGCAGCTTATCTGTATTGTTTTTAATCTCAGTTAATGCTTTTGCCAGTTCATTTTTATCATTTGCATTCTGCGAAAGGTGCTGTCCCACTATTATCTGGTTTTTAGAGTCAACGCTTATCTGGCCATTGTAGCAATACTCGAAATTACCTCTGCTCTTCATCATTTTAGCATCAGTGTCAGCATAGCTTATCTGCTTTTTAGGATCTATCTTTTCTTTGGGATTTTCCTTTTCCTCTCTTTTTTCAAGCTCTTTTTTTATTTTTTTAATTTTTTCAAGTCTTTTTTCCTTAATCTTTAGATCATCTGGTATGCTGTAACCTTTACCGTTATGGTAGATTTTGTCTTCAGCATCATCTTCGTTTTCTGCCTTTTTTAGAAGTTCTTCAATCTCATGGTTTAGTTTATTTTCATTAACCTTTAGGTGAGAATAACTTGCTGCTTTATATTTTGAAGTATTTGCATGAAACTTTGAACCGTCTATACCCACATGGCCAAGGGACACCATTCCCAGGCTACTGGCTATTTTAACACTCTTTTTAAAGCATTCTACAAAGAACTCATAGTTATCTTTTCTAAAGTCAGAAAGCACTCTAAAGTCCGGGCAGTTTCTGTGGGATATATACATAAAGGATAAATCCTGGCTGCATTTTTGTTCTATTTTTCTTGAGCTAAATATTCCCTGGCTATAAGCATATATTAGTATTGCTGTCACTCTCTTTGGATGATATGCATGCTGGCCACGCATGCTGTATTTTTCCTCAATACTTTTTGTATCGATCTGGCTTAAAATATCCTCATATATAAAGCAGTCATGATCTTTTTGAAGCAAATCAAATACATTTTCAGCCATTAGCTTTCTTTGATTAAAATCTACTGGATCTTTTTTAAAGGGTACTGGCATTTAGTTTTCTCCTATAATAATTGTTTAAATATTACCTTATTATTATAGTATATTTGTTTAATTATTTCTATGTGTTTTTGAGTTTTTACATCAATTATTTGCTATTCTCGGACAAGCTCCTAGCTCTACAAGTTTATTCCCTGCTTCTACAAATGCCTCATCTGCAAATGAACCTGTTCTTGCAGCAGCAGCAGTAAAAGCAGCTTCACCGCCGATTCGTGTTACAAGGTATTCCCATGTAAATGCGGCCGGCCATTTATCTCCGCCGCCTTCTGCAATGGGAGTAATACCTGCTGCTTTAAATTTATCAACAGCTTCAAGAAGCTCGGTCCATGTTGCGATCGGAGCTTCAACTCCTGCCTGTTCAAACAGCTCGGTATTATAGAAGATACCAACCATTCCCATATCTCTCGGTACTCCGTAGTTCTTACCATCATAAGAATATACGCCAAGAGCACCCGGCGAGATTGTATCAGCAAAACCGTCTTCTGCAAGATCTGCTGTAATGCCCCTGAGCAGACCAGCGTCAGCCTGGGCATTCATTGTGCCGCCGCCCCAGCTCTGGAATAGGTCAGGAACTTCTCCAGTCTGCATAACAGTGGTCATCTTAGCTTTGAAGTTTTCATTTTCTAAAACTGTAATCTCAATTGTTACATGGGGATTGTCAGCCATAAATCTGTCAGCAAGATCCTGCCAGTACTCCCCCTGAGATTCCTCAGTCTGGATATGCCACCAGGTTATGGTAACAGGTTCCGCTTCTGCTGGTTCTTCAGCTGGTTCTTCAGCTTCTGGTTCTTCAGCTTCTTCTTCTGCAGGTTCTTCTGCAGCTTCTTCTGCGGGTTCTTCTGCAGCTTCTTCTGCCTTACATGAAGTTCCAACAAATAACATTGAAACCACAAAAGACAGCACTAATGTAAAAATTAGAACCTTCTTCACTTTTTTATCCTCCTTTAAATGATTTTTGATAAAATAGTTTCGAGATTTGTTCAATTAGAATACAAAAACCACACCTACACAAATCTCAATTAATTGTTCTCACCTCCTTTAATCATATATTTTTTTCTAAAACTTTTTTAAAAAATTTTACTTAAAATCTATTCAAAATATTTTGACAATATATATGCTGCTGCACCCAGGACACCTACGTTATCACCAAGTTCAGAATATTTAATTTCGGTTTTCCTCTTTATAGAAAACAATGAAACTCTATTAATCTTTTCCCTCAAACTATTTAAAAAATATTCTCCGGCTTTTGTAAATATTCCCTGAATTATCACTACCTGGGGGTCATAAACCAGAATAATATTTGATATCCCGATACCAAACCAGTTTATAGCATCATCCATTAAATAAAGTGCAAGCTTATCCCCTTTATTTGAAGCATCAAATATTTTAAAGATATCTGCATTGTCAGGACCATCACCTTTAAAAATAATTGAATCCGGATAATCATTATATTTTTCCTTTGCTAACCTTATTATTCTATTAGTTGTAACCATAGCTTCAAAACAACCCTTACCGCCACATACGCAGATCTCTCTTGCTTCAGGATCCACAATCATGTGACCTATCTCACCAATCAAATAATGATTGCCTCTCTTAATTTCGTTTTCTATTATCACTCCTGCTACCAGTCCTTTACCTGCCTGCACGGCTACAATATTATTTTTTCCTTTCCCAAGCCCCAGAACTTTCTCGGCAAAAACCTGGAATCTTGAATGATTATCCACAATAACCGGTATTTCATCGGGAATGCGCTTAACTATTTTCTCCTTAAGTTTTAAATTCTTCCCCCATGATGGAAAATGAGGCGAAAAAATTACTTCCCCGCCATCAATATTGGTTATACCATATGCTCCTATTGCAAAGCCGACAAGCTTTTTTCTATCAATCTCAGCATTATCAATTAGACTGTTATATGAATTTATAATCTTTTCCAGCACACTGCTGAATTTCTCATCTGACCTTAGCGGTACAGAGCTCTTATGTAATATTTTGTTTTTTAAATCTGTGATAACTCCTGTCAGCTTATTTGCCGAAATTATCATACCAATAGCATACCCGCCATCATCATTAAATTTGTATATATTTGGTTTTTTACCGCCTTCTTCTGTAGAATTCCCCTTCCCCGTGTTTACAACCAGTCCTTTTTTTAAATAATAATTTATTATGGTTATCAATGTTGGCTTGCTCAAACTCACCTCTCTGGCAAGGTCAGATACCGATATTTCTCCAGAATTACGGAATATATTTAATATTATTTTTCTATTGCTCTGTTTTAGAGCTTTTTGCTTTTTTATTGGAATCATTTTAAAATATTGAATATTGAAGTTTTACTGTTTTATTTATACATAACTATTATATAATAAAAATTTAGTTAGTCAAGTTATTTATAAAATCTGGTTAAAAAAATGGCTTTAATAACTAAATTTTATTTTTTATTTAAAAGTTATCTGATTATGATTTTGATCTCGATTTTGAGAAAACATCAAATGCAACAGCTACAAGCAGTACCAGTCCCTTTATGACCGATTGCCACTCAGTACCAACACCCATTATTGACATACCGTTGTTTAACACGCCCATTACCAGTGCACCTATAACTGCTCCTATAACAGTTCCTACTCCTCCAGAAGCTGAAGCACCTCCAATAAAGCATGCACCTATTGCATCAAGCTCAAACATATTACCGGCAACCGGCGAAGCAGCGTTCAGGCGGGCCGAGAATACAATTCCAGTAATAGTAGCCAGCACACCCATATTCATATAAACAAAAAACATAACTTTCTGGGGGTCAATACCTGAAAGGCGTGCTGCCATTTCATTCCCACCTTTTGCATATATATATCTTCCAAACACCGTATTCTGTGTTAAGAATGTATATGCAAGCATAAGAAAACCTATAAGAAGCAGCACGGTGGGCATTCCTTTATATCGTGACAGCCAGTAGAAAAATATAAGTATAACACCTGATATTAAAATAATCTGTAGCAAAAATAAAGGGAATGAAATAACTTCAAACTTATACTTCCTCTTATTTCGCCGGCCCCTTATTGAAAAAATAATATAAAGAATTATAGCTATAACACCTGTAGCAATGGCTGTAATATTAAGGTTAATCCCCGGAAAATTAAATAAATCTCCTGTGAAACCACCCGTTAACCTTAGATAACTGTCCGGAAAAGGTGCGAGCGTCAGCCCTTTTAATATAGCGTTTGTAAGACCTCTAAACATAAGCATACCCGCAAGTGTGGCAATAAACGGAGGCACTCTAACATATGCGATCCAGAATCCCTGCCACGCACCTACTGCAAAACCTGCTATAATAGTAATCAGCACACCCAGCCATACATCCATTTTCAACCCTATTATCAACGAACCGGCTATGGCACCTGTAAAAGCAACCACAGAACCAACTGAAAGATCTATATTTCCACCTGTAAGTATGCATAGCAACATACCAATAGCCAGTATTATTACGTAACCATTCTGCATTATTAGATTTGCCACATTCTGAGGATATAAAAGTACACCCTTCGTTAATATCTGGAAAAAAATAATTATAACAATAAGGGCTATTATCATAGCATACTGGCGTATATTACTCTTAAAAATACTGCCTATTTTAGTTTTCTCCATTTTTTTGTACTCCCTTACTCTGACTGTCCATAATGCACTTCATTATTGATTCCTGGGTAGCTTCTCCTTTTTTGAGCTCTCCCACTATTCTACCATTATTCATAACAAATACACGGTCACTCAAACCTATGATTTCGGGAAGCTCCGAAGATATAAATATTACCGATTTTCCCTCAGAAACTAGCTTATTTATAATTAAATATATCTCATATTTGGCTCCGACATCTATCCCTCTTGTTGGTTCGTCCAGCATCAGGATATCCGGTTCAACAAAAGTCCATTTTGAAAGTATAAGTTTTTGCTGATTCCCCCCGGATAAATTACCTGCTATCTGTGTCAAACCAGAAGTTTTGATATTAAGCTTTTCAACATATTCTTCGGCTGCTCTTATTTCTTTGTTCTGGTTAATAACTGTTTTATTACTTACCTTATCAAGCCCAGCAAGTGTAATATTTGTCTTTATATCAAAATTCAATATCAGGCCAGCAGATTTACGGTCTTCTGTTAAATACGCAATCCCATTATTTATTGCACTCCTTACATTCTTAAGCTCTACTTCTTTCCCATTTATCATTGTTTTACCGGAAATATCTCTGCCATATGCTTTTCCAAATAAACTCATGGCAAACTCTGTTCTTCCAGCTCCCATAAGCCCTGCTATTCCAACAACCTCGCCTTTACGAACATTTATACTTGCGTTTTTTATAACCTTTTTATCTCCATCAAGTGGGTCATACACATTCCAGTCCATAACTTCAAATGTTACTTCCCCTATATCTGATTCACGCTTGGGAAATCTGTCAGTCAGGGCACGCCCGACCATTCCCTTTACTATTCTATCCACCCCAATGTCGTCCACACCTTTAACAAGAGTTTCTATAGTTTCCCCGTCACGCAGAATTGTTATCCTGTCCGCCACTTCAGAAACTTCATGTATTTTATGCGAGATTAATATTGATGTTATACCTTCTTTTTTAAATTGTACCAACAGTCTTAACAGGTTTTCTGACTCCTCATCTGTAAGCGCAGCCGTTGGTTCATCAAGTATGAGCAGCTTAACTTCCTTTGAGAGCACCTTTGCAATTTCAACAAGCTGCTGTTTGCCCACGCCGATATCTTTTACAGGTTTCTGGGTGTCCTCTTTCAATCCTACACGCTTTAAAAGCTGATTTGCTTCATAATGAGTCCTGTCCCAGTCTATTATTTTATTTTTTGCACGTTCGTTTCCGAGAAATATATTCTCTGCAATGGAGAGGTAGGGTACAAGTTCCAGCTCCTGGTGAACAATAACAATTCCAACATGCTCACTATCCCTTATATTTCTGAAACGGCACTCCTTATTATAATATATAATATCTCCGGTATAAGTTCCATACGGATGCACACCGGAAAGAATATTCATCAGTGTAGATTTCCCCGCACCATTTTCACCAACAAGAGCATGAATCTCGCCTTCAGTTACATCAAGGTTCACATTATGCAGCGCTACGACACCCGGGAAAATCTTTGTTATATTTTTCATTTCAAGAATTGTTTTTTCCATCTATCAGACCCTTCCCAGCAGACTCTTCCTTTTATTATTTTCAAAACTGCAGGCCGAATATTCATAAGAGTACCCGGCCTGCAGTTTTCCCAAAAAGATATTATCCTCTATATTTACAATTGTTACTTTGTAATCTGATCTTCTGTGTAATAACCACTATCAATCAACATTTCTTTATAATTGTCTTTTGTAACAACTACAGGGTCGCACAGGAATGAAGGAACTACTTTAACACCGTTATCATAATCTTCTGTATTATTTACAGGTACTTCCACGCCTTTTATTATTGCATCTACCATTTCAACAGCTTTAGCAGCCAGTGTACGCGTATCTTTGAATACTGACATTGATTGCTTACCTTCAATAATAGCGATTGTATTAGGTATATCAGCATCCTGCCCGGTTATAACAGGATATGGTTTATCAGCACTACCATAACCAACATTGTCAAGTGCAGCAATAACACCTATTGCGGTACTGTCATTCGGACAAAGAACAACATCCAGCACTGTATCGCCGGCATAATTTGCTGTTATAACGTTGTCCATTCTAGCCTGGGCAGTTTCAGATTTCCATGCCGGTGTGGCTATTGTTGTAAATTCTGTCTGGCCGCTTACAACTACCAGCTGACCGTTATCAATATAAGGCTGAACAACACTCATTGCTCCTTCAAAGAACAGAAAAGCATTATTATCATCCGGAGAACCTGCAACAAGCTCAATATTAAATGGGCCATTGCCTTCGTCTAAGCCAAGAGCTTCCTCGATATATTTACCCTGCAATTCACCTACTCTGAAGTTATCAAATGAAGCATAATAATCAACGTTTGGAGTTTCCATAATTAGCCTGTCATATGCAATGGATTTTATTCCAGCATCTGCAGATTTCTTAAGCACTTCACCCAGAGCAGAACCATCTATAGAAGCGATTACCAGAACTTCGCAGCCCATTGTAATCTGATTTTCAAGCTGGCTGAGCTGTGCATTTACATCATTTTCAGCATACTGAAGGTCTACTTTAAAACCTTTTTCTTCAAGTTGCTTCTTTATGTTGTCGCCGTCCTGATTCCATCGCTGTAGTGATTTTGTTGGCATCGTTACACCTATAAGCGCACCTTCTTCTTCTTTTTCTGTCGCAGCTTCACCCTGTGTACACGAAGTTCCAACCAGTACCATTGAAACCATTATAGCTACAACAAGTGTAATAATTAACGTTTTTTTCACTTCATTCATCTCCTTTTAAATCAATTTTACCTTTGATAATATAAGGGAGATTTGTTTAAGTTTAACCTGCCTGGTCTTATCTTATACAAACCTCATATTCTACTCCTCACCCCCTTTTTTAAAATTTTTTATTTATTGTTTTATTAAAAAAATAGTAATTTAAAATTTTGATTAAAATTAAGTACATCTAGCATTTATATATAGCCGAATAGAATCCTGCAAGTAATGATTTTTACTATTTCTAAACTTATTTTTTTATAAGCTTTTCCCTGGACCATCGTGTAAAGATTTCTGTATATCTTTTGATTATTATAAGAGCAAAATACAGGTTAGTCAAGCCATTTATTTAACTTGATTTTATAATCTTCTTGACTAACTAATTTTTTTTTCCTACTATAAGTCATAAATTTAATAAAATTTTAAAAGTCTAATTTTAAATGTTCAGGTATAGCACAGTTGTAAAAATAAACTTTTAAAATTATTTTAAAACTATTTAAAAATAGGAAGGGCCCATGAAAGATATAATAAATACGACTAGCCAGGAAAAAAGAAGAACGAAAGAAGAGCTTATTGAACATTTAAACACTTTTAGCCTTGATATCAAGCTCTCAGTTGGTATATGGTACTTCACGCCTGTCGGCGGCAGATTTCATGATGCTTATGTTGAAAATAAAAATATACCACAGAGAATTGAAATTGCAGCAGAAATGGCTAAATTCGGGGTAAAAGCAATAGAAGCACATTATCCTCTGGAGGTAAATGAAGACAATTATCATCTTTATCAGCAACTTGAAAAGGAAACAGGAATTAAATTACTTTCCTGCTACCCTTCAATATTCTACCCTAAAGAATATGAATTCGGTTCACTTTCAAATCCAATTAACAAATACAGGGATAAAGCCATAGAAGTCCTGACAAACCTTTTGAATTTCGTCAGGGGCAATAATCTGCATCATGCCGGTATATGGCCCGGCATAGACGGTTACCTCTATTCTCTGGGAACCAATTTTTATGATATGTGGGATAGATTTGAAGATGCAGTAGCCGGTGCTATGGATGAAATTCCAGGGGTTCAGGTTGCGATAGAACCCAAGCCGTATGAGCCCGCACCGAATAATATATACAGAACTACAGTTGATGGATTGCTTGCCTGTCACGATATTGAATCAAAATTAAAATCCAGGGTTAACAGGGAACTTCTTGATAAAGGATATAAATTACTGGGCATGCAGCCCGAGATAGGTCACATTAGAATGGGTTTTGAAGATCCTTCCTATGCCTTCAGCAGAATAACCAGGGAAGGCAGGCTCTTCCACACTCACTGGAACAGCCAGCCTATGGGCAACTATGACCAGGACTTAAATGTTGGCGCAGTTGAATGGCAGCAGGCTGAAGCTGCGCTCTTCTCATTAAAGACGACTGGCTATAATGAGTATTTTGGAATTGATATAAATCCTGAGAGAATGCCTGTTACAAAAGCTATTGAGATAAACTCTATCGTACTTAATACTATGAATAAAAGAATTAATAACCTGAACAATGAAGAATTAATTGAAGCGTATTATGACCCCGAGAATCACAGAGGAGATATAGAATTAATACTGGCAAAAATGATGGAATAGATATTGTAATAATAAAATATTTAGGATAGCATCTTTAAATAATTATGAAATTTCTTTTAGGCATTGACATAGGGACAACTTCAACAAGAGCTTTGCTAATAAATGAAAATTTTAAGCTCGTATCTTCAAGTACAGGTGAATATAAACTTATAACCCCCAGACCCGGTTGGGCCGAGCAGATCCCTGAGGACTGGTGGATAGCAACGGTAAAAACTATAAAAGATGTAATAAATAAATCTCATGTTAACCCTAAAGATATAGTAGGCGTGGGTCTCTCCGGCCAGATGCATGGGAGCGTCTTTCTGGATGATAACGGTGAAGTTATAAGGCCTGCAATACTCTGGAATGACCAGAGAACCCAGAAGCAATGTGAATTAATATATGAGACCTTTGGCCATGATAATTTTATAAAGCTTTCTTATAACAGGGCTTTACCGGGATTTACAGCACCCAAGATATTATGGCTGAGGGAAAACGAACCGGAAAACTATAAAAGGGTGTCAAAAATACTTCTTCCCAAGGATTATGTCAGATATAAGTTATCAAAAACCTATGCAACTGAAGTTTCCGATGCTTCAGGAACGATTCTCATGGATATACCCTCAAGAAACTGGTCTGACGAAATTCTAAGTGGTCTTGCTATAGATAGGAACCTACTGCCTGATATATTTGAATCTGAGATAATATCTTCAAAAGTAAGCAGAGAAGCTTCTAAATTAACTGGCCTTATTGAAGGAACTCCTATAGCGGGCGGCGGCAGCGATAACGCAGCCGGAGGTGTTGGTTCCGGGATTATAAGAGAAAATTTAATTCTAGATTCAATTGGAACCTCGGGCGTAATTTTCACCAGTGTCAATAAACCTTTATATGATCCTGAAGGAAGAGTCCATTCTTTCTGTCATGCCGTCAAAGAAAAATGGCATCTTACCGGAGTAACCCTTTCAGCCGCAGGGTCATTCAGGTGGTACTCCGACACATTCGGCGCACCTTCAGAAATGATTAAAAAACATCCCGGAGACAGTGTCTACAGCCTGCTGGATATGCAGGCAGAAGGTATACCGGCAGGTTCAGAGAAACTCATATTCTTACCTTACCTTTCAGGTGAAAGGACTCCCCACGCTGACCCCAGCGCAAGAGGTGTATTCTTTGGTATCTCTTATTTACACAAACCGGACCATTTCGTAAGAGCAATCATGGAAGGAGTGGCGTTCAGCCAGATGGATTGCTTTCTACTAATGAGTGAAGTTGCCGGTATTTCCACAGATAAAATTATTTTATCCGGTGGTGGTTCAAGAAGCCGTATATGGAGACAGATTATAGCAGATACCTTAAACAAAAAAGTTATAACTTTAAAAATTGACGAAAGTCCTTCTCTTGGAGCTGCCATCATAGCAGGTAAGGGATGTGGAATTTTCCCTGACTTAACAGCCATTTCTGATAAAATAATCAGCAACATAGATGAAGAAAATAATCCTGTAGATAAGAATGTTAAAATATATAATAAAATATATAAAATTTACAAATCACTTTATGCTAGCTTAAAAGATAATTTTAAGGATTTAAGTAACTTATAAAGTAAACTTAAATTATCAAATTACCACTGAAATACTAAAATATTAAACAAACTTTCTTTAATTAAAAAAATATTACTGCTATAGAATTTAACCCCGGATTCCTGAGTAAAACTTTATGGATTTTAAAAAGATAATGATATTAAAATCAAAAAATAATAGTTACATATTGAATAAAAAAATACGGTGGTGACCTACTCTCCCGTGCCATTAAAGACATAGTACCATCGGCGCTGAGGGGCTTAACTTTTGTGTTCGGGATGGGAACAAGTGTTTCCCCCTCGCTATAACCACCGTAAACTTTTAAAAATATTACTGAGATATTTCAAAAAATTATTCTTTCAAAGCTTCATAGCAATCTTTTAATTAAGTCCTCGACCAATTAGTATTAGTCGGCTAAACACATTGCTGTGCTTACACCTCTAACCTATCAACCATGTTATCTACATGGGGTCTTACTCCACGAGGGATGGGAGAACTATTCTTGGGATGGGCTTCGTGCTTATATGCTTTCAGCACTTATCCCTTATAAACTTGGCCAATCAGCAATGCTCCTGGCGGAACAACTGACACACCAGAGGTTTACTCATCCCGGTCCTCTCGTACTGGGGACGAATTCCCTCAATTCTCCTGCGCCCACAGAGGATAGGGACCGAACTGTCTCACGACGTTCTAAACCCAGCTCGCGTACCGCTTTAATTGGCGAACAGCCAAACCCTTGGGACCTGCTCCAGCCCCAGGATGCGATGAGCCGACATCGAGGTGCCAAACC
>CAZRML010000013.1:0-7646 GCA_964601205.1 uncultured Actinomycetota bacterium | reverse complement strand
AAACCAGTTGTAGTTGCTGAAATTGGATGCAATCATATGGGTGATTTTAATATAGCAAAAAATATGATAGAAATAGCAGCCATTTTCTGCAATGCTGATGTTATCAAATTTCAAAAGAGAACCCCCTCTGAAGTTCTCACTCCAGAGGAATATAATTCTCCTCACCCTGCGCCCACTAATTCATTTGGGGAGACCTACGGGGAACACAGAGAATTTCTGGAATTTACTGTGGAGCAGCACAGGGAATTAAAAGAAGAGTGCGAGAATTATGGAAAAGCTTATTCATGCTCGGTCTGGGATCTTACTTCCGCAAAAGAGATCTGCAGCATTTCTCCTAAGATAATAAAGATCCCTTCTGCCTGCAGCAATTATTTTAAGTTGCTTGATTATGTATTTGATAATTTCAATGGAGAAATTCATCTTTCACTTGGCATGACAACTGCCGGGGAAAGAGAAGAGATTGTAAATTATTTTAAAAGTAAGGGAAGAAATAAAGATCTGGTGCTTTATCACTGTATTTCGGGATATCCTGTTAGTTTTGAGGATATATCTTTACTCGAAATTGAAAAACTAAAGAGCCAGTATAAAGATATAGTAAAGGATATAGGATTTTCGGGTCACCATCTTGGAATAGCAATAGATATAGCAGCCTACACACTGGGTGCGCGTTATATAGAAAGGCATTTTACCCTGGATAGAACCTGGAAAGGGACCGACCATGCTGCCTCACTTGAACCGGATGGTTTAAGAAAACTTGTGAGAAACTTAAATGCTACTTATACAAGTTTAAATTATAAACGCAGTGACCTGCTTGATATTGAATTAGAACAAAAGAGAAAATTAAAATGGAACAGAAACCTGAGATTATAGCACTTATTCCTGTAAGAGGCGGTTCAAAATCTATTCCTCTTAAAAATATTAAATGTATTGCCGGAAAGCCATTATGCCTGTGGGTACTGGATTCTGTATGCAGTTCAAAATTAGTTGATAGAATATATGTTTCAACTGATTCTGATAAAATAATTAATGTCGTATCTTCATCTGGATTACCTATAGAAATATTAAGAAGAGACCCCATTCTGGCAACTGATACAGCTTCAACAGAAGCCGTAATGCTTGATTTTATGGATAAAGTTAATTTTGATATTCTTATAACCCTTCAGGCAACTTCTCCTCTTACCACAACCGAAGATATTGATTCTGCTATAAAGTATTTCTTAGATAATGATTTTGACTCTCTTTTAACCGGAGTGAGGACAAAGAAATTTTTCTGGTCAGATGATGGCAAACCGGTTAATTATAATCCTTTAAAGAGACCCAGAAGGCAGAATTTTAGTGGCTGGATTATGGAAAATGGGGCTTTCTACCTAACAAAAAGGAATATACTTAAAAGTAAAAAATGCAGGCTGGGAGGAAACATAGGTATATATGAAATGCCATCTGAAACGTCCTACGAAATAGATGAGCCCTTAGATTGGGAAATAGTAGAAAAAATTCTTATTGAAAAAAGAAAAAAAGATAAGAAAAACAATATTATTCACCGGGTTGAAAATATAGAAATGCTGGTTATGGATGTAGACGGCGTACTGACTGATTCTTTTGTTTACTGTGATGAAAATGGGCTGGAAACCAAGAGGTTTAGCGTAAGAGATGGAATGGGCCTGTCATTAATTAGAAAAATGGGCATAAAAACGGGAATAATTACCAAAGAGAATACAGATATCATAGAGTTCAGGGCAAAAAAATTAAAAATTGATTATGTATTAAAGGGTATAGACAACAAATTAGAAGTATTAAAAAATATTTCAAAAAAGGAAGGTATTCCCTTGGGCAGGATCGCCTATATTGGTGATGATATAAATGATATGGAAGTTTTAAAAGCGGTAGGATTTTCAATAGCTCCTCGTAATGCAGAGCCATCTGTAATAAACATGGTAGACTATGTATGTGAAAGTGATGGCGGTAGTGGATGCGTAAGGGAAATCTGCAATATTATTTTAGAATCCAGTACAGATGTTAAATAATGCCTTTACCGATTCTAAAGCCAATTAAAAAATTATTAAAGCCATTTGCCAGAATTCTGGCAAAAGCGGCTGTGTGGCTGGCATTATTTACAAATTTTTATCTTTTTAAAACCAGAAGAAACCAGATTCCTGCTTTTCTGGCAGAGCTTTGTTTTGGGGACTCACTTATATTTAAAATTAATCTTAAACGTTTAAAATATCATATTGCTGATCCTGATTCTATGCCGGAGAAATTTTTTGTATGGTACGGGCAGTGGGACAGAGACATAATTCCAACAGAAGAACATGAGAAGTTTGCCATGGTAAGACAGCTTTTCATTGAAAATAAAGATTATCGGGACACCGGGTTTTATTCTCTGGTAAAAGAGCAGATTCTTAAAGGAGAGCCGCTTAAGCGCGGTGATATTTTACTTGACTCCGAGGAAAAGATTATCCAGTATTTCAAAAAGTATAAGAAGTTATTTAATGAAATTAAAACCACCGGCTTTAAGCCGGACCTGGCCCCGGAAATTGGGGTGGTAATTGATAGGGACGGGCATCTTCTTTATTTTCGCCAGGGGCACCACTCACATGCTATTGGTAAAATAATGGGGGTAACAGATGCAAATGTAAGAGTACGGGCGGTCCACGGTATCTGGTTATCAAATCAGATAAAAAGCAGCGGTAAGCTTAATCTTCTGGATTCTGTAAGAGAAGGTGTAAGTAAGTTGTTTTATTAAAAAATTTTGTGTAATTTTTTAAATTGTTATCAGGGGTTTATTATGGAAGAATTAAAAATATTAATGGTGATTGCAGTATTTTACCCCTATACAGGAGGAGCTGAAAAACAGGCGCAGAAGCTGGCTGCAGAGCTTGTTAAAAAAGGTTCGGATGTAACGATTGTAACCGGCAGGTGGGATAATAATTTAAAAAAAATTGAAAAGATTGATGGTTTTAAAATAGTAAGAAATTTTACAAATTTTGACTTCAGGAAAAGAAAAAAAATAAATACCAATAAAAGCTTTTTTTATTCAGGCTCCCCCTCCAGAAAGTCGAAACTAAAATCAGCAAAAATAATTCTTAGAAAGATATTTGTAAGATTAAGTGTTTATATTTACCAGGCTTCACTTTTTTTCTTTTTAATCTCGCAGAGGAAAAATTATGATATTATACATGTTCACCAGGTATTGTACCCTGCATTTATTTCTACACTGTGCGCCCGGATTTTAAAAAAGCCGGTTATTGCCAAAGTAGGCAGCAGTGGTTTTAACAGCGACATAAACCAGATAAAGAAATTTCCCGAAGGTAAAATACAGTTAAGGTATATACTTAAAAATATTTCAAGGATTATATGTACCAGTAGCATTATGGTAGAGGAGTTTATAAAAGAAGGTATGGATAGTAGTAAAATAGTATTAATAAGAAACGGGGTTAATGTAGTGGATTTTAATCGTCAATATGATAACTGCGAAACTCTGGCTACTATGGGAAGGTTTATAAAATCAAAAAATCTTGATATTCTTATTAACGCTTTCTCAGAAATTGTTAAGGATACTGGCAGGGAATTAAAATTAGTTCTTATAGGTGATGGTCCCGAGAAGGATAATATTAAAAGTCTTATTAAAAAATTAGGGCTGGAGAAAAGTATAATTTTAACCGGGATGGTAGATAATCCTGAGAAGTTTTTAAAGGAATCTGACTTATTTGTTTTCCCCTCCCTGATAGAGGGCCTATCCAATTCGCTTATAGAAGCAATGAGTCTCAAACTCCCATGTATAATATCAAATATACCGGGCAATATTGAAGTTCTGGGAGACAATAACTCAGAATATGCTATTAAGGAAGGGGAGTTTAAAGTTGGTGAATTCGGGATATTTTTTAACCCTTCAGATATGGAAGGGCTGGTAAATGCGGTTAAATATTCAATTGATAATTCTGGAGTAAGGAGAAAACTCGGGGGGAATGCATACAGGGAAATTCTGGCTGAATATAATATAGAAGGTATTTCCAACAAATATCTTAAGCTTTACAGAGAGGTCTTAAAATAATGAAGGCAATGTTAATAAACTCACTTTACTGGCCAAATATCATCGGGGGAGCAGAGAAATCCACTAAGATTATTGCTGAAAATTTAAATAATTCCGGCATTGAGACTGTAGTAGTGACTGTATCAGATAAAGAAAAGGTGGGTTATGTAAATGGTGTAAAGGTCTACTATGTTTATCATTCAAATGTCTACTGGTCATATTATTCTAAGACTAAAAAAACTTTTATAAAAGTCTTCTGGCACATTTTAAGCCTATATAATTTTTCCATTTTAAAAAGGGTTGACAGAATAATAAAAAAAGAAAATCCCGATATAGTAAATACAAATAACCTCTCGGAGTTTACTGTGGGTATCTGGAAAGTGATAAAGAAAAACAAAATTCCGGTTGTCCATACCTTAAGAGACTTCTCGCTGGTGTGTCCGAGGGCCACTCTTTTTAAAGTTAAAGATATATGCAGAAGGAAAAATTTAATATGCATTTTAATGCTTTGCTTTAGAAGGTTTTTTTCAAAATATGTGGATTCTGTGGTTGGTAACAGTCATTTTGTTCTGGAGGAGCATATAAATTCAGGGTTCTTTAAAAATTCAAGAAAATATGTGGTATATAATTCCCTTGAAACAGGTAATATAAATCCGGCTATAAAAAAGACCATTAGCAAAGTAAAATTTGGTTATATAGGACACCTTTCATACCATAAAGGAATAGAGTTTCTACTTAAGGTATTTAAGGAAAATAGCAAAATTGATTTACATGTTTTTGGAAAGGGCATTACTTTAGAGTATGAAAAATATCTAAAAGGAAAATTCAAATCAGATAATATAACATTTAATGGATTTAAGAAAACAGAGGAAGCTTTCGGTATAATTGATGTGTTGATAGTGCCATCATTATGCCATGATGTGCTCCCGAGAGTAATTTATGAAGCTTATTCGTACGGAGTACCGGTGATTGGTTCTGACCGGGGAGGAATTCCCGAGATTATTAATACTGGTAAAACTGGTTATATTTATAAAGCAGAATCAGAAAAAGAACTTCTGAATAGAATAAATATATTTAAAGAAAATCCCGGGGTTATTAGTGAAATGACCCCGTATTGTTTAAAGAGAGCAGAAGAATTTTTGCCGGGAAAAGTACTTCAAAAATATATAGATATCTATGAAGAAGCTATTAAATAATAATCTATTAAAAAAGATTTTTTTGTTGCATGATATAATGTAGCAAGCTGGTTTAGAGAGAGTTAGTGGAGTTTTTTATTTTTAGTTAAACCCGTAAATTCTTATAATCTTTATAATAAAAATAAATATTTTCTGGAATATATAATAATATAAAAAGATATAAAAGGAATAAAATTAATTTGACAGAAAAGATTAATAAATATTCCAATCAGCTGTACAGGTTTCTGCTACTTTTAATAATAGTATTTATAAGTAGTGATATTTTCCTGACTATAGAGATATCCGGCGCAACCGTAAGGTTATCTTATATCCTGTTTTTTATATTATTTGTCCTGTGGGTAATTTATATCTTTATGACAAAAAGTTATGATATTCCTGTAGACAGAACTTACCTACCGCTGATTTTATTCTGTTTTATTTCATCTCTGTCATCACTTAATTCTACTTTCCCCATTAAGTCACTTATTTATACTTTGTGGACAATTTTTTATGCTCTGACCATATTGTTTATCATATGGTTTTCAAGAAATAACAAACTTAAAAATCTTGACTGGTTGCTTAAAGTATATTTTTACTCCTATCTGGCAATATCATCTTTTGGTTTTTACCAGATACTTCTTCCTTTTATTATTGGTAAAAGTACTCCACTGGTTATGCAGTGGTGGCGGGAATATTCCCTGGCAAGAATAAATGCTTTTTCCTATGAGCCGTCTTATTTTGCTACCTACATGCTTATGGGTCTTTTTGTATGGTTCATATTATGGATAAGGAGAAGTGACTTTATAAATTATAAAGGCCTAACCCTAATTGCAATAGGAATTATAATTTTTCTTTCTTCGTCCAGAATAGGATGGATAGGTATAATACTTATAGCAGTATACGGTATTATTGAACTTATAGGTTATTATTCTTTAAATAAAAAATTTACCAGGCAGAATGCAAAATTTTTTGTATCACTTATACTGGCAATAGTTTTTGTCGCAACCCTTTTATTTATAATAATTAATGATCCCGAAAGATTTGACTTTCTTTTTAGCGGAACTGGCCTTTTCGACACTGCTGATTATTCATATTCCATGAGAAATGAAAGAGCGGTTGAAACTTTTGAGGTATTCCTGGACAGACCAATTAACATTATATTTGGTGTGGGGCCCGGGGGAGTGGGTGCCTATATGATAAATAACCCCGAAAAATTTGGAATAGCTGTTGAGGGTTTTGAAAAAATATGGTCTACAGAGCCAAGTAATATAACTGCGGAGCTTCTGGCAAGCGTGGGTATAGCAGGATTTATATTTTTTGTATGGTTTCTTATAATTATATTTAAGAGGCTATGGAGTCTTTACAGAAATAATAATCTTATTAAAAGGTACAGAATAATATGTCTGGCCCTATTCTGGGGCCTTATTATGGAGCTATTAATACTTCAGTTCAACCAGAATTATTTAAGGCCTTACCTGTGGCTCCATATAGGCATCTCAATTGCACTGGTAAATACACTGGAACATTTTTTAAGAAATAGGGACCCGTTATTATATATTCCTGATGGAAAGAAATAAAGATAGTATATTAAAGATTCATATAGATGGCAGAATGCTTTATGGCTCGGGGATTGGAAGGTGCCTGAGAGAAGTTCTAAAAGGAATAATCTCCATTGAAAAAAATATAGAACTATCTCTATACGGAAACTTTGATGATTATAGAAAATATTTAGAGGAGTATTCCATAACTGAAAATAAGATTACTTTCAGGGAGGATAAAACTTCTATTTATTCTGTAGGTGAACAGGTTTTTGGAAGTGTTATAAGTCTTAAAGATAGAAGCAGTGATGTATTCTATTATCCTCATTATAATCTTCCTTTTATAGTGAATAAAAATAGTGTTTTTACCATCCATGATTTTACCCAGTTTAAATTCCCCGATTATTTTGGGAAAAATAGAGTAAAAGTAGCCAGACTGGTTTTAAATAATGCAGTAAAAAAGGCAAAAAAAATAATCACGGTCTCAAAGTCAACATTAAATGATTTTTATAATTATTTCCCGGAATATAAATCTAAAATAGAAGTGATATACAATGGTGTATCAGAAAGATTTAAGATACTCGGAGATAAAGAAAAGAAAGATTTTCTAACTGAAAATAAATTTGGAAGGTATATTTTATTTATAGGCAATAATAAACCCCATAAAAATATATCCGGTCTTATAAATTCTTTTGCCAGAATAAAAAAAGAATTTTCTGATTTTAAGCTGGTGATAATTAGCAGTGGTTTTGATCTGGAATCTTTCCAGGTAGATGACAGGATAAAAGAGGACATTTGTATAGTGGACGAGGCTTCAGATTATGAACTGGTTTATTATTATAACTGTGCCTTTATGTTTATTCTCCCTTCATTTTACGAGGGATTTGGCCTTCCGGTTATTGA
>CAZRML010000012.1:0-79412 GCA_964601205.1 uncultured Actinomycetota bacterium | reverse complement strand
TCGATTCCGTGAGGTTTTAGTTCTTTCCAAAGACCTTCGGCTAAAATTGTATTAAATGATTTTGTTGCCGCATAGGCCACAAGGTTGGGGCTGCCTTGTGCCCCGGCAATAGATGACATAAGCACAATGCCTCCCCGTTTTTGCTGTATCATCGATGCAGATAAAAGTTTAGCAAGTAGCAGCGGTGCTTTTACATTTACATCTATGGAAAGAGCCAAATGATTTTTGCTCGTATTTTCAAATAAACCAATTGGAGCAAATGCAGCATTATAAACAAGTAAACCAATTGAAACCTTAAGAGCGCTAATCAATTTTTTCACATTTTCGTAATTTGCCATATCCGCTGCAATAGAAATTACATCGATTTCATATATTTCTTTAAGCCGGGCCGCAGCCGCTTTTAGCCTATCTTCCTGGCGCGCTATTAAAACCAAGTTCAATCCCCGCCGCGCTATCGCCTCTGCAAAAGCGGAGCCTAACCCATCAGAGCCTCCGGCGACCAATGCGTACTGCCCGTATTTTTCTTTGAATTGTGCATTTTTCATAAAAATTAACTTACCATAAAAAAATAAAGAAAAAATCTTTCTGATTATTAATGGTGTCAGCCAACCAATTTTTTTAAACTCTATTTTAAGCGCAGCTTTCGTTTTTATCAATTAAAAATTGTGGGTGAGCATGCGGAAATGCATATGTTTTTATGTTGCATTAAAAAAGTATCAGTTTAAAAGGATATTATGATAAGAAGTTGGTATGCACAAATTTAATAAAAAAAGGCACGACGATTTAGCAATTGAAATGATTTTTAGGTTATGAATCATAATAGTCCAATAACAGAAATGGATTTCTTCAAGGATTTTAAATACGGTGGAATAAACCTTTAAGCAAATATTAATGAATTAATAAGTCGTTGTCCAAAATGCAAAGATAGGTTTATTAATAAGTAAAAATATCCCTATTTGAACCCAGCAATCTGGTTCTAACTCTGTCCACAGCCCCCAACGAGTAATTGAATATAAAAAAATAATCCTAATAGATAAAAACCATCCCCTAAATTTAACATAAAACAGAAAAGGTTGTATGATTAATAAATACCACAATAAAAAATATATTATCCTGTAGGGAGTTCTCCCGTGAAGAGAAATAAAATACCTATTATATTTACTATTATTACCATAGTATGAATATTCCCCGTAGGCGCAATTCCAGGCCAGTGTGGATGCAGTGCTCTTCTTCCGGAAGAAAGAAAAGATACTGAAGAAGCAGAGGTAGCTGATGGTAAAAAAGAAGAAGAACCTCCGGAATAAGAAGGAGAAGGAACGACAGCTGCAATCATTGAACTTAAAATATTCCAGGATGCCGCTCTTTCTGATGACATATGCTACTGCAGGGTTCAGGCGAATGTTCCGGGAATCCTTCTAATGAAATTGAGTGGGCAGGGATAATTAACCAGAAATTTCACTTTTAGATGTGGTTTAAAAGAGTTCTGTTTACCTGTGATTAACCGAAGATCCGGGCAGGTTTTGTGCAGATTAAGGAAAAACTATCCGGTCTTTATTTTTTTGTCCTGGATTCTTTTTCAGGTTTGCTTTCTTTTTTGGGAGCATCTTTTTTAATTGGGGAAGCTTTTTCTTTCTTTTTTTCTTTTTTTGCTACAGTGATTTTTTTGAGAATCTTTGTAGCGTTATCCAGGTCTTCTATGTACCTGGTATTATCTGAAGGGTTAAAGGGCCTTGCGCCACGATGGTATTTAGTATCGGCAAAGGTTAATTTCTTAAAGTCGCTTGTATCTTTTATAAATTCGGAAGGCAGCATTTTTAACAGGTTCACGGTACTTATATGCCATGCTTTGAATTTAAGGTCCTTATTGTTTGAATTCCTCAGGGTCTTTATTTCCTTTATTTTTTTATTAATTTTTTCTAATAATTCCTTTTCCATTTTTCCTTCCTGCTTTTTAATTAATTGTCCATCTAATTTGTTTTAATTTTATCATATTATGAGGCTATTATGAAAAAGAGTTATCGTTAGAATAAAAAATGTAATTTTAAGCCGGTTTTTAGTTTTGTTATTTTTATTGAACTATAAATCAAAAATGAAAAGTGGTAACATTTAAGTATAAAAAGAGTTATAAAAAAAAGGGAGGTAGTCCTATGAAGATTGAAAGTCCTGCTTTTGAAGACAACAAATCAATCCCGCCAGAGTATACCTGTGACGGTGAGAATATCAATCCTCCTTTAGTTATAAGCGGGGTTCCGGACGATGCCAGGAGCATGGTTCTGATTGTTGATGACCCCGATGCTCCATTGGGCACATGGGTTCACTGGACTGTATGGAATATAGGAAAAGAGACAGGTGAAATTCCAGAGAATAGCTGCCCCCGGGATGCGATTGAAGGTATGACTGACTCGGGTAAACCTGGATATTCCGGACCATGTCCTCCTTCCGGCACACATCGTTATTTTTTCAAGCTTTATGCACTGGATGATTTTCTTAGCCTCAGCAACTCTGCAAGAGTAAACGATATTAGACGCGAAATGGGAGGAAAAATCCTGGCGGAAGCACAGCTGGTTGGATTGTACAGGCGTAAATAACTTATTATCAAGCGGCTTTTATGGAAAAAACAAAAATACCCGGCTTTATTGAGCGGTGCAAACTTTTTCATGAGAAGCATGGCGGTTAATTCCTGCATATGAGGTTTAATTAAAGCCCGAGTTAGTTATATAATTCAAAATTTTACTGATTAATAAAGAAAATGACGATTAAGAAATATACATATATAGATCATATTTCGGATACTGGAATAAAGTTTTATGGCAGTACGCTGGAGGAGTTATTTGAAAGTGCCGCCGGGGGTATGTTTTCTATCATTTGTGATTTAAGGATAGTTAAACCCGTAGAAAAGAAAAATATAGAGACAGGTGGAAGAAATATTGGTTATGAGGAATTACTTATACTCTGGCTTGAGAAGTTACTTTACCTTTATGAAGTTGAGAACATGCTGTTTTCAAAATTTAAAGTTGCAGAAATTAAAAAAATGAATGGTAAATTAATACTGGAAGCTGAAATTTACGGTGAAAAAATAGACCTTTCAAGACATGATATAAAAGCGGCTATTAAGGCCCCCACTTATCATGAGCTTGAGATAAAAGAAGATGAAATAAAAAGTGGCTGGAAAGGCAAAGTCGTATTTGATGTATAGTAAAGGAGGGATTTATTATAAACGATTATAAAATCAATAAAATAAGTGATTATAAATGGGAAGTAGAAAAAGATGAAAAATATAGCATGAGAGTTCCCGGGATAATTTTTGCCAGTAAAGAGCTCCTGGACCATGCTGTGAGTGAGAAAACTATAGACCAGGTGATTAATGTAGCCACACTCCCCGGTATTATAAAAGCCTCTTTTGCCATGCCTGATATACATTATGGTTATGGATTTCCCATAGGGGGAGTTGCTGCGTTCGGTGAAGAGGATGGAGTTATTTCACCCGGTGGAGTTGGTTTTGATATATCCTGTGGAGTAAGGATTCTTCGCACCGATCTTGGTATTGAAGATATTAAGGGCAGGCTGGAAGATATAATGAACGTTCTGGTATTGAGTATACCCAGAGGTGTGGGAAGCAAAGGTAAAATTCAATTATCAAAAAATCAGTTGAGCCAGCTGATAGTAGAAGGGGTAAACTGGGCGATTAAGAATGGATATGGATGGGAAGAAGACAGGTTTTTTATAGAAGAAAAAGGTAAAATGGAGGATGCCAATCCAGATTTTGTGAGCAGTTATGCTATGGATAGAGGGTTAAGCCAGATAGGTACCCTTGGTTCCGGGAATCATTTTTTAGAGATTCAGGTAGTAGATGAGGTATATGACGCAAGAGCGGCAGAATCTATGGGGCTCAGAAAAGGCCAGATAACTATAATGATACATTCTGGTTCCAGAGGCTTTGGGCACCAGGTATGCAGTGACTATATCAAGATTATGCAGCAGGCCAGTGCAAAATACGGGATAAAGCTCCCGGACAGGCAGTTAGCCTGTGCGCCTCTGAATTCTCCTGAAAGTAAAAGATATTATGGAGCAATGCTCTGTGCTGCTAATTATGCAATGGTAAACAGGCAGTGTCTCGCGCACTGGGCGAGAGAGGCCCTGGAAAAATATTTTAAAAAATCCCAGGAAAAGTTAGGTCTTAATCTGGTCTATGATGTATCTCATAATATGGCAAGAATTGAAGAGCATAATATTAACGGTAAAATGAAGAAGGTCTGTGTTCACCGGAAGGGAGCCACAAGGTCTTATCCGCCCGGTCATAAGGATATCCCTGAACAGTACAAAAATATTGGCCAGCCTGTGTTGATTCCGGGTGATATGGGAAGGTATTCCTTTATACTTGTAGGGACAGAAGAGGCCATGGATGAAAGCTTCGGCTCTACATGCCATGGAGCAGGAAGGCTTATGAGCAGAACAAAGGCAAAGAAAAGCATTCAGGGCAGTGAACTTAAAAAACAACTTTTTAAAGACAAAGGAATAATTATTAAGGCCGGAAGTATGTCCGGACTTGCAGAAGAAGCGCCCATGGCTTATAAAGATGCGAGCCTTGTGGTGGATATTGCCCACAATGCCGGCCTGTCAAAAAAGACAGTACAGCTGAGGCCACTCGGTGTCTTAAAAGGTTAGCGCCTTAAAAGGTTAAATATCTAATTGGTTTACAATGGCTCAATTATATCTGTAACGGGGCGGTAAAGATTAATATCTTCTTGATGCTAATAAAACATCTGGTTTTTCTGGCCAGGATTGTATTTTACCTGATTTAGCAAAGCCGGTAATTATTTTGATGTTCGTGTGATTTTTAACATCCCTGCTCTTATTTGAAAATATTTAGAATATTTTTTGCAGTTCTACTCAAGGAAAGTAGGAATAGAAGTAAATAAAAATATATTAAATCTTTTATTTAAACTAGAATATTATTATAATGTGTACAGTGCAGAAATTATTAGTTTATATTTCTTAAATTAGTTAAGAAATATGTAGTATTTTTATAATATTTTTTTGAATAATTGTCTACCGGATTTAAAAGATAGATTACGGGATTAAAAATGAAAAAAATGGTCTTTTTTAATACCAAAGGTGGGACGGGAAAGACAACTATTTGTTATAATTTCGGCTGGTATCTGGCTGAGAAAAAGAATAAAAAAATCCTTTTTATGGATTTTGATCCCCAGATTAATCTTGTGCAGTCTTTTGGAAGGGAGTTTACAGAAGATAAAAAAAATCTGGATAATCTAATGATTGATTATTTAAAAGGTAATGATATGGATTTCAGGGATTATATTATAAAGATAAATGATAATATTGATTTATTACCGGCTTCTAACAATATTTCACTGGTTGAAGAATTTCTAACGGATTATCTGCTAAAGAAAAGTTTAAATGAGAAGAAAGCCTATAAAGCGTTTTACAGGAATCTAATAATAAAAGATATATTTGAAAAAAGCATAGACGCGGGTAGTTATGATTATGTACTGATAGATTCCCAGCCTAATTTCTCTCTTCTTTCAACCACATCAATGATATATACAGGAAACGTTATTGCGGTTATAAAACCGGAATTATTCTCACTTCTGGATATTGAATATTTGAAAAAGATAATTAAAAATATGGAGAAAAAATATAATATTGGTATAAAGATTGTCGGAATTGTAATTAATGCATTTGAAAAAAGAAGCAGGCTCCCGGAGCAAATGGTAGATACTCTTTATAGAAAATATGGTGAAAGTTTAACTATATTTAACCAGAAAGTAAGATATCTGGTGCATTACCAGAAATCTATATCGTTAAAAAAGGAACCGGTTTTTATATCGTTTCCGAATACGGAGGCGTCAAAAGATATTATAAAATTATTTTCTCAGATTGAGAGAACGATAAATAATTTAAACTAAAAAAATTAAATTAAAAAAAGGAGGATAATATGGTTTTCTCGGGCAGGGAGTCAGGTGATAAAGGGATTACTGAAGAAGAATCCAGAACTTTATTAACTATTGTAGGGAATAAGGCGAGGGTAGAGGGAAAGCTGAATGTATCCCAGTCAATAGAGATAGCATGTGAAGTAGTCGGTGAGTTGATAGTTGATGGCCAGATGGTAATTCAAAAGGAGGGCTCCGTGAATGCAGATGTCACCACTACAGATGCCAGAATAATAGGAAAATTTGAGGGTAATTTAAAGGGCACAGGTAAAGTTGAAATTACAGAAACCGGAGTGGTTAACGGTAATATAAAAACAGATTCACTGGTCATACAGGAAGGAGGCATCTTTAGCGGAAAGGTAACAAGGATAAGCCAGGAGGAGGAAAAGGGTAAAAAGAAGTCAAAATTAAAGTTAAAAGAAGAAGATACTGAAGGTGGCGGAGAACCAGAGGAAGAAAAGGTAGAAGAAGAATTTAATCTCGGCGACATAGAAGATGATATGAAATTGTAATTTTATATAGAAAGGTTTAAATTTTTTAAAAAATTCAGTATTCCATTATTTTTTTGGGTTTTATTTTAATATTAGAAATTGCACTATTGCTGTTTATGTTAAATATTTCTCTATTATCTGTGATAATGTTTTTACCTTTAAAGAGGCCCCCATTTTCTATGTTGAGAGAGGTGTCCATTTGAATTATATTACCGAATAATACACCGGTAGAAGTAATCTTAACTTCTCCTGATAATATAATGTTACCCTTAAAATTACCCTCTATTATTATATTTCTGGTCTTAACGTTTGCCCTTACTTTTCCTTCTCTCCCGATTACTACTTCTCTGCTGGATATGATTTCTCCTGTCACAGTGCCTTCTATTTTAATGGGCCGGGGGGAATAAATTTTCCCTTCTATATTAGTTTCTGCTGAAATTATATTATAATCATTTTCTCTTTTATCTTTTCGGGGTCTTATAAATAACATTTTTTTATATTTAAATGTTTTAATAATTAAATCACTGCATTATAACCCGGTTCGGTTTTTATTATTTGCAGGAAGTGCCCGGGCACAGTATTTTATGGATTTTTACATATAATCATTATATATTTTTTAATGTAAAAAGCTATACAGGGGGAAAGAAAGAAAAAGGTTGATAAAAAAATTCTCAAGTAAATTATAAAAATAATGGTTGTTCGAATTTGGTATGCTATATTATATTTATATTTTAAAACATCTGTGATACTAAAAAGTTGAGTAATTCCGAGAAAAAAAACACAGGATACAGTAATAAGTTTAAAAATATTTATATCCTGGGGGCGGTAAGCCTTTTTAATGATATATCTTCCGAAATGATATATCCCCTGATACCGTCATTTATAAAATCTATTTTAGGGTTGGGGTCCGCATTTCTCGGGATAGTGGAAGGCATTGCTGAAAGTGTCAGCAGTATTTTAAAATTATTTTCGGGTTACTTCTCTGACAGAGTTAGAAAAAGAAAACCTTTTGTGGTGGGAGGTTATGCATTATCAAATCTGTCAAGACCTTTAATTGGATTTATAAGTTCATGGGGAATGTTACTTTTTTTAAGGTTTTCTGACAGGGTCGGAAAAGGTATAAGAACATCTCCAAGGGATGCAATGATAGCCAGTTTTTCGCCACCGGGAAGGAGAGGATTTGCTTTTGGTTTTCAGAGAAGTATGGATCATACGGGAGCGATAATTGGTTCAGTTGCTGCCAGCATTCTCCTGTATTTTTTTTCTATGGAAATCCGGGATATTTTTTTATTGTCACTTATACCGGGTACTATTGCGGTGCTTCTTATTATATTCGGGGTTAAAGGTGAATATTCATATAAGAATAAAAATATACTGGAAAATGAACCGGAAATTAGAAGCGAAAAGCCCGGCGGGGAAAAGGGTGATAAAGAAAGGTTAATAAGGTTTTCCGATTTTAAGAAACTGGGTAAAAAATTTACACTGTACCTTTCAATCCTTATAGTTTTTACTCTCGGAAATTCAACCGATGCATTTTTATTGCTCAGAGCATCAGAAGCAGGATATCAGATTGCTACTGTTCCGCTTCTATGGGCAATCCTTCATATGTCCAAAGCTCTTTTCGGAACTCTGGGCGGGCATTTATCGGATAAGGCTGGAAGAAAAATAATGATTTTATCAGGATGGTTTATTTATTTTCTCACTTACATGGGCTTTGCTTATTTTGAGAGCCACTACCTGATTTATATTCTGTTTATTGTTTACGGTCTTTATTTTGGACTGACTGAAGGAGCTGAAAGAGCACTGATAGCTGATATCGTACCCCGGGAAAATCTGGGCACGGCCTACGGGTTCTATCATCTTTCACTCGGTATAGCAACTCTTCCCGCTTCTTTGATATTCGGGTTTATATGGAAGGCTTATAATTTCAGAGCGGCATTTTTAACCGGCGCAGCGATCTCTTTAGTTGCATCTATTATGCTCTTGTTCCTGAGATTTAAAAAAGAATAAGATTTATCTTCTTGCTCTAAAATTAAGATAGAGCAAAAAAAGGATTATAAACACACTTGATATGGCGCCCGGAATGGATGCCCTGTCTCCGGATAACGCAAGGGCAGTGGCTGCTGCGAAGCCGGAATTTTTAACAGTTCCAAAAAGAATAACAGGGGCCGATTTGCTTCTGCTGATTTTTAATTTTCTGGTTATCAGCTCATATAGTAAGCCCAGTCCGATTATGGTGATAAAGCAGATTGCCGATATTTTGCCCAGGGTTTTCGGTTCATTAAAAAAGACACTGCGATTAAGTCCTATGACCGTAAAAATGACTATAAATAACCCCCAGTTTAAAATAGGTCCCCTGAATCTTAATATATATTTATCAATTTTAGTTTTGATAAATAACTGCGATAAAATAAGCGGGGCTATTATTAATTCTCCGAATACAGTAATAAGCCTTAAGGGTTGAATAAAGTTTTGTCCGATTAAAACCAGCCCTGATACTGGCAGTATAATAAGTGCAGCCATATACGAGCCTATTAATCCAGTGAGTGAAAATTTTACGTCTCCGCCCATTAAACGGGTGAACGGGGGTATGGCTACTCCGGGCGGAGTAAAAGCAATAATCACAAAACCTGTCCACAGCTCTTTATCCGGAATTATAAACCATGCCAGAGTAAGCATAACCAGGGCAAAAATAAAATAATTTAAAAGTATAGAAATCAGTACAGGTTTTATTGCATTTTTTAGGGGGAGAAATGATTTTAAAGGGATTTCCGTCATGGATGCTGTCATAAGTATGATAAGAGCGGGGAGTACCAGGTGTTTTGACCAGCTTGCCCTGTCTCCTATCAATAATCCCAGTATGAGCGCCAGTGAAAAAATGAAGTTTCTGTTTTTTAAGATTTTAATTATAAACACTATTTTTATTGTTTACGTGGTGGAACTTTTTTTAATATCCACCAGGGGATGATTATTCCTGCTACATTTGCCAGAGCCGGGGCAGTAGATATAATGCCTTCTACTTCAAAAGGGCCGTACCGTTCCATTAAGCCTGAGAGAATTAAAGCCAGGGACCAGTATAAACCTGTGATAATGCCAGTAACCCGGGCAGATATCCGGCAGCAGATGCGGGCTTTATCCATTTTTATATTAATGCTCATTGATATAAGGTTTTTTATCCAGGTATCGTGGTGGTTATTGTTGCTTTTATTATACTTTTATTTTATAACTATTCAAATTAATGAATCCAGAATATCCAGTATGGTGAAATAGATTTCTAAAAAAATGGTAATAGAAAAAAATAAATTATTCTTGCTAATTATTGAAAATTTTACTAAAAATATAATATTTTTTAAAAAAATGATATAATTACAGGTGAAAATTAAAAAAAACTGTAATTTTTTTTATTTTTTTAAGTTTTTTTATTCTATGCTAACGATGAGAGGTGATATTTATGAGAGAAATAGATTTATTTACCGAGTTTTCGCAGAAGACAGGAACTAAAATTGACCCCAGGGATATAAAAATAGATGACACCACTTTAAGAGATGGGGAGCAGACTGCCGGCGTTGTGTTTGCTAATGAGGAAAAAGTGCATATAGCAAAGATGCTGGATGAGATAGGGGTTCACCAGATTGAGGCGGGGGTACCTATTATGGGAGGAGACGAAAAGGAAGCCATAAAAAAAATCGCTTCACTCGGCCTTGGCTGCAGCATACTGGGGTGGAACAGAGCCGTGAAGTCAGATATAGACGCATCGGTAGAATGCGGGGTCGATGCGGTGGCTATCTCTATATCTTCTTCTGATATTCATATTGAGCAAAAACTTGGAAAAAGCAGAGAATGGGTTCTTGAAAGTATTAAATCATGTGTGGATTACGCAAAGGGTTTTAATCTTTATGTATCTGTGAATGCGGAAGATTCCTCCCGTACCGATATGGAATTTCTTTTATCATTTGCCAGAACGGCAAGGGACGCCGGAGCAGACAGGCTGAGGTATTGTGATACCCTGGGTATCCTTGATCCTTTTGAAACTTTTATAAGAGTAAAAACTATAATTGATATAATCGGAATAGATATAGAAATGCATACCCATAATGATTTTGGGATGGCTATAGCAAATGCCATAGCTGGAATTAAAGCAGGCGCAACCTATGTAAATACTACTGTGAACGGGCTTGGTGAAAGGGCAGGAAACGCTGCGTTTGAGGAGCTGGTTATGGCACTGAAGCATATTGAAGGTGTGGATATGGGGTTTAACACTGGCTTATTCCGGGCGCTTTCTGAATATGTTGCCAGAGCTTCGAGCAGGGTTCTTCCCACATGGAAACCTATAGTGGGGGGGAATCTATTTGTTTACGAAGCTGAAAGCAAGGCTTCAGGGGTTCTTGCAAACCCGAAGACATACGAGCTATTTAGCAATAAGGATGTCGGGCTGGAGAGAAAAGTGATGCTGGGCAAATACTCAGGAGTTAATACCATAATTTATAAATTAAATACCCTGGGAATTAAAGTCAGCCGTAAAGAGGCAGAAGAACTGGGAGAGGTTATAAGAGGTAAGACAGTAGCTCTTAAAAGGGCTCTTTTTGATAGTGAGATTATTGATACCTATAAATCCTATAAAAGAAAGTCAGGTGCAGGCAAATCAGCTAAAAAGGGAGGAAAATAATTATGGCGATGGCAAAAAGTAAAATAAATGTGAATATAATAGACACTACTCTGAGAAATGGTGAACAAACAGCGGGAGTTGTTTTTTCAAAGCATGAGAAAATCAGGATAGCTAAAATGCTTGACGAGATAGGTATCCCCGAAATTGAAATAGGCACACCCTCGCTGGGAAGTATTGAAAGAGAAATAGTCAGTGAGATATTGAATGATAGTTTTAATTCAAAGTTATTTGTTTATTGCGAGGCTGAGCCCGAGAATATTGAGTATGCAGTTAAATGCGGGGCAAAAAATGTGGTTATAAACATTTCTACATCTGACATACATATCAGGGAAAAATATAAGAAAAATAAAACATGGGTTATAAGTAAACTCAGGGAAACTATAAAAGCAGCCAGTATAAGCAAGTTGAACTTTATAATCAGTGCCGAAGATGCCACGCGTACAGAACTGGGTTTTTTATTAAAACTTATATCTATTGCAGAGAAAAAGGGCGCCTATAGATTCAGGCTCTGTGACACTGTCAGCAGCCTGGACCCATTCAGGACCTTTTTATTTATAAGTACTATTTCAAGTGTTAGCGGCATTCCCATTGAAGTTTATAATCATAATGATTTTGGAATGGCAACTGCTAACGGAATAGCGGCGTTAAGAGGTGGCGCATCAAGCATGGTGGTAAGTGTGGGTGGCCTGGGTGAGGGTACCGGGAACGCTGCAATGGAAGAGATTGTAATGGCTTTAAGATATCTTGAAAATGTGGAACTTGGGATTGAAACATCAAAGTTCAGGGAAATCGCCGAATATGTGGCAAGGGCGTCGTCGCGTGCTGTTCCCGTATGGAAAGCTATTGTGGGTACAAATGTATTTGCCCATGAATCCGGGATACATGCTGATGGGGTGATAAAAAATCCTAAAAATTATGAGGTATTTAATCCAGCCGAAGTAGGATTAACCAGACAGCTGGTTGTGGGCAAACATTCCGGTTCTCACACCATTTCACATAAATTTAAAGAGTTCGGCATAGATCTTACCGATAAACAGGCCAATGAAATACTGGCCCTGGCAAGAGATATGTCAGTAGACCTCAAAAGGCATCTTTTTGATAAGGAACTTATGTATATATACAATGAGTATAAGAAAAAGAGCAAAAAGAAAAAAGAAAAGCTGGAAGACGAAGAGTAAGATTGGAGGATTTTTTGGGTAAAACAATTTCTGAGAAAATAATAAGCGAGCATGCGGGCGGGGAGCTTAAAGCCGGTGACATTGCCGTAGTTGATGTGGACGTAATAATGTCACAGGATGGAACCGGGCCCCTGGCTGTAAGCCAGCTTAAAAAGATGGGGTTTAGCAGGGTAAAAAAGCCAGAAAAATCTATTTTTTTTATTGACCACGCATCACCCAGCCCGAGGAAAGAACTTTCTAATTTTCATAAAGGTCTGAGAGATTTTGCGTTACAATCAGGGGCAAAACTGAGTGATGTTGGAGAGGGGATCTGCCATCAGATTCTGGTTGAATCATATGCCTGCCCCGGTGACATTATAATCGGGGCGGATTCTCATACCTGTACATCCGGCGCGCTGGGAGCTTTTGCAACCGGAATGGGTTCCACTGATACAGCGGTGGGATATGCACTGGCAAAGACGTGGCTTAT
The DNA here is from genome assembly GCA_964601205.1 of uncultured Actinomycetota bacterium. GTDB lineage: Bacteria > Actinomycetota > Humimicrobiia > Humimicrobiales > Humimicrobiaceae > JAQVEM01. The sequence goes on along the minus strand of CAZRML010000012.1, from coordinate 66,657 downwards.
GGTTCCCCGGACAATAAAGGTAAATTTTAATGGAAAGATTAATAAAGGGGTATTTGCAAAAGACCTGATTATTTATTTGATAGGGAAGATTACTTCTGATGGAGCAACCTATAGAGCTCTTGAATTTGGAGGCGAAATAATTGATGAGCTAAATATTGATGATAGATTTACTATCTCAAACATGGCAGTGGAGGCCGGAGCAAAAACGGGTATTTTCCCTTCTGATGATATTACCCGGGAGTATTTAAAAAATCATGGGAGGGAAAATTGCTTCAGGAAAATTTTTGCAGACAAAGATGCAGAATGTGAAAAAGTTATTGATATTAACTGTTCGGTTATTGAACCCATGGTTTCCCAGCCGCATACTGTGGATAATGCACTACCGGTAAGCAGCCTGGAAAAGATTAAAATTAATCAGGTTTTTATCGGGACCTGTACAAATGGAAGGCTCAGTGATTTAAGGATAGCTGCTTCTATACTTAAGGGTAAAAAAGCAGCCAGTGGCGTAAGGCTTATCGTAGTACCTGCCTCAAGGGAGATATATATAAAAGCGTTGAAAGAAGGATTGCTGGAAACATTTATAGAAAGCGGTGCAGTGGTTCAGCCCCCGGGTTGCGGCCCCTGTGTGGGAATTCACCAGGGAGTGCTTGGTGACGGTGAGGTGTGTTTGTCAACACAGAACAGGAATTTTAAAGGCAGAATGGGTAACCCTGATTCCTTTATTTATCTTGGTTCCCCTGCAACTGTCGCCTGGAGCTCCATAAAAGGTTATATAGCTGATCCGAGGGAGGTTCTTTAATAATGGCTAAAGATAAAAGTAAAAATAAAATTTTAACCGGTGTAAGTTTTAAGTTTGGTGATGATATTTCAACTGATTTAATTGCGCCGGGAAGATTGTACCACTTAAGGTCAAATCTGCCCGAGATGGCAAAACATGTGCTTGAAGATGCGGACCCGGAATTCGCAGATAAAGTGAAACCGGGAGATTTTGTGGTGGGCGGCAGGAATTTTGGTCTTGGCTCTTCAAGAGAACATGCACCGGCGATAATGAAAATTGCAGGAGTGGGAGCGGTGCTGGCAAAATCATTTGCCCGTATATTCTTCAGAAATAGCATTAACGTCGGCCTTCCCGCGCTGATATGTGATACAGATAAGATTGATGATGGAGACGAGCTGGAGATTAGTTTAAAAGAAGGCGTAATTAATAATAAAACCAGAAATTTAAAAGTAAAATTCAATCCTCTGCCGGATGTAATGATAAAAATACTGGATGACGGAGGACTGGCAGAGCATATTAAAAAAAATAAGGGGTTTAACCTATGAGGCATACAGTTACATTAATACCGGGTGACGGGATAGGGCCGGAAATCACTGATGCTACAGTAAGAGCGGTAGAGGCGACAGGAATAAATATAGAATGGGATGTTGTAAATGCCGGCGCAGAGGTTTTCGAGAAGGAAGGAACGGTTCTTCCGGATGGAGTTATTAAATCACTCAGGAAAAATAAAGTGGGCATAAAAGGTCCGATAACCACTCCTGTGGGAACGGGGTTTAGAAGTGTAAATGTTGCCATGAGAAAATTGTTTGAGCTGTATGCCTGTGTGAGACCCTGTAAAAGTTACCCGGGAGTTAAAAGCAGATACAGTGATATAGACCTTATAATAATAAGGGAAAACACCGAGGACCTGTATGCTGGAATTGAATTTGAAAAAGGAAAACCTGGAACAGAAGAACTCATTGGTTTTATAAAAGATAAAAAAGATATATTAATAAGAAAAGGCAGCGGAATAAGCATTAAACCTATATCTGAAAAGGGTTCGGAAAACATAATTAGATTTGCCTTTGAATATGCGCTTAAAAACAACAGGAAAAAGGTAACCGGTGTCCATAAAGCAAATATTATGAAATACTCCGATGGTCTCTTTCTGGAAGTATTCAGAAAAGTTGCATCTGAATATAGTGATATAGAATCAGAAGATAGAATTGTAGATAATATGTGCATGCAACTGGTTCAAAAACCGGAACTTTATGATGTTCTGGTTTTACCAAATTTATATGGAGATATAATATCGGACCTTGCAGCGGGACTGGTCGGAGGTCTGGGCGTTGCCCCCGGAGGAAATATTGGAAAGGATATTGCATTATTTGAACCCACTCACGGTAGTGCCCCGAAATATAAGGGGCAGAATAAAGTAAATCCGACTGCAATGATGCTTTCGGCAGTTATGATGTTAAGACACATAGGAGAAAAAGAAAGCGCAGATGTTCTGGAATCAGCTGTTGCGGAAAATATAAGGGAAGGCAGATATGTAACCTATGATTTAAAACCCCGCAGGGAAGACCCAACTGCAGTTGGTACCGCAGAATTTGCAGAAGCGATTGTCAGGAAAATAAAGAAGAAAGTAAAGTAATATTTTAATTTGAAGAATATGCTCCGTCTTCGGTCATTACTCCATTTATAAAAACGATGTCGTCATTTCCGCCGTCGGTTCTATTTATGCCAAGACTTTTAAGCATGTAACTGTTCTCATTGCTTGAAGTATAAATGTACGGAGTTTCCCACGGGTCGTTTTCCGGAATATTAATCATAATTTTGGTGTCTATCAGTGCTTCAGGATAATCAGCTTCTGCCGGATATGCATATTTTTCCGCAATATATATCTCAAGGGCTCTGGCAATATTACTCATCTCGCTTTCTGTGGCTGTTTCCCTGGCCCTATCGCTGAAAATTGCGTAGGAAGGAATGGCTATTGCTGTAAGTATGGCCAGAATAATTATTACTATGAGTAATTCAACGAGAGTAAACCCGCAGTCTTTTTTTAAGAAATAAAAATTATTTTTTTTCATTAATATTAATATATTAATTGATATGAGCGTGTTATACAGACTATTTATTTTAATATATTATACCTGAAAATGATAAAATTAAACATTTATTAAGAATTTTATTAAATATTGCCGGTCATAACAACGATGTTTTTTATTATTTTCTGATTTCAACTAATTTTAGTGTTAAAAAAGTAGAAAAAAAATTTCAAAGATTTATAATAATTTTAAAATATAAGTTTTTAAATTCAGGAGTTTTTAATGGTTTGCAGCTTTAATAATGAACAATAAAAATAGCGTTGATATAAAAATTTTAAAAGCGATTTTCGGAATAACTATCTCCATTGGCTCGGAGCTGGAATTAGAGAAAGTCTGTGATTTGATTGTAGAGAAAGTTTTTAAGGTAATTAACTGTAACGGGTGCGCTATAATTCTTTTAGATGGGGATAAGGTAAAACTCCAGAGCGAGATTGGTTTTGGAAATAGCATCAGGCAGATAGAGTTTACAAGGGAAATGCCTCTTATAAAGTATATATTATCCACAAAAAATAAATTGTTTATAGGAAATATTGATAGTTCATATTTTAAATACAGTATCCCCAGAGGAGAAAAAACAACTTCTATGATATGTATACCTGTTATAGTTAAAGAAGAGGTAAAGGGAATTATATACATTGACTCAAAAAAGACCAATGCATTTTCCAGCAAGCATGAATATTTCTTAAATATTCTGGCTCATGAGATTTCAATTGCCATAGAAAGGGCATTAAACTATGAAAAAATAAAGAAATTAACTGTAATAGATGAGCTGACCGGTGTCTATAACAGGAGAAAATTTGATGTAGATTTGAAAAATACAATGGATGAAGCTGTAAGGTATACAAAAAGCTTATCCCTGCTTATGATAGATATTGATTTTTTTAAACAATATAATGATATCCATGGGCACCAGATGGGTGATATGGCTTTAAACAAAATAGGACGGGTTTTCCTTGTTAACAAGAGGAACCCGGATAGAGTGTATCGTTACGGTGGGGAAGAATTTTCCGTAATATGCGGTGAAACGAATAAAGAAAATGCAAAAATTTTTGCTGAAAGGCTTCGTGAAGTTATAGAAAAAAACAAATTTGATGGGGAAGAGATGATTAAACCCGGGGGGAATCTTACGGTAAGCATTGGGATTTCAAGTTATCCTTTTGATGCAACCGGTATTAATGAACTTATAAAACGGGCGGACGATGCCCTTTATAAGGCTAAAGCTATGGGAAGGAACAAAGTTGTGGTGTGAGGTGGCATACATTTTGCTATTTTCGCACTTTTTGTTTCCAAGATTTGACAAAAGTTGTTTTTGCATTTATAGTTAGTTTAATCTAACAATATTAGATTATTAAAAAGTGGTGATACAATGGAAAAGCTAACCCAGAGTCTGGAAGATTATCTTGAGGCAATGTATGTGATAGGGCTTAACAATAAAGTCGTAAGAGTAAAAGAGGTTGCCGGATTTTTAAATGTGAAAACGCCGTCGGTTGTTGATGCTATAGGAAAACTTACAAAAAAAGGTCTGGTGGCTCATGAAAAATACGGCTATCTTGAATTAACAGGCGAGGGTTACAGGCTGGCAAAGGAAGTATATAGTAAACACGAGAAACTGTATAAATTTTTAAAGGATATTCTTGGTGTGAGTAATGCTACTTCAAAAAAAGATGCCTGCAATATTGAACATTATATAAGCAAGGAAGCCATGGAAAAGCTTATGAAATTTACCAGGTTTATAGATACATGCCCCGAAGGCAGTCCAATCTGGCTTAAGAATTTTAATTATTATTCAAAATACGGACATCATCCAAAGAGCTGTTGTAAAAAGGTCAGTGTTTCACCACAGAGTTAAAATTTTTTAAAGAATCATTAAAAAATCTTGACAATTTTATATAGTCTTATTAAAGTTAGACAAGTCTAATATTAATTAGTGAGGCTATCTACAATGAGAAGATGGGGTTTAGGAAGAAGAATAACCGGACATAGAAGATTAGGAGAGGCTCTCAGGGGGCATGTGCCAGAGAGAAGATTATTCAGCATGGCAGATGCAGTTCCCGGAAAAAAGTACAGAGTTCTAAGAATTCATGGAGGGTACAGGCTTAATTCCAGACTGTGTGCCATGGGATTTGTTCCGGGCGAGGTATTCTATGTCACAGGCGCGTCCCGTGGAGGACCGAGGTGCGTTATTATCAAGGGCACCAAGTTTGCTATTGGTAGCGGGATGGCCGAAAGAATTCAGGTCGAGGAGATCTGATGGCTGCTAAGGAAATAACTATTGCCCTTTCCGGAAACCCTAATTCAGGTAAAACGACCATATTTAATAATCTAACCGGCATGCATCAGCATGTAGGTAATTATCCGGGCGTTACCGTTGAAAAAAAGACCGGTGTAGTTGTATATAAAGGATACAGAATGACTGTTATTGACCTCCCCGGCACCTACAGTCTTACCGGTTATTCCCAGGAAGAGATTATAGCCAGGAATTTTGTAGTCAATGAGAAGCCGGATGTTGTTGTTGATATAGTTGATTCATCTAATCTCGAGCGGAACCTCTATCTTGCAATCCAGCTCATGGAGCTGGATACACCTCTTGTACTGGCATTTAATATGTCTGATGTAGCAAAGAAAATCGGGAAAATAGTTGATATTGAACTGCTTTCAGAGCTTCTGGGTTTGCCTATTATAGAAACGGTAGGCTCCAGGGGAGTAGGAAAAAGTGAAATTTTAGAAGCGGCAATTGATTTAGTGGAAAGAGGAAAGAGGAAAAAGGTAGAAATCAAGTATGGTGAAGAAATAGAAAATGAAATTTTTAATATCACCTCTGTTCTGGAAAGGGAAGAAATACCGACTTTTAATTTCAGCCGCAGATGGGTTGCAGTAAAACTTCTTGAGCAGGACGCAGAAATAATCAACTTAATAAAAAAGGCTGATGTTCAGAAATATAAAAAAATTGAGGACACAGTTAATAATTCTATAAGTCACATAACCAGCATACTGAGGAATACTCCTGAAGTAATAATAGCTGATGCAAGATACGGGTTTATCAAAGGGGCGCTTCTTGAATCATACAAGGAAGTAGAACCGGCGAAATTAGACAGAACCGAGAGGATTGACAGGATACTTACTAACAGGGTATTCGGGATACCAATATTTTTACTCATAATGTGGCTTATGTTCCAGCTCGTTTTCAGCCTGGGTAAATATCCCGTGGGATGGCTGGAATTGGGCTTTGAAAAATTAAGTGGCCTTGTTACAAATGTTGTTCAGCATGATTTAATAAGGTCGCTTCTGGTGGATGGAGTGATAGGAGGCGTGGGCGGGGTAATAACCTTTACTCCCAATATAATAATGCTGTTTTTTGCCATAGCTGTACTTGAAGATTCAGGTTATATGGCAAGGGCTGCATTTGTCATGGATAGAATAATGCATAAGATAGGCCTTCATGGAAAATCTTTTATTCCTCTGGTCATTGGATTTGGCTGCACGGTTCCGGCTTATATGGGTTCAAGAATTCTGGAAAATAAACAGGACCGCCTGGTCACCATGCATATTAACACTTTTATGAGCTGTGGCGCACGTCTTCCGGTGTATGTATTATTTGCCGGGGCATTTTTTCCGGCAATGGCAGGGAACGTTATATTTTCTATTTACCTGGTAGGTGTATTGATGGCCGTCATTATGGCAAAGGTACTAAGAGCAACGAGGTTCAGAGGTGAATCAGAACCATTTGTTATGGAATTACCGGCATACCGCATGCCAACAATTAAAGGGGTGTTAATTCATACCTGGGAAAGGGTATGGGAGTATATCAAAAAGGCCGGAACTGTAATTCTTGCTATATCAATCCTGATGTGGTTGCTTTTTACTTTTCCGATGATAGGAGATAATTACTCACAGGATTATGAGGCTCAAATTGAAGAGAATGAACGACTTTACCAGTCCGGGGAGATTACATTTGATGAATATAGCAGCGAGAAGTCAAACATAGAAGCAAAGATGGCAGGAGAAAGCCTTGCTTATTCAGCTGCGGGAAGGGTCGGGCATTTCCTGGAACCGGTTTTCAGGCCACTGGGATTTGACTGGAAAATGGCAGTGGCTACAATTGCAGGCATCGCCGCCAAGGAAGTAATTGTATCCACTATGGGGACCCTTTACAGCATAGAAGATACAGAAAGTCAGTCTGATTCTTTACAAACAACTCTGGATAAAAATTATACGCCCCTTGTCGGGTATAACTTTATGTTGTTTACCCTGCTTTATTTCCCCTGTCTGGCTGCTATGGCTGTATTTAGAAAAGAAGCAGGGACGAAAGAAATGCTATTTCAGATGGGATACACCCTTCTGCTTGCCTGGACAGTATCTTTTCTGGTTTTCCAGATAGGAAGATTTTTTATTTGATATAAAAAGACCCCGCCTTAGCGGGGTCTTAATAACTTATCAAATTAATCTATTCAACTAATTTAATATCTTCTATAACTGCTCTCTGATCTTTCTCTTTTTGGTCGGGCTTCATCAACTTTTAGATTACGGCCCTCAAAGGTCGTACCGTCTAAAGCTTCTTTTGCCTTTTCTGCTTCTGATACATCTGACATTTCAACAAATCCAAATCCCTTGTTTCCAATTATGGTAACTTCTTTAATTTGACCATGCTGGGAAAAAAGTTCTTCCAGTTGCTTGTCAGTAACAGAGTAGTTTAGATTTCCTACGTATAGTTTGTTACTTTGCATTCTTACCTCCTTTTAATCATTATTGTTTCTCTAAGCTTTACAATATTTCTTTTAGAGAGGTAATTGCTGATAACAAACCCTGACTCTTAATAAAAACATTATTAAACAAAAGAGAGCCTTAAGTATAAGCTCTTTCAAGCTTTTGTCAATGTTTATTTAAGTATCGGTGTTAACTCAAATATAATATATAATAAATACGCATCTAATTCTTTTGTGGTATAATAGCTAAAAGCAGGGTTATTGCTAAATAATGTTTATCTATAGTAAATCTGCATTTTTTGGTAAACCTTCCAATAAGTCAGGGTTTTTACTTTAATTTGTTGTATTTATGTTATTTATTGTGCAAAGATAATTTTAAAAATGAAAGGGAAGTGTAGTGAGCAAAAGACTGTATGTAGGAAATCTGGAATATTCTGTTACAGATAAAGACATGAAGGAGTTATTCTCCAGTGAGGGTAATGTAACCTATGCAAAAGTAATAAGGTATCTGGACGGTAGGTCAAAAGGCTTTGGATTCGTGGAAATGGAGACAGAGGAAGAGGCAGTTAAAGCCATAGAAAAGTTAAATAAGAATATTTTTAAAGAGAGAACTATGGTGGTTAATGAGGCCAAGCCTGATAAAGGTAGGAGTTTTAAAGGAAATAGACAGAGCGGTAATTACCGTAATACGCATAGGGATGACCTTAACTATAAGTTAAGAAAAATAAGAAGAAGATCTAAATAGATTTTTTAGGTCTGCCGGCCAGCGTATAGCCAGGAAAAAATTTAATTCTTATTGTAAATAAGATGTCCTATAAGGTAACAGGTATCGGAGAAATATTGTGGGATGTATTTCCTTCAGGTAAAAAGCTGGGCGGTGCTCCGGCCAGCTTTGCATACTTTGCAAAAAACCTCGGTCAGGACGGATTGATTGCCAGTAAAGTCGGTTCTGATGGGCCGTGCAGAGAAATAATGAGTCTTTTATAATTAAGCCTTCATCTTCCAGCGCGTGAGTATATTTTCTCTGTCAAAAATCTTTACCGCCAGCCGCAGGACCAGCGGGCAGACTGCCAGAAGCACAAGACATCCTATAAGCAGATAAGTAATATTAAGCAGAAAAATTCCCCCGAGCTGCAATCCTATAACAAGATAGATGGGAAATATTACCATTGCTCCTATACCCTGGGCACTTTTAATATCTGTAGACTTTGAAGAGACAATCACGCTTGCCATAGTAATTATAAATGAGAGTATTGGGCTTAAAATAAATGCAACTATGACCCATTCCACAGTGGGGAGCGGGGCATAACCGAGTTTGACAAAGGCTGTAATATCCACAACCACAGTCAGTATGATAAAACTGATAGTAGAAATAACAAATGCCGGCACAAGCGCTGTAAGTGTTTTTCCCAGCAGCAGTTCTGATGTTTTTATAGGCGTTGCCAGAAGAGGCTCCAGAGTATTGTTCTCCTTTTCCATGAGTATTGAAGAAGGAGCGATTAAACTGGGCACCATTGCAGGTATTATAAGCAAAAAGACAATCAATTGCTTTAATATAAATCCTATGAGCACCCTTAAAGGGTCCTCAACAGAGCCAAAAACTTTAGTTATAAAATTCAGGGTATCCTCATCTTCCAGTATGGGCTCACTTACCAGGATAAGCCCCAGAGGCATGGCAATTGAAAATATGACTGTAACCAGAAGGATGGGCCCCCATATGCTTTTATTTTTTATAATTTCTTTTATTTCTTTTTTAAATATAATAAGCGCTTTTTTCATTTTGCCTCTTCACCCTTTATCAAATCCAGATAAATTTCCTCAAGAGATGCTTTTATTTCATTAAAATAAATAATTTCTGCTCCGCTATCTACCAGTTTCTTTATAACCAGAGGATTGTATATTTCAGGCTTCTCAATCAATAAAACCATCCTGTTATTATCAGCGCTGATATCTTTTATTTCATTAATTTCTTTTATAAGGCCAGTATATTTTGCAGCATCTCCTTTAAATACAATTTCAACTCTTTTATTTTTATCGCTGTTCTGTAGTTCTGAGAGAGTGGAGATCCTTATAATTTTCCTCCTTATTATGCAGACCCTGTCTGAAAGATTTGAGGCTTCCTCCAGGTTATGGGTGCATAAAAAAACTGTTGTTTTTTCTTCTTTCAGGCTTTCTATAAAATTTCTTACCATGTGGGCACTTTCCGGGTCAAGGCCGGCGGTGGGCTCATCTAAAAACAGTATTTTTGGTTCATGTATGAGCGCGCGTGATAATGCAAGTTTCTGCTTCATGCCTTTTGAATAAGTGCCGGCCGGGTCGTCTTTTCTGTCCCAGAGGCCAAACATCTTAAGATACTTCTCAATGTTTTCTCTTCTTCTGGCAGCAGGAATACCGTAAAAGCTGGAGTAATAATCCAGATTTTCATAGGCAGAAATTTTTTCATACAATCCAGGGGATTCGGTAAGGATTCCGATTATTGAACGAATATATTCACTATTGTTTCTGGAATCTCTACCATCTATGGTTATATCTCCCGAGGTCGGGGAAATAAGCGTAGCCAGCATCCTTATAGTTGTGGTTTTTCCCGCACCATTTGGTCCCAGAAACCCAAAGATCTCGCTCTCGCCTATATCAAATGATATATTTTCAACTGCGGTAATATCTCCGAATTTTTTTGTAAGATTTTCTACCTTTATCATAAGCTAAAATTCTACCCTTAAAGGCAGGGTTTTTCAATTAAAAAGGTGGCTAAAAAATCCTGCATTTAACTTTACCTGATGAGCTGGATTTATATGAAGAAAAAAATATTGATTTTATAGATGCATACATCGCCAGTCACATGGCAAAAAATAACTGCTGTGCGGTATTTTCCTTTGACAGCGACTACGAAAAAATAGATTTCATAGAAAAAATAATCCCTTGAAATTATTTTCTAAAAAATCCTCGGATAAAAATATAACATTCCTTTTGAGATTTTGTCCTGCTTCTAATATAATTTCAGTTACAGAGAAACGGAGCTAGTTTTTAATAAAAATTGAGTTTTGTAAATATTTGCCTGTACAAACATATAATTTAATCTTTATAAAAAACAGGAATAGAAAAGAACAGAGGAAAATGATAGTGGGAACAGCCACAGAGACAAAAAAAATAGATATACTCATGATAGACAATTATGATTCGTTTACTTTTAATCTGGTGCAGTACCTTGGAATGCTGGGTGAGAGTATAAAAGTTAGAAGAAACGATAAAATAACTGTGGATGAAATAAAAAAAATGTCTCCCTTAAAAATAGTAATCTCTCCGGGCCCCGGAAGGCCTGACGATGCGGGACTGTCAAAAGAGATAATAAAGCGATTTTATAAAGAAATACCCATACTGGGAGTATGTCTGGGCCACCAGTGTATCGGAGAGGTATTTGGAGCAGAGGTAATAAATTCAGGGCTGGTGATTCACGGGAAAACATCCCGGATTTACCATGACGGAAAGAGTATTTATAAAGGAATAGAAAATCCTTTTGAGGCAGCAAGATATCATTCCCTTATTTTAAAAAAAGAATCCATCCCTTCCTCACTTGAAGTAACAGCCCGTACAGAAGACGGCATTGTAATGGGGGTTAGGCATAAAAAATACAAACTGGAAGGAATACAGTTTCATCCTGAATCCTTCCTGACTCCGGCTGGACTGCAGATACTTAAAAATTTCATAAATTTATGAAAATTCTTTCCACAATTACGGATGTTAATATGGAAGCAGAACCTCAGGATATTGCCTATACGTTAAAAGATTACGGCTACCTGAGTTTTCTGGACAGCAGCCTTCCCGGCAATAAATACTCGAGGTTTTCATATATAGCCTGGAAGCCCTCTCTAATCATAAAAAGCACCGGATACAGAAATGAATCCATAAATATTTCTGCAGGAATTTGCTACTATTCATACCAGCATCCGTTATCATTCTTAAAAAAGCATATCAGAAGCCATATCTGCAGCTTCCCGGGCACGGGTCAGGGGAATATAAGAGCAGTGCATATAGCCGGGGGAAAAACAAGAAAGATAGTAAGAACAGGCGGAAAGAATATTTCTAAATTAAAACTTCCCGATTTCAGAGGGGGCTTTATAGGTTATTTTTCATATGATTTAAAAAATTATATAGAGAAGCTCCCCTCCGGTGCGGTGGATGATATGGGCCTTCCGGTTTTTTACTTACTGTATTACGACAGGTTACTGGCCTACGGACACGGGGACGGCAGGTGGTATTACATAAAGAATTTTAAGGTAACGGAAGATAATAAGAATAATAAGAATAAAGAGAGCGGGGATGGGGACGCAGATAAAACCGAAGATGATGATGAAGATATTATAGTGGCCGGTTGCTTTGAAAATGATTTTATTGATGAGAATATAAGTGATAAAGACTTGATAAAGAGAGTAAGAAGGAGCCTGAATGATGACATATCCGCAATAAAAAAGCCGGATGATACATTTTCTGATATTAAAAATGAGATAATTGAAAAATACCGCAGGAAAAACATTCGTGATATAAAGCTCCGCCCCAACATGACAAAAAGAAGCTACACTGGAAGAGTAATTAAAATAAAACAGCATATCCATGACGGCGATATCTACCAGGCAAATTTCAGCCAGAGGTTTGAGGCAGAACTTCCCGTGGAGCCGGCGGATCTCTATTACATACTTAGAGAAAAAAACGCCGCTCCATTTTCGGCTTTCTTGAAGTTTCCGGGTTTATGCATTGGGAGTTCCTCACCCGAGAGGTTCTTATTTTTAAAAGGAGATATTATAGAGACAAGGCCCATAAAGGGCACAAGACCCAGGGGGATTGATTCTGAAGGCGATAATAAAAACATGACCGAACTTAAAAACAGTGTAAAAGACAGGGCGGAGCTCAATATGATTGTTGACCTTGAGAGGAATGACCTCGGGAAATTCTGTTACTACGGAACCGTCAGGGTCGCGGAGCACGCGGTAATTGAAAAATACGCCAGGGTCTACCATTCTGTATCCACGGTTACCGGCAGGGTAAAAAAAGGAACAGATATCTCTGATATAATAAAAGCAGCCTTTCCTGGAGGTTCTATAACAGGCGCGCCCAAAATAAGGGCAATGGAAATTATTGATGGGCTGGAGCCCACTGCGAGGGGTGTATATACCGGTTCAATAGGTTACATAGGGATTGACTCTACAACAGATCTAAATATTGTTATAAGAACATTTGTTATAAAGAAGAATAAATTTTATTATAATGTAGGTGGAGGAATTGTTGAGGATTCCATACCGGAAGAAGAGTACAACGAAACTCTGGATAAGGGAATAGCCCTTGCGGAAACTTTAAAATTTTTTACCGGAAAAAATTTAAAAAAAATAATAAAAACAATATAAATTTAAATCGGGGTCTGATATGTGTAATTATATTTTTATAAACGGAAAGTTTGCAACCGGAAGCAGGGCAGGGATACCGGTTAAGGATAGAGGATTTTTGTATGGTGACGGGCTATACGAGACACTTAGAATTTACGGGGGCTTTGCATTTATGCTGAGCGAGCACATAAAAAGATTATTTCATTCGCTGAAGATTTTAAGATATAACGCTACCTTTGATGAAGAATATGTGTGGGAAGCGGTAAGAGAAACATTAAATAAAAATAATCTCGCGGGAAAAGATGCATACATAAAAATAATTGTAACAAGGGGAGTTCACGGAAAAGACCTCTATTTTAGCAGCAACTACAGGCCCACCCTGTTAGTAATAGCAGAAAAGCTAACACCCTATCCTGCGACCGATTACACCGAAGGTATAAATATAATCTCTTCGGCAATAAAAAGGCCTCCGGTTGGAAGCCCTATCTATACTCACAAACTTATCAATTATTTTGAGAACCTTTATGCAAAAGATGAGGCCCACCGGAGCGGTGCAAAAGAGGCAATATTCCTTACCGCAGATAAACTGGTTCTGGAAGGCGCCTCCAGCAATATCTTTTACGTGAAAAGGAATACCGTTTACACCCCTCCTGTTACCCATAATATACTGCCCGGAGTTACCAGAAGTGTCGTTCTGAACCTGTGCAGGGAAAATGGAATAAAAGTAAAGGAAAGAAGGGTCCATTACAGGGATTTAATTGATGCCGATGAAATATTTAAAACAAGTTCCATTGCAGAGATAGTGCCGGTAAGAAAAGTTGATAGGTTTACCCTTGAGGGTGAAGTTCCCGGGGAAATAACTTCCAGAATTATGGAATTATATGATGAAAGGACACAGCTTTTAATTCCCTAAAGTCAGAATCCCAAATCCTGCAGTTGACTGCCATGAATTATTGGTCGGGTCGTTCCATTTAGCAATGCTGTCCCTTGCTCCGCTTCCCTGGTCGTCATTTACCTGGAGGTCAAAGCCGATAACTGTACCTTCCTGCGGGGTAATGGTCCGATAAGGGATTTTAACCTCAACAGCATACCCTGTATCCAGCTGCCGGGTAGCACTTTCAAAACCTTCTACGCTGCCGGTTGAACCGAAAGACTGCCTGTTTTTATAGCTTACCCTGTACTGACCGTCATCTTCTTCGTAGTAGGTTGTTTTGTTATTGTTCTCGTCTACAAAAACCTCAATGCTGTCCTGCATATAGGCAGTATCGCTTGCCCCGCTTAATACCGGGTCGTTTACTTCCATGTATACATAAATCGCGTCTTCATCCCAGAGTACCCGGCCCTGTGCAGTTGCGCCCTGGAATACATTTTTTTCATCTTCTATACCCTGAATAAATGTATCAACGGACAGGGGGCTGCATGCGCCGTATCCTTCGTCCATCGTGCCATCTATTTCAGGGGTCCCGTATTTTGCATTTGCACCGCCGGGAGCAGCTGCAAGATTAACCCTGCCCCAGTATCCGGGAATTTTATCCGCAGTGCCCTTCTTATCATTCCATTTTACGGTTGCCCCGTCTCCGCAGGATGCCTGGATATCCAGTCCTATCAGGGTATCTCTGCTGCCTTCTATATGTTTAAAGGGGATGCGGGCTTCAAAAATATACCCGTCATCAGTCTGGCTGACGGCAGCATCTCCGGTATTTTCCCATTCAGAATCAAAGATAAATTCAACTACTCTGTCATTTTCATCCAGGGAGTCTGATTTATCATCTTTCTCATCTATAAAGATTTTAACTGAATTATCCTCTATGGAACCTGCATCCGAGACTTCAACCAGGACATACAGGTTTGAAGTATCCCATAGCGCTCTTGCCTCCATGCCGGGTCCTTCTGAAGGTGCCATTGCAGGAAAATATTCTGCAAAATTCCATATTTCATCCACATTTCCATCAATTTCAGCGGTGCCCTCAATCGCTTTTGCCGTGTTTATCCTGGGAGCAAGTTTTTCCGGGTCCACCATCCCCCAGAAGAAGGGTTTTTCTTTAAGTTCTTCATCAAAAGGCAGCGGCCAGTCTTTGCGGTCCTCAAAATAGTACCTGAGCCATGAATACTCATCTGCAACTCCCCAGTAGGTTACGCTGGTTATATGATCTTTATATTTATTAATAACATCGAACAAATCCTTTACCCGGTGACCCTGTTCGTTTAATATCTCTTCACTGATGGTCTCATATGACTCATTTCGGTCTTCGTAAACAGATATATCCATTTCGGTTATATGAATCTCAAGCCCCAGTTCGGAGAATTTCTGAAGTGTTTTTTCAAAATCTTCAAGTGACGGATTTCCAGGGGAGATATGCATCTGCATACCTATACCGTCTATCGGGACACCTTTTCCCTGGAGTCTTTTTACCAGGTCCACAATTGCCTGACATTTGTTTGCATTTGTGGTGTCAAAATCATTCAAAAAGAGTTTTGCATCAGGGTCCGCCTCTCTTGCATAGCGGAAGGCAAGCTCTATATACTCTTCACCCAGCACTTCAAACCAGTTGTTTCTCAGCAGTCCGTCGGGTGCATCTGCATCAATGGGTTCATTTACAACATCCCATGCATAAATCTGCCCTTTGTAGTGCTGCATGACTTCGGTGATGTGTGTTTTCATGCGTTCCTTAAGTGTTTCCCCAGAAACCGGCGCTCCGTCTTCAGTAAAAAACCAGTCCGGCACCTGATTGTGCCAAATAAGGGTATGCCCGCGCAGGGCAATTCCGTTTTCCATTGCAAATTCAGCTATTTTATCAGCATCCCTGAAATCAAATATTCCTTCAAGAGGCTGGATTCCTTCGGGTTTCATGGCATTTTCTGCAGTAATACTTGAAAAATGCTTTTTTATAAGTTCGGTAAGCTCCGGGTCCTCAAGCTGGCCTGGTTCTATTGCTGTGCCCATGTAAAAATCATCTTCAAAGACTTCTTTTAACGCGGGAATTTCTTCTTCGGCGACACTTCCGGCACTTTCATCCATATCAGTTTCTCCGGCGGCGTCCTCTTCTGCTTCAGTTTCTCCGGTATCGGTTTTAACAGCAGATTCTTCCTGACTGCTGCATGCTACAAGAAAAATAAGTACTATAAGAAATACGAATAAGTATTTAAATACTTTCATAATATTACTCCTTCCAATTATTGATATATTACCGTAAAGTAAAAAATAGTTCCATAGCTATTGTATGGTTTATAAGTATTGTGCTGTTTCTTATTATAGATAAATCCTACATTTTCCTTTTTGATAGTTGTACTCCTGCGCCCCTGTCATTTACCCCGGCGCGCCCTAATTATCTTGTTTTTAAGGTGTGGACTTTTAAAAATATCAGGGCTGTGTTGCAACGGTAAAATTTATTGTTAAAATGAATTTGTAATGTAAATTTTTTCTATAAATTATTAATCTCAGTGTAAGGTTGCCGTAAATTAAAAGGAGGTTGACATGAAATACAGAACTCTGGGTAAAACCGGTTTTAAAGTTTCAGAAGTCTCACTGGGCACCTGGCAGCTTGGCGGCAGGTGGGGTGAGGAGTTCAGCTATGAAACCGCTGAAGAGATTTTAGGAAAAGCAGTGGATGGAGGAGTTAATTTTATTGATACCGCCGACGTATATAATGATGGACATAGCGAGAAAGCTATAGGAAAATTTTTAAAAAAGGTAAAAGAAAGAATTTATGTCGCTACCAAGGCAGGAAGAAGGCTTGTTCCTCACAATAAGGAGGGATACAACAGGAAGAATATAACCGGGTTTGTAGAGGACAGCCTGAAGAATCTGGATGTTGAAGCGATAGACCTGCTCCAGCTTCACTGCCCCCCGACAGAAGTTTACAATGACCCGGAAGTTTTCGGCATTCTGGACGGGCTAAAAGAAAAAGGTAAAATTTTAAATTACGGGGTCAGCGTGGAGAAGGTAGAAGAAGCTTTAAAGGCCATAGAATATCCAGACGTAGCAACGGTACAGATAATTTATAATATGTTCCGGCATAAACCTGCCGATGAATTCTTCAGCCACGCCGGCAGGAGAAATGTGGGAATAATCGTAAGGGTTCCTCTGGCAAGCGGCATGCTGACAGGTAAATTTAAAAAGGATACCAGATTTTCAAAAGGCGACCACCGCTTTTTTAACCGGGAAGGAAAAGCCTTTGATAAAGGAGAAACATTTTCAGGTATTCCGTACGAAGTCGGGCTGGAAGCGGTAGAGGAGCTTAAAAAAGAATTTCCTGAAGAAAACCTTGCAGGATTTGCCCTGCGCTGGATTTTAATGAACGATTATGTAAGCTGCGTCATACCGGGTGCAAGCAGGGTATCCCAGATTGAGGGCAACATAGAAGCATCTGAGCTTCCTCCTCTTACAGACGAACAGATGGAATTTGTAAACGAGATATACCAGAAATACATAAAACGCTATGTTCATGATTTGTGGTAAAAAAGTTTTACTTGAGAAAATCATAATGTTAATATAGAGTAGTTTCCGGCTAAATATTAGAAAATAATATTAAGTCACGAAGATCGTCGCGATGATTCTTTAAAATCCAGTTAAAAGATTTTAAAAGAAGGGGGTAATATTCAGTGAAACAATTTAATTCCATCATGGATCTTATAGAGAAAAGGAGAAGCATAAGGTCATACAAACCTCAGGAAGTAAAAGAAGCAGATTTAAATTATGTTTTGCAGGCTTTCAGGAAAGCCCCATCAGCCAAGAATCTTCAGCCATGGAAATTAGTTCTGGTAAAAGATAAGAAAAAAATAAATGACCTAGCTATCGCATGCAATAACCAGACATTTCTTACGGAGGCTCCCCTGCTGATAGTTGCATGTGCAAGTGAAAATGAGGCCTATGGAGTAATGGGGGGCTACATGAACAGCTACCCCATAGATATAGGGATAGCAATGGACCACCTGATGCTTGCCGCAACCGAAAGAGGCCTGGGAACCTGCTGGATAGGGGCATTTAAAGAAAAACTGGTAAAGGATCTCCTTGATATTCCTGAAGACATCAGAGTAGTGGCCCTGACACCGCTGGGTTTCCCGGCTGAAGAGGGCGAAATTAAAAGCCGTAAGTCCCTTTCTAAAATAATCTGTTATGATAAGTATATTGAATGACATTATTTTGAGGGCACACCTTTTAACTTTTATTTTTTAAAGATTTTAAAAAGATAAAATAGGGTTTTATGGCCTGTATGCCAGAGTTAAATGGAAATAATTACTACTCATGTAAGTTCTGACTTTGATGCCTTTGCCGGTATGATAGCAGCAAAGAAGCTGTACCCGGAGGCACACATAATACTTCCCACTGCTATAAACCAGAATGTAAGAAAATTTATAACCCTCTATGAAGACGAGCTGCCCCCGCTTGAGGACGCGAAATCAATTGATTTTTCTCAGGTTAAAAGAGTAATTGTAGTGGACACAAAATTTGCCTCAAGGCTGGGTCCGGCAAAGGAAGTGCTGGGAAACAGAGATGTTGAAATCATAACATATGACCACCACCCGAAATCGCCCGAAGATATAAAGGCAGCCAGAGACTATTCAGAAGAAGTGGGGGCCGCAACGACTATTCTGGTAAATGAAATAAAGGAGAAAAAAATAAGCATTTCCCAGCTTGACGCAACCCTGTTTACCCTGGGGATTTATGAGGATACCGGCTCTTTTACCTATCCGGGAACCACCCACAGCGACCTTGAAGCGGCTGCGTATCTAATGAAAAATGAATCCAACCTTTTTGTGGTGTTGAAATTTTTAAATCTTTCTCTGAATGAAGAGCAGCACAACCTTCTTGAAAAACTTATAATGAATTATAGAAAAATTAAGGTTCACGAAACAGAGGTATTGCTGGCGGGGGCAGAGATGCCGGGGTTCGTAGAAGGACTCTCTGTTCTTACCAGAAAACTTTCCCAGATTGAGGATGTAAGTGTGGTAATATGCTGGACCAGAATGAAGGAAAAAATCTATGTGGTCGGCAGGAGCGACAGCAAAGATGTAAATGTGTCAGAGATTCTTAAAGCTGTTGGCGGGGGCGGCCACCCCCAGGCAGCTTCTGCGGTTGTAGCTGATATGGATATGGATGAAGTGGAGAAGAAAATTGTAGGCTCGCTTAAGAAAAATATAAAGGAGCCCGTTCTTGCAGGGGATGTAATGTCATACCCTGTTAAAGTTGTTGGCGAGAATGTCAGCATTGCTGATGTAAGCGGGATGTTAAAAAAATACGGACACTCGGGGATACCCATTGTGGACAGTGATAACAACATTGTGGGGATAATAACAAGAAAAGATATAGACAGGGCAATAGGGCACGGGCTCTCCCATGCACCGGTAAAGGGTTTCAGGTCCCACGGTGTCGTAAAAGCCGGTCCCGGGGCTACAATAAGCGAGATCCAGAACCTCATGATAGAAAATGGCATAGGAAGAATACCGATTATTGATAAGAATAAAATCGTGGGGATAGTCACAAGAAAGGATATATTAAGGTTTCTGCACGGCCGCATCTATGAGGATCTCTGGAGCTTTTTCCCGGCAAAGGTTAAAAAAATATTAAAAGATATATCAGGCGTGGCTAAAACCCTTAAATACAATACCTACCTTGTGGGAGGGATAGTAAGGGACGCGCTTCTTAAGATACCCAATTTTGATATAGATATAGTAGTGGAGGGTGACGGGATAGAGTTTGGCAGGGTGCTTTCGCAAAAATTAGGCTGTAGGCTCGAATACCACAAAAAATTCGGAACCTCTGTTGTTGTGTTAAAAGAAGGGCAGCATATAGATATAGCCTCGGCGCGTGTTGAGTATTACAAGAGTCCGGCGGCTCTTCCGACGGTGGAGGCGGGAAATATCAGGCAGGACCTCTCAAGGAGGGATTTTACAATTAATACCATGGCATTATCCTTAAATAAAAAGAATTTTGGCGAAATTCTTGATTTCTTTGGCGGAAGGGAAGATTTAAAGAATAAAAAAATAAAGGTACTTCACAAGATGAGCTTTATAGAGGACCCCACAAGGATTTTCAGGGCGGTAAGGTTTGAGAACCGGCTGGGCTTTAAAATGGACAGCCAGACTGAAAAGCTTGCCAGGACAACTATAAATATGGATATAGTGTCAAAGTTAAACGGGGTTAGAATAAGGGATGAGCTTGTGACCATATTCAGCGAGGCTAATCCCGCGGAGGCGATACAGAGGCTGGCCGGCCTTGGAGCACTTAAGAAAATAGGGATAAAGGTAAAGGTGGACAGCGGATTTATAAGGAAGGCAAAAAAGGTTTTAAGCTGCTACGGACAGCTTAAAGATTTTTACGGCGGGGAAGGTGAGGAGATAAAGAAATGGAGGCTGGTATTTATCCTGCTGCTTAGGGGTCAGACGCCCGGTGAGATTAGAAGATGGTGTTCCTGGCTGAAGGTAAGAAAGAAGGATATGAATGTAATACTTGAGGCATTAAGCAGGTGGGGCAGGACAAAAAGGGCGCTAAAGAGCGAGGTTAAGAAAAATTCCAGGCTTTACAAGATTCTAAAGAGAATCTCTCCAGAGCTACAGGTAATTGCCTGCAGCTGGGGGGAGGGGTACTATAAGAATATTAAGAGGTACCTTACCGAGCTCCGTGATATCAAACCTGAGGTAAGCGGGGAGACACTTAAGAAAATGGGGTACAAACCATCAGGGAAATTCAGGGCGGTGCTCGGGAAGCTATTCGAGATGAAGCTTGATGGAAAGGTGGAGAGCAGGGAGGATGAGGTCAGGGAGTTGGAGAAGCTGATGAATAAGTAATGTAATTAAGATTTTTATGTTACAAGTTCTATAAAATAATCAATATATTTAGGCAAATAAAAACAGGCATATCCTGCCTTCAGGTTTTTTAAAGGCGATTATAGAGATTTATTTTATTGGGGTAGTACAAAGGTAGTTAGAAGAACTATCTGAAAGTTGTAAATAATAGGTAAAGAATCACATAATCTTGCTTATTATTCTGTCTCGTATATTTAATTAAATATTTTATATGACTACCTCTTCCAGAACTCCATTGTATAGAAACTCTAAGTTAAAGATATAATCGTTGTTAACAAATGTTTCGAATAAAGGATTTTTTGAACTTTTCCAACCGTATCCATCTGTTATCCATATAAATTCTATATTTTGTCTTTTTAGGATATTATTAAGTTCAATGTATTCACCGGCAGTAGCTTTTAATTTTGACCCGCCACCACCATAGTAATTTACTTCAATTAAATACATTTTATTTTTATTGCTATTAATTATTGAAAAATCAAATACTCTATCATATTTATCTACCATTATAGAGTAGTTCAAATCACTTTCTATTTTTACTTTTGAAACTTGGCTCAGATATTTAAGATTAAATTTTGAGGTAAAGTTTTTTATATATTTTTCTACGATTTCTTCCATTAAAATACCAGTTCTATTTTTTCTTGCATTTGTATCCAGTCCAACTTCTATACCATAACAGTAATCAACCAGGTTTTTTATTCTTTTATTTTTAAAAATATCCCTGAGGCCTGAATTGATAAAAAATTTTCTTAATTTTTCTTCTGTAGTTGGAAGATAGTTTTTATAAAACAAATCGTAGGTTTCTTCGTAATTGAGATTATCGAAATCTGTAATAATTTGGAGTCTTTTTAATTTATTTTCCCTTATAGCAAGAAGTATGGGTAATACTTTTCTTACATTGGGGTATTCTTTGATTAATTTTAAAAATTCTTCTTCTACACCCTCCTTACCTATTAGATAATTGAGAATATTCAGTTCTTTTTCTATGGTTTTTGTATTTTTATAAACTTTTTTCCAGCTAACAAAATATTCCCAGGTGAATATAGATTCTTTTAATGTCTTAATCAAGTAGTCGAATACTTTATTCTCATCATTTTCTAATCCTAAATTCCTGTATGTGTTAAGATATTTCATTTTTTGTTTTATATTTTCTGGAATATTTATTAGTATATAGTAAAGGGTTTAAATAGCAATTATAAAGGTAGTGGTAATGGAAGATCTTCTAAAATCTTTAAATAAATACAAGTATTTTCATGATAATAATTTCTTATTGGTTTTGGGAGATAGTTTGGAGTTGCTAAAGAAAATCAGTAAAAACTCAGTTGATATGATTTTTGCTGACCCCCCGTATTTTTTATCCAATGGTGGTATAACCTGCATGTCGGGAAGAATGGTTAGCGTTGATAAAGGAAAATGGGACAAATCAAATGGAGTAGAGGAAAATTTTAAATTTAATTTAAAATGGCTTGGAGAGTGCAGAAGGATACTAAAAAAAGATGGTACCATCTGGATATCCGGGACATCACACATAATCTATTCTATTGGTTATGCTATGCAAGTGCTGGGATATAAAGTATTAAATGATATTATCTGGTATAAGAGAAATGCTCCCCCCAATTTGAGCTGCAGATATTTTACTCATTCGACAGAAATAATCTTATGGGCTGCCAAATCTGATAAAAGTAAACATTATTTTGATTATAAAAAAATGAAGGAACTGAATAAAAATAAACAGATGAGAAATATATGGGATATCAAAGATACCGGGCCGGAAAATTTATGGGAAATTTCAGCTCCCGGAAAAAAGGAAAAGGAGTTTGGGAAACATCCTACCCAAAAACCAGAGGAGCTTCTTAAGAGAATTGTATTAGCATCAACTAAAGGGGATGATATTATTCTAGATCCCTTTAATGGAAGTGGAACTACAGGGATAATAGCCAGTGGGTTTAATAGAAAATATATAGGAATTGATAATGAAAAAGAATATCTGGATCTGACTATTAAAAGATACGAAAAAGAAAAATCATTATTAAGATTACTTAAATAAGATATTAGATTAAATTTCGGGTATTTTTATTTCATTAAATGGTAAATATGGAACTTTCAAAGGGTGCAGTAATTATCCGAAGTGCAAGTTTACTATAAAAATATGAATAAAATGATGAGCTATGAATCTATAGCAAAGATGCTTAAGCCCATGTTTAGAAATAATTGATAGTGCGTTCTTATTATCTTATTTAGAGAAACGCTATTGGTAAAGATGATCCCATAGATAAAAGAGCAGGGTATATAATATTTTATAAGTTTAATTAAAGTGAAGGTGATAAAAATTAAAAAAGAAAAGAAAGAGGAATTTACAGTAAAAGGTGAAGAACTGCTTGCAAAAATAAAGGAGCTCGTAAAAGAAGGGAATATAAGGAGGATTACCATAAAAAGTGAGGAAGGTAAAACGCTTATCCAGATTCCTTTGACACTCGGAGTAGTAGGTGCGATACTGCTGCCGGTATGGGCAGCAATTGGTGCAATTGCAGCAATAGTCACCAAAGCCACTATAACTGTTGAAAGAGAATAAAGATTATTTTAATACAAATACAAATCTAAAGCAGTGCCTCAAGAATATAAGTAATAGTCCAGGATTGTTTTATGGAACCGGGAAAAATAATTTCTTTAATATTATAAGATAAATCAAAATCAATATTATAATGAAAACAATATATCCAGGTCCTGATAGAACCCACAGCTTAGTATGGTATAATTCAAACAAAAACTATAAATTTATTTTGTTGTATGCAATTAAAAATATTTTAATTATAGCGGTCCTGTTTTTAGTTTCTGCTGTTATGATTCATCCTGCTTCGATTTATGCTTCCTCCTTGGAAGAACAGCTGGACGAAATAAAACAGGAAAAAGAACAAACCCAAAAAAAAATTGAAGAAATAAAAGAAAGTGAATCAGAGCTGTTAGGCCAGATAAACTCGGTAGAAGAGCAGCATTTAAAAACTCTTAATGAACTCGATGAACTAAACCTGGCTCTCTCCAGAGTCAAAGAGAGTATCGAGGAAAATACAGTAAAAATCGTGAGGAAAAATGAAGAACTGAAAGAAATTGAATCTGATCTGGATGAAAAAGTCCAGATTTTAAATAACAGGATGACCTCTATTTATAAATACGGAAATAATAACCTGCTCGAACTGCTAATTGGCACCGAAGACTTCCTGGATTTTTTTTCCAAAATTAAATTAATGGACAGGATTGCCCGGGAAGATGTAAGGGCCGTGCAGGATATAAAAGAATACAGGTCGAGACTGCTGGAAATTAAAGAAAATATAATCGATTTAAAAGATAAACAGGAAGAGAACAAAAAGGAGATAGAAAGACTGCTTTCTCAGACTGAAGCTAAAAGTACGGAAATAGAAGTCATATACAATGAGAAAAAAGATTTATTGAAGAAAACTCAACAGGATAAAGAATCGCTGGTGGCAATGGACAGGCAGCTCACTGCTAAAGAAAATGAAATTAAAAATGTTTTAAAGGGCATAACCTATGGAACTTCTCCTACCGGAAAATTGCTCTGGCCCACTAATGGAAAGCTATCCTCTGGATTTGGTCCAAGGGGAGGACGCTTTCATTCAGGGATTGATATATACTGCGCGAGGGGAACCCCGGTTATAGCTGCAGATTCTGGCGAGGTAATACAAACTGGCTACCATGGCGGGTATGGCAATTTTATCCTGGTTTACCATGGAGGAGGTTTTGCCACTTTTTATGCACACCTGGATGGATTTGCTGTATCAGGAGGCCAGCCAGTAAGCAGGGGACAAATAATTGGCTATATCGGCACCACCGGGTGGACCACCGGTCCCCATCTTCACTTTGAAGTAAGGATTAATGGAATCGCTAAAAATCCAATGGGTTATTTTTAACTATTCTGCCAGTCTTTAGAGCGGAGTTTTCTTTTAATGGTGCTTATGCTACTTTAGCAGCATGGTAAATAGAGAAGTATCATAAATTTAAGTTTAATTAAGGTGAAGGTGATAAAAATTAAAAAAGAAAAGAAAGAGGAATTTACAGTAAATGGTGAAGAGCTGCTTGCAAAAATAAAGGAATTGATAAAAGAGGGAAATATCAGAAGAATTACCATTAAAAGTGAAGAAGGTAAAACTCTTATCCAGATTCCTTTAACACTCGGGGTAGTAGGTGCGATACTTTTGCCGGTATGGGCCGCAATAGGCGCCATTGCCGCAATAGTTACCAAAGCCACTATATCTGTTGAAAGAGAATAAGGATATTATTTTTAAGGATTCTTTTCCTGAAGTATATTTTACTTCTGTAGGGGAATGTAAAAAGCTCATGGATACAGGCCATTTAAGGTATGCAAACCACCCGGGTAGTAAATAAACATCCAGATATTTTTTAAATCTAATAACAACTTTAGATAACTCCAGCTTTTGTTTTATTCTAGCGCATGGTTCAAAAGGCAGGTTCTAAAAAATTTTTAAGATTATTGCTTAAATTAAACAATTTACTCTAAAATCTCGTTCGGTAATCTAATTAATGCAATGAATATTTTTGAGGGAAATTATATATTTAAAAGCTATTTGTTAAGATATAAAAGAAAATACAACAAAAAAATTTCTATTAATCTGTGATTTTTTATATTCTAAAGCGACTAACCTTTATAAAGAATAAAAAATATGCAAATAGATAAAAACAAATTCATAAAAATGGTTAATGAAAATCAGGCAATAATAAACAGGGTATGTTTCTTATATACCAACAGTGCGGATGATCGACTTGACCTAAAACAGGAAATCCTGATACAGCTGTGGAAAGCGTATCCAAAGTTTAATCGTCAGTCCAAATTAAGTACATGGATCTATAGGGTAGCCCTGAATACTGCTATTTCAAATTTTAGAAAGACGAAGAGGAAAATACAGTACCAGGAACTAAGACCAGATGATTGTAAAATTCCGGGAATAGAAAATGATTTAGCGATAAGGGAGGACACTATTAAAATGTACCGATTGATTTATCAATTAAATGACTTAGACAAGGCAATTATCCTATTATATCTGGATGGCCAGCCTTATAGTGTAATAGCGGATATTGTCGGCATTTCCGAAACAAATGTCGGAACGAAGATAAGCAGGATTAAATCAAAACTAAAAGACCAATTTAATAAAAAATAAACAGGGATAATATAAAACAATGGAAAAAGATGATTTAAAAAATATGTGGAACAAATATAATAGCAAACTTGAAGAAGTGGCTGCCATTAATGAAAGGATGCTCAAACATACATTAAGACAGAGTTCAAATGGGGTTATTGAACGAATGCTGAAATGGGAGTATTTAACCTTAATTGAATTTACGGTTTTTTTATTCTTTACATTTGTTGCCACCTATAAATTTATGAATGATTGGAAATTCCTGGTCTCAGGAATATTCATCACACTTTTTTTTATTTACTGCATAATAGTTAATGTCCTTTCCATCAGACAATTAAATGGCATCCAATTATTTTCTCAGAGTATAGTAGATATTAAACAAAAACTTCTTATGCATAAAAAACTGGACAGGCGATTCACGAAAATTTTTATATTTTTAATTCCTCCGGTAATTATTACTTTTATACCTCTGGGAGTAAAACTCATTCAGAATATTAATCTTTATGATCATCCAATCTTTTTTCTTATATTATCCATTATTGTAATACTATGTTCATACATCATTTTCTTCATTTCAAATAAAACAATTTTTTCAAGAGGACTTAAGATTATCGAAAACAGTTTAAAGGAATTGGAAAAATTCAGGGATGAATAGTTAAAAATTTTAGTCCTAGCATTTTAGCTATTTTTTACTCCGTAATATCGCCTCTTAAAAATAACCTGATGTATAATAAGTTTGAAATGGGTAAGCTATCTCCATTAAATGTCTATAAATTTACTCCGGGATCTGACTAAGCTTTGAGTAAAACAATCTATCATCTTAATAACCTCTAAAATTAAGAATATATTCAGGAATTCTATATTATTTAGGAATGTTTTAATTAAACGCAGTCTGCTACTATCAGGTGGTAAATAGGGAAATTACATAAGTTTATATGTGTTTCAAAATAGTATTGTTTGACATAAGTACTGCAATCAACTATATTCTTATTATGATAAAGTCATTTAATTCCAGGGAGACTGAAAAGATCTGGAAGGGTAACTTCTCTAAAGAGTATCCGGATAATATTTAGAATTTAGCACGAAAAAAACTAAGAATGTTGAACAACTCTTTTGATTTAAGCGACTTGAGAATTCCTCCTTCAAATAGGTTGGAAAAATTAAAGGGTGATAGAAGGGGACAATATAGTATAAGGATTAATAACCAGTGGCGCATATGTTTCATATGGAAAAACAATGATTGTTACAGTGTTGAGATTGCTGATTATCACTGATGAGAGGGGGCGTAATGAAAAGACTAAGAAATATTCATCCCGGTGAGATTTTAAAAGAGGAGTTTCTGGAGCCACTAAATATTTCAGCATACAGGCTGGCAAAAGAGACACATCTTGATCAGACACGAATATCAGAGATAATCCACAAAAAAAGGAGAATTACCGCAGATACTGCTCTGAGACTGGCAAGATTCTTTGGTAATACCCCGCAGTTCTGGCTGGGTTTACAGAATGATTATGATATAGAGGAAGAAAAAATATATAAAGAAGCCGAATTAAATAAAATCAGGCAGTTACATGTAGTATGATTCTATTTTTAATTTAATCTTTGGGCGGCGGAGGCGGAGGTTCGGGAGGTGGCCCTTCAGGCTCCGGCCGGGGCCCCTCTGGCTCGTCCGGCTGCGGCTCTCCGGTTTCCTGGCTATTTTCATGAGTAGAACCGGAACTGTCAAATCTGTTTTCCAGTCTTTCTATTTTACTTTCAAGCTCTTCAATGTTGCCCTTAAGGGATGAGATTTCATCTCTCAGCTCATTTATTGTATCGCCCAGTTTTTTAATTTCATTAATTAGAACATCTCTGCCCACGGTTTCGCTGCAGGAAGAAAGCATAAAAACAGAAATCAGTATCAGAATTATAATTGGTATTAAAAATTTTATTTTCATGACCAATCCTTTCCTGATAAATATATTATCATTTTTCAATAAATATTATTATAGGAGGGTAAAATTACCTGATATATCTGTCTATTACTTTTTCTGCCCTGTATCTTGAAATATTAAAACTCTGCCAGCTTTTCTGGTCTTCAAGCTCTGATTTTTTTTGCTCAAAATGCTCAAGTATTTCCCCGCTAATTCTTCTTTTCTCTGATTCTGATTTATAGCTTCCTGATGTTAAAAGCCTCTGCATCACGGGCACAGCATCATAGGATAGGCCCTTTAGGTAATTCATATCAATCTGACCTGATTCAAAATAACGGTTGATATTGTTTTCCGCAATTATTACATCTACGTTTGCGAAGTTCATTATTATATAAATCGTAAGCGAGATTATGAAATAAGATTTGATTACAGGAAAATCAGGTTTCCAGATATAAATAATATTGGCAATGGAAAGGAAGAATAGCATTATCATAAAAGTCTGAACGAATATCCTTAAGTATGTAAATCCATAAGCCTGCTCATAAACCAGCATTCTGTAAAATGCCGATACCAGTAAGACCAGGGTAAAAATCACTAGCAGGGTTAGAAATATTTTTACTGCAACATAGATTTTTTTATTATCTTTTTTTACGAATGTTTTACCAAAAATTAAAATTCCAAAATTAATAATAGAGACGGCAACAAGTTCAAAAAAGCCCCTCCTTGCATATTCTGCATAAGTGTAGGAAGAAGGCATGACAAATGAACTTCCGCCAAATAAATAAGTAAATTGAATAACGGAGAATATGGCGTAAATTACATTTACCAGAACCAGAATGGTAAGTAAAATCACGGGGTCAAAAAATAATATCCATTTTATTTTACCATATTTCGGCTTTTCTTCCTCCCGGGATGCTTTTGCCAGAGCCCACAGAAAAGCGGTGGCATAAACCGAAACTATAAATATTACCAGAAAGTGCTTTATTATCTTTGATATGGGAATATTTAAAAAAAGGTCCTTGAAAATTATGTCAGCAGACGAGAGAAGCCATATAATAATTGCCAGAACAGGGATAGAAATCAGTATGCCCAAAAGTACCTTTGGCAGGACTTTAACTCTTCCTTTGTTGCTTTCCGGAGTATCTATCCTGGATAAGGCTAAAAATGGTTTATGTATAAATCCGAGGGGAACAAAGATTCTTTTGATAATATCCCAGATAAACCTTATATCCGGCCAGTTCGATTTATTCAAACCCATAACCAGGGTGACAAGCATTATTACAAGAACGGGAGCAATCAGATAATTTAGAATCTTAAGTACCTGATTGGAGTAAATAAAGAAAGTAGAAGCAAGCAGCACTACGGGGGCTAGAAATAGCCACATTAAACTATGCGATTTTTTAAAAGAGCCCCTTAAACTTAGCAGGAATATTATCAGAATAAGGACAGTAAAGATTAAATAAGAAATGCCCAGGGTCCTGTCATAAAACAGGATATCAAAAGAAACCCCGATTATTATTCCGTATAAAAGAAGCCAGTATTTTTTGCGCTCTAATTCCAATTCCATAAGATTAGTTATAAACCAGAACCTTTAATTTAAAATATTAATAAAATATTGATTATTTTATATTATCCAATTGTAAAATAAAAGTGATTCGATAAATGCAGGTGATTTGTGAATCGTGAACCGGGAATAAATCAGCTCAGGAGCCCCTCTATTATCAGTTCCACGGCCTCCTCTTCGCTTAGCCCCCTGGACATCAGTGTCTGCAGTTCTTTTGAATCAACGCTTCCTATGGAGGCTTCGTGGGTTATATGCGCTTTCGGGTTCTTTACTTCAACTACCGGAACAGCATTGGCAGTAGCATTGTCCCTTACAATCTCCTTGCAGTCAACATGGCCCCGGGCATAGTCAGCGGTGGCTATTAGCTTATTATATATATCGGCGCTTGCCTCGTCCCTTACAGCTATTCTTGAAGTAAGGGCACCTTTTGAATGCTCTCCGATAAGGTTTCCACTTTCTTTTATATTGATTTTATCGTTGCCCCTGCCGCTTATTCTTACGGACATATCCATTACGCTGTAGCTTTTGCAGAAAACCTCGTAATCCATATCAATTAGCCCCACTCTTCCCCTCATAAGTTCAAATTCAGATTTGTATCTGGAGTTTTCTTCCAGGGTAACGGAAGCTCTGGGGATTACTTTTATTCCGCCTTCTTCGCTGTGGATATGTCTTTCAAGATATTCATATTTTGAATTTTTTCCGACTTTTATGGTAGCGTCCATGGCATGGGTAACATCTTCGGCAAAGGGGAAAACACAGTGGGAATAAACTGACATAGAACAATTCTGTCCCATCTCGAGGTTTAATTTAATTATCTGCATCGCTTTTTTGTGGAGTACGCCAAAACAAAGATGGACGGGCCTTTCAATGGTCGTGTTGTCTTTAAGGGTTATATTTATTTTGACCCCGTCTTTAATATTTTCCGTATCTACATTAAGTCCGGGAACGGTGTTCCTGCTGGTTACTCTGTCTTTGTTGATTATAAGGCTGGCAGTATTTTCATCATCAATAATATTTGAGATTCCTGCCTGCTCTACAAGATTTTTTTCATCCATTTACAACCTCCTATTCTTCAGGCACATTTTTATGGTCACATGGAAGACATTTTCTACTGAAATATTTGCTTATTGAAGGAGTTTTCCCTTCTTTTAAAATCTTTCCGTGGCACATAAGGAAGGCGTATTCTGCCTGCTTTAATACTGCCTGGCTGTGGGTTATCAGGATTATGGTGGAACCGCCGGATTTAAGGTAACTGATAGCCTTAAAAATATTTTTAATTGTTTCCATATCTATTCCCGAATCAAGCTCGTCAAGGATTACAAGTTCCGGTTTCATTGCCAGTATTGATGCCAGCTCAACCTTTTTTCTTTCACCTCCGCTGAGGCTTTTATCAACTGCCCGCCTGCGGTAAGTTTCCGGTTCCATCCCAACATCATTTAAAATCTCAGACACATCGTCCGGTGAAATATTTTTCCCCGAAGAACTTATAAATTTTTCAATGCTTATGCCTTCAAATCTTGCCGGCTCCTGCCACGCAAGAGTGATGCCCCTGACTGCACGCTGGTAGACATCCAGGTCTTTAATTGATTCTCCCTTAAATAATATATCTCCTTTAAAACTTCTGTAACCCTCAAGCCCCATTATGGTATGGCCCAGGGTGGTCTTTCCGACGCCGTTTGGCCCCACTACAGCGTAAACCATTTCCTTTTTTAAGCTCAGGCTGAGGTTATCAAGGAGTTTGCTTCCGTTAACCTCAAGATTTAAATTTTTAATTTCAAGAAATTTCATAACTTTTAAAATTATATTCTATTATAAATAAATAATCTATTTAAGAAAATACCTTCCGGCCAGGATACCGGGGTCCGGCAGATAAATCAACTACTGCATCTGTGTGTTCCCGGCAGGTTCCGTGATGTTCATTTTTAGTAACCCATCAGGAGCACCTTTTGTTTCCTTTTGCTTATGTGTACTATCTAAGCTTGGTGTTTACAGTTTAACTTCCTCCAAGCATAAAATATTAAATATTATTTTATGGTGATAATTGAAAAAAGTCACCTAATTTATATAAAAGTTCACAGGGTTTAGAACCTTTAGTTCTATAGCCCTGATGTGTTCTTTGAAAATTATAAAAATATAGAAACCGGTCAAGATCATATTGAAGATCTCCTATGGTGCTGTATGTTCTCTTTAAGAGAGCCGGCTGGTAGAACTCCTCCAGTATAGTCCTCTGGAACCTTTCCACAAAACCATTGGTCCAGGGGTGTCTAACTTTGGTATAGCGGTGCTCGATATCTAAAGAACCAAGATAATTTTCAAACTCATGGTCCCCGCCCTCCCAGTGTGTGGTATATTCTTTGCCGTTGTCTGAAAGTATTCTTTCTACAGTTATACCCATATCTTTAAGGGTATTTACAGTCTTTGAGATAAAATCTACCGAGGACTTAGAAGTCTTATCAGTATATAGATAGGCAAAACCAAAGGATGAATAAGTATCAATGGCACTGAACTGATAGATTCTACCTATACCTTTTAGTCTACACACATAGAAGGTGTCAATTGATAGCATATAGCCACTGCAGTGGCTTTTTATACCAGTTGGCGGTTCTGCATCATCTATCTTTCTTAGCATAACCGGGCTTAGCTTTACTGAAGCTGGAATGTCTTCCAGTGCCAGGAGCCTGTCAATTTTTCTTGAGAGGCCGCGCCTTCTTAAAATATTATACACTGTGGCAGGACAGACAATACCGCCTAGCTCATTGGCAATTCTAGCCGGACCATAAGTTGGATAATCTTTTATGAATTTAAGTATCCTTTCCACAATATCAGATCTTGTAGAGTTGGGCATTACTGGTTTAGGTCTTTCTCTTTCAGCCAGTCCATAAATTCCATAGGTGGTAAACCTTTTAGCCCATTTGTAGTAGTAGGTCCTGGACACCCCAAATTGTCTGCAGGCTTTTGATATGTTATTGATAGATTTGGCCCGTGATAGTAAACTTAGTCTGTGGCCCAGGATGAAATCATCTTTGGTCATCGCTACCTCCTTTGTGTATTTTTTTATTGGTAATCAAATATTTTACACTTGGAGGTAGTGTTTAATCTATCAATTTTATCTATATTTTTATTTTGTTTTCAAAGAGCTTTTAAAACTAGAGTTGTAAACACAACTCTTAAATAGTTCATATTAAATATTGTAGCTAAATTTATAGGTGAATTTGAAAAATCCGGTAAAAGTAAGGTGGAATTAAGTTGGATATTTACGAAGAAGCACTGGAAATGCATAAAAAAAATAACGGTAAGATTGACATAGTAAGCAAGGTAAAAACTGAAAATGAGCACGACCTATCCCTTGCCTATACTCCAGGTGTTGCGGAGCCCTGCAGGATTATTGCTAAAAATCCCCGGTACCTGAATATCTATACAGCCAGGGGTAATATGATTGCAGTGGTGACTGATGGGTCTGCAGTCCTCGGGCTCGGAAATATTGGTGCAAGAGCGGCGCTTCCGGTAATGGAAGGAAAGTGTGTTCTATTCAGACAATTTGGCGGGGTATCAGCTTTCCCCCTCTGTATAGAAAGTCATGATGTTGAGGTAATAATTAATACCATAAAGGTGCTGGAACCATCCTTTGCAGGTATAAATCTGGAGGATATTGCCGCACCTGATTGTTTTGAAATTGAAAAAAGGCTAAAAAAGGAAACCGGTATGCTTATTTTTCATGACGACCAGCATGGTACGGCTGTCGTAACCCTGGCAGGATTGTTGAGTGCTTTAAAAATATACGAAAAAGATATAACAGATGTGAAGGTAGTTATAAATGGAGCAGGGGCAGCCGGTACATCTATTTCAGACCTGCTCAGCTATATGGGTGTTTCAGATATTATTGTATGTGACAGGAATGGAATAATATATAAGAAAAGAAAAAATTTGACTATTGCCAAGCAGAAACTGGCAGAATATACGAATCACGGGAATATTGAGGGGGATCTTTCATGCGCATTGGAGGATGCTGATATATTTATAGGTGTATCAACAGCGAATATTCTTTCCAGGGAAATGATAAAAAAGATGAAAAATAATCCAATTATTTTTGCACTTGCCAATCCTGAGCCCGAGATAAGACCGGAATTTGCGGTGCAGGCCGGTGCAGAGATTATTGCCACAGGAAGAAGTGATTATCCAAATCAGATAAATAATGTACTTGCGTTTCCGGGGATATTTAGAGGCGCCCTTGACGCGGAAGCCCTGGAGATAAACAGAAAAATGAAAATAGCTGCAGCAAAAGCTATCTCAAAAATAGTAGAAAATGAATTGAGAAAAGACTACATTATACCCAAACCATTTGACAGGAGAGTTCTTCCCACTGTTGCTGTAAGTGTGGCAAGAGCTGCGGTGGAAACTAAAAATACGCGCGGCGAAGTAAATATTGATTTTATTGAAAAGAAAGCAAAAGCAATTGTAGATAAAATGTAGGAGGAAAGTAATTTATGCTAATCCTGAACACCTCTTTCTAATCTAAATAACTGTAAAATCTGACTTCGAATTTCATTATAAAGTATATTGACAAATTTGGTTTATCAATATAATATATAAACTAACTTTATAAATAATGTGGTGTTTTTAATTTATTTTTATTTTTAGGTGAAAAAATATCATCTGACATATTAAGTTTAATAATATATAAACATAATTTATAATCTTTACTGGTCTTTAATGAAACTCAGAAAACCCAAACATATAAGAAAGATAAATACAGCATCTGTTTTGAATATCATAAGGGAAAGTCCACAGATTACAAAATCGGATATTGCAAAGAAAATTAACATCTCCCAGCAAACAATCAATAAAATAGTGAAAGAATTAATTTGCCGTAAACTTGTAGTGGAGGATGGACTGAGAGAGTCAACGGAAGAAGGCGGGAAAAGGCCGGTTCAGCTGAAGTTTAATGATAATGCAGGCTATATTATTGGTTCAATGATGGGTCCAAAAAAAATCAAAGCAATACTTACCAATTATAATACTCACATCATGGCGGAAAAGAGTATAAAAAGTAATCTTAAGGCCGGCCACGAAGAAATAATTTCTGGAATGATAGAAATGTTTGAAGAAATGGTTAATGAAGCTGGAATAAATAAAAGTATGATACTGGGTATCGGGATAGGTGTACCTGGAATTGTTGACGAGAAAGACGGTATTATCCGTCTGCTACCCTATATGCCTCACTGGAAGGATATAAAAATCGCAGAAATCATTGAGAATAAGATTGGAATCAGTGTTCTGGTGTGTAATGAGAACAGGGTGCGATGTTACGGGGAGAAGATGTTCGGTATTGCAAAGAATTTTAGTGATTTTGCTGTGATTCTAACCGGTTATGGAATAGGTGGAGGATTTTCATTAAATAATAAATGCGTAACAGGCGAACATCTTTTTGCAGGTGAATTCGGTCATATGAAATTAAGTGAAAATGGACCGGTTTGCGTGTGTGGTAATAATGGCTGTCTGAATGCACTTGTAAACACTGCAAGGATTAATGAACTGATAAAAGAAAATATGAATGTAGCCAGATACAAAGATTCGGTTCTGGTTAAAAAATTTAAGGAAAGTAATTTTAAAGTTGAATCTAAAATATTATTTGAGTGTCTCTACAAAAATGATGGCCTGGCAAAAAAAATTGTTGATGAGATATCGTACTGGCTGGGTATTGCAATATCAATAATCGTAGCAGTTATAGACCCCGAGCTAATAATTATCAGCGGGGAGTATACAGCCGGAGGGGATTATTTAATAGAAAAAGTAAAGGAAATAGCTGAAAAAAATATCCTTCCCTCTGTTAAGAAGAATATTAATATTAAATATTCTCAATTGGGAAAAATAGCGGGTCTCGTTGGTGCAACAGGTATGATTTTAGATAAATTGCTATAAGAATTTATTTGGGAAAATGTTATTGCATAAAATAAAAAAGGATATGTAATTGTTGCTAGAAATAAAAAATGTTGTAAAAACTTTTCCGGGAACAGTTGCTCTGGATGGTGTTGATTTTAACCTTAAGAAAGGGGAAATTCACGCGATAGTTGGTGAAAACGGTGCCGGTAAATCTACCCTTATGAAAATTATTTCAGGTGCTTATATAAAAGATTCGGGTACTATAATTGTTGATGGGAGAGAGACGGAAATTGGAAGCGTTGAGGCCTCAAGAGCTCTTGGCATAAGTATGATATACCAGGAATTAGAAAATATCCAGAAGCTCAGTGTCGCCGAAAATATTTTTCTGGGAAAATTACCAAGAACCGGGAAATCTATTTTTGTAGATTTCAAAAAGCTTATAAGTGAGACAAAAAAAATACTAAAAGAATTTGATATTAATATAGACCCGAGAAGAAGACTGTCCACACTTACGACAGCCGAGCAGCAGTTTATAGAAATAATTAAATCATTAACTACCAAAAATGCCCGGATTATAATCATGGACGAGCCGACATCTTCCCTTACTGAAAAAGAGGTGGAAAAATTATTTTTAATAATAAAGGAACTCAAAAAGAAAGGGGTCAGTGTTATTTATATTTCACACAGGCTTGATGAAGTTGTAGGTATTGCTGATAGAGTCAGTGTCTTTCGTGATGGGAAAAACCAGGGGGTAATGGAAAAGAACGAATTTGATACCAATAAAATCGTTTCACTGATGATAGGGCGTGAATTAAGATCTACCGGTAAGAACGTTTATGAAAATAAAGAAGTGATTTTTGAAATTAAAAAACTATCAATAAGAAATAAGATTTTTGACTTCAGCATGAAATTGCATAAGGGAGAAATTCTTGGTATTGCAGGATTAATGGGTTCTGGAAAAGATGAGCTGGTAAAAAGCATTGTTGGGCTGTGGCCCGCACAATCAAAAGAAATTTACTTCATGGGGAAAAGAGTATTTATAAAACATCCTGCCGATGCTATAAAATATGGAATTATTTATCTTCCGGAAGAAAGAAAATTACAGTCGCTCTTTTTGGATATGAGTGTGTGCCATAATATATCTCCGTTATGGCTGTTCAACATTGAAGATAAGTTCTTTTTAAATAGTAAAAGGGAGACAGAGCTTGCCGGTGCATACATTAAGAAATTGTCCATAAAGACGCCTTCAATTTCAACATTAGCTGTAGATCTCAGTGGCGGCAATCAGCAAAAACTTATTTTTTCCCGAATGCTTACAGTTAAGCCAAAATTAATGATTCTAAATGACCCCACAAGGGGTATAGACGTAGGGAGCAAAGAAGAAATCTACAACATAATTAAAGAACTTGCGTCCGGTGGCGTTTCAGTACTTATTCTATCTTCAGAAATTCCCGAGATAGCTGCTATAGCAAATAATGTAATTGTACTGTCGAAAGGCGAAACGCGGGCAAAGTTTCTGGGAGATGATGTTACAACGAAAAACATAGTCAGGGCGGTAACGAGGGCATAGATGGAAGAGAAAGAAAATAAATTAGTAAGTGTATTAAGAGATCAGTCACAATTGATAATATTGATCTTGCTGGTTACTGTTTTTTCCATAACAACACCCAGCTTCCGCACCACAGGCAATTTTTTAAATTTATTAAAGCAGGTTACAGTAATCGGGGTCATAAGTTGTGGGATGACCATGGTGGTAATTAGCGGGTGCCTTGATTTGTCCGTTGGCTCTGTTTTTTCTTTACTGAATCTTGTATCTATAACCTTTCAGCTGAGAAATAACTTTCTGGGAGTTATTATGCCACTGGTGATAGCAGTGTTTATAGGCTTTTTTAATGGTTTTATTGTTACAAAGTTTAAGGTTAATTCTATTATAGTCACCCTGGGCTCACTCTCATTATTTTCGGGAATAGCCCAGCTAATTACAAATGGAGCCATAATATCAGGGGTTACAGGTACCTGGTATGGTTTTATTGGCAGGGATAAGTTATTTGGAATACCGGTACACGTATATATATTATTTATAGTAGCTATTGTATATCAAATAATGCTTAGTAAAACGACTTTTGGAAGAAAAATAAAGTACGTCGGCACAAATGATACTGCAGCAGAAATTGCCGGCATAAAAACTGATAGGATGAGAACCATGGCATTTATTATATCCAGTGTTTCGGTTGCCATAGCGGCTTTAATTTATAGCTCCAGGATGACAACTGCAAGTCCTGTAGCCGGTGCCGGTTATGAGTTTGATGCCATAACAGCTGTCGTTATAGGCGGGACGAGCCTCGCCGGTGGGAAAGGCAGTATATTTAAGACCGTTATCGGAGTTTTATTGCTGGCGATAATTATTAATATTCTGACCTTATACAATGTGATGTACTCTTTCCAGAATATAGTAAAAGGTATTTTGATAATTGTTGCCATAATTGTTGATATCAGAGTTAGGAGGAGAGTTGAAGTTTGAGCGAATTAAAAACTTTTTGAATGAACAAAAAATATTATTAATAATACTGGTAATAGGAATATTCCTGGCATTTAATTCGGACTATTTCCTGACTTTTACCAATATTGTAAATATTTTCCAGACTATATCATTTGAAGGGATGATAGTAATAGGAATGGCCCTGCTAATTATTATTGGTGAAATAGACCTGTCTGTTGGTTCTGTTATGGCATTTGGAGCCGCACTCTCAATAATATTCCAGCCTTACGGAATTTTTGCTGCAATAATTGCAGGCATATCCGGCGGGGCTTTAGTTGGATTAATTAATGGTCTGATAACCACGAAACTTAAATTGCCTTCCATTGCCGTTACCCTGGGCACCATGGTTTTTATTAGCGGGGTAGTTTATTTGCTAACCAGGGAGCATACCATAAAGGGAACCAATGAAAATTTTGTATCGATTTCCCAGACGGAAATATATCACATACCAATGCCGGTAATTGTTTTTATAATTCTACTGATTATATTTGAGATTATCTTACAGAGGACAATACTCGGCAGGCACATTTTCGCTATTGGAGGAAATGCAACTGCAAGCAGGTTTTTTGGTATAAAAGTGGATGCGGTACGTATATTTTGCTTTGTGATAACTGGTTTTCTTGGAGGAGTGGCAGGTGTAATGCTTGCAGGTAAGTTAAATGTTGCCTCGGGTAGAATTGGTAATAGCACTGTTGTTTTTGTTATCACTGCTGTTTTGCTCGGTGGAATAAGTATGGAAGGCGGCGAGGGCAGCATCTTTAAAGCGTTCCAGGGTATCCTGCTTTTAGGTATTATTAATAATGCAATGGTTATTCTGAAAATATCTTCATTTATCCAGGAAATGATAAGAGGGTTACTACTTATTTTAATAATTGTCATTGATTCTATAAGTATACAAAAAAAGAAGTATTTATAGCTAATTAAGGTTAAAAATAATATGAGGCAGTGTTTATATGAGTTTTAATAAAAGATGAAAGAATTAATAAATAAATATTATTGTCAAATTCAGGTCTTTTTGTAAGGGGAGGTGATTATAACAAAAATTTTTAGATTTATTTGGGGGAGTCTATCTTCCAGAGAAATCTCTTATATTATTAAAAAACAAGAAAGGAGGGAAATATAAATGAAAAGATTATCATTGTTACCGATAGTGATATTAGTAGTAATTTCGATGGTATCAGTATTTATATTTTCTGGATGTGAAAGTGCAGCAGAGGAAGCTGCGGAAGAAAAACCAGCAGAGGAAGCTCCTGCTGAAGAAGGGGAAAAGACTGTTGTGTTGCTAAATATTGGAATGCAGTCTCCATATCCACCTCTATATCAGGCAAATTTAGAAGAAAGGCTAAATGAGGCTGGAATAGAGATGTTTTCGTTTGATGGAGAGTTTGATGCACAGCTTCAGTCAAGCCAGATGGATGACGCAATTGCAATGGATCCTGATGCAATAGTTCTATTTCCCGTAGATTCACAGGCTATTGCTACAGGAATAAAAAAAGCATACGATGCAGGAGTAGCTGTAATAATGGGTAACGGCGCACCCGTAGAAGAATCGGTACAGTATACAGCTTTATACTTTGGCCCCAATAATGAAGAAGAAGGCAAAGTTGCTGGAGGAGTTGCAAATGAAATACTGGCTGATGGCGGTAAAGTAGTTATTGTAGAAGGAGCAACCGGCCAGGATGCATCGATAGGAAGAACTGAAGGCTTTAAGGAAGTCCTGAATGACGGGATAGAAGTCCTTGCAGCACAGCCTGCAGACTGGGTAAAAGATGAAGCTGTAAGAGTAATGTCTGACTTCATTACCAGATATGGTGATGATATTGATCTGGTATGGTCACACAGCGATGACATGGGTGCAGGCGTAGGAATTGCACTGGAGGAAGCAGGTTATTCTCCTGGAGATGTTCCCTCAGTTTCACTTGGTGGAAGTAAAGCAGGGATGGAATCAATCTCTGGCGGCTGGATAACACATTTGATTATCCAATCACCTATAGATGAAACTGACCAGCTGGCACCATATGTTATAAAGATTGTTGATGAAGGATGGGAAGCTGGACAGCAGTGGGATCCTTACTGGATTTTTATGGAAACACCGGTTGTTGACTATGAATCCGGATCCTATGAAGCATATCTGCCTGGTTTTTAGTTGTACCAGGACTGAAGAGGGGTATTTAATAAATACCCCTCTTCTACCGTTGAGAGTTGGAAGATGATTTTATTATAATAGAAATTTTTTAAAAAATCATTTATATATTGTCAATTTAAATGGTTTTTAAATATTTAAACTGTATCTATTAAAATAAGTCATTTAGGATGAATTAAATAATTGAAGCAAAGATGTTATTGATTGGTAAATTCAGGAGAGTTGTTATTTTTAGTTGAGGAAAGGAAATATCATGAGTAAATTAAAAATTGGACTTGTTGGATGTGGAAATATCTCTGATGTGTATTTAGAGAATTCAAAAAAATGGGATGTTATGGAGATTGTGTCCTGTGCGGACAAAGTTAAAGAACGGGCTGAAGAAAAATCCAAAAAATATGGTGCTAAGGCATGCAGTGTGGAGGAGATAATAAAAGATCCGGGCATAGATGTGGTTCTAAATCTAACCAATCCCCAGGCACATGCCGAGGTATGTCTTTCTGCATTGAAGGCAGGGAAACATGCATATACTGAAAAACCCCTTGCTATTGACCTTAAAGATGGGAAGGAAATGATTGGTCTTGCTAAAAGCAAGAATTTGTTTATTGGTTCTGCTCCGGATACTTTTTTGGGCGGCAGGTTGCAAACGGCAAGAAAGCTTATAGATGATGGATGGATTGGTGAGCCCATTTCTGCAGTTGCATTCTGTGCTTTCCATGGTCATGAAGTATGGCATCCGGATCCTGGATTTTTTTATAAAGAAGGTGCAGGCCCTATGCTGGATATGGGGGTTTATTACATGACGGCTCTTATCTCTCTGCTCGGTCCCGTAAACAGAGTTCTTGGTAATACAAAAAGGTACTTTGATAAGAGAACTATAACCAGCCAGCCTAAATATGGCCAGGAGATTGATGTAGATATTGATACACATATTACAGGGGTAATGGAGTTTAAGAATAATGTTACTGCTACTATTATGATGAGTTTTGATGTCTGGGATCCTACTTTGCCGAGAATAGAAATATATGGAAAAGAAGGAACATTATATATGAATGACGACGACCCATATGGAGGTCCCAATATATTTGGCGGAAGTGTACGAATTAGAAGAGGAAAAGAGTCAGACTGGCTGGAATATCCAAGCAGTTTACCGAGAAAAGAGCAAATGAGCCCGCTGGAAGATATGCCTCTGCTGTATGATTATAATGAGAACAGCCGTGGTGTTGGGCTCGCTGATATGATATATGCAATTCAGTCAGGAAGAAAAAACAGGGCAAGCGGGGAAATGGCCTACCATGTACTGGAAGCAATGTTTGGTTTCTTTAAATCATCAGAGCAGGGTAAATACTGTGAAATGGAAAGCACCTGTGAAAAACCCGAGCCTTTGAAGATGGGTCTTCCGGAATTTGTACTGGATAAGTAGCAATGGGATTATGCCGGTGTACTTGAGATAATAAGTTGTATAAATTTTGGCGGTGTAATGTAAATTAATAAGATATGGATAATTCGGATTTTATGAAAGAGGGGAGATATAAATGAAAAGAAAAGCTTTGGTCGTGTATGGCGGCTGGGATGGTCATGAGCCAGAAAAGGTTGCATATGTTTTTAAAAAAATACTTGAAGACAGTGATTTTGATGTGGAACTGTCTGATACTCTGGAGGTTTATGGAGACAGAGAGAAATTGGAAAGTCTAAATCTTATTGTTCCACACTGGACTATGGGAGAATTGACTGTTGAACAGCTGGACTCAGTACTGGGTGCGGTTGCCGGTGGTGTTGGTATTGCTGGCTGTCACGCAGGTTTATGTGACGGTTTCAGAAGTAGCCCTGACTGGCAATTCATGGCCGGCGGTCAGCTTGTGGCACACGTTGGTGCTGCAGGTATTGAAGGTAATGGGATTGAATTTGAAGTTAAAATAAAGGATAAAAGCAATCCGATAATGTCGGGAATAGATGATTTCAAAGTTTATGATGAGCAGTATTATGTTCAGGTAGACCCTGCAGTTAAGGTGCTTGCTACAACTATGGTTCCTCCCATTGAGGGCACTTTCAAATCTGAAGGAAAAGCAGAAATGAATCCTGATTTTGGTTTCGGAAACTGGAACTTTACTGAAGCTGCTGCACTTAATGGGCCACATGCAAACAATGGTCCTGTAGAGATACCTGTAGTATGGACAAAGTACTGGGGTAA
The DNA here is from genome assembly GCA_964601205.1 of uncultured Actinomycetota bacterium. GTDB lineage: Bacteria > Actinomycetota > Humimicrobiia > Humimicrobiales > Humimicrobiaceae > JAQVEM01. The sequence continues at coordinate 24,513 of CAZRML010000012.1, read as the reverse complement.
CGGTCGTGTATTCTATAATTCCCTGGGGCATGACGAGAAGAGAACATTGTCAGAGCCTTCGCTGACTATTACAAAAAGAGGGTTTTTGTGGGCTGCAAAAGAGTAAGATAACAATATAATATAGATAAATGGAATATATAGATAAATAGATAAAAAAATATTGCAAATTTTGGATGGATAGATATATTGAAATTCAGTTGTAAACAGTGGATGTAAATAATAAAAAAATATTTTAATACTTATTTGAGCGGTCTGGAGATACAGGCAGCGATAATAATTATTGGATTATAGTTCTTTGAAATAAAAGTAAAATTTTATGGTTAATCAGTTAGCATTTATACTATATTATTCAGGATTAAATAACTGATAACAATTATTAATATAAAAGGGGTGGTTCTTATGTCAATAAAACCGAGTAAAGATTCTGCGGTGATTAACGTGCTTAAATATGGAATGGTAGGCGGTGGGCCTGATTCTTTTATAGGAGATGTCCATAGAAGGGCAATCGCGCTTGATGGGAAAATTAAAATTGTAGCAGGGGCATTCTCTTCTTCAGAAGATAAGACTATTGCAACAGGTGATAAACTCGGGCTTGATAAGAATCGTGTTTATTCCACTTATCAGGAGATGGCTGAAGAAGAGGCCAACCGTCCAGATGGAATAGATTTTGTAGTAATAGTTACGCCTAATTTTTTGCATTATGATATTGCGAAAAAATTTCTGGAGAATGGAATAAGCGTGGTATGTGAAAAGCCATTAACCACAGATATCAATAAGGCGCTGGAGCTTAAAGAACTGGCTAAAACAAATAAATGTCTTTTTGCTGTAACATACACTTACACGGGCCATGTTATGGCAAAAGAGGCACGGGCAATAGTGCAGAGAGGAGATATTGGAGATATACGTGTTGTAATGGGTGAATATCCACAGGACTGGTTGATAGATACTGTAGAGAATGAAGGCAATAAACAGGCGAAATGGAGAACTGACCCCGGTCAGGCCGGCAGGTCTAATTGTGTTGGCGATATTGGAAGCCATATAGAAAATATGGTTAGTTTTATAACAGGCCTGAGGATAAAGAAGCTGATTGCAAATCTTGATATATTTGGTTCTGGAAGGAAGCTGGATGTCAATGCTGAAATATTATTGAAATATAATAATGGAGCAAGTGGATGTTACTGGTGTTCCCAGGTGGCTATAGGTTATGACAATGCTTTAAAAGTTCGCATATTCGGGACAGAAGGTTCCATAGAATTTGAGCAGGAAAATTGTAACTACTTAAGAGTAGTAAAAAAAGGTCAGCCGCCACTGGTTTATTCCAGGGGAACAGGGTATATTTCTCCTGATGCAGCAGCATTTTCCAGAATTCCGGCAGGGCATCCCGAAGGTTATTTTGAAGCTTTTGCAAACATTTATTCGGCATTTGCAGATGCCATGCTGAAGAAGATTTCCGGGGAACAGGTAGATGAATCCAGGGCAGGTTATCCAACTATAGATGCGGGTATTGATGGAGTAAGATTTATTTCAAAAAGTGTTGAGAGCATGAATAAAGGAAGCATATGGGTGGATATGGAATAGTATCTAAGTTATAAAAATATAATTTTTAAGAGAGGTGACTGAATAATGAGGCCGATTACAATATTTACAGGGCAATGGGCAGATTTAACATTTGATGAGATATGTAAAATAGCTTCCGGCATAGGCTATGAGGGTGTGGAAATTGCAGCATGGGGAAATCATTTAAATTCCCAAAAAGCTGCAGAAGATAAAGAGTATGTAAAGGAAATTAAAGAAACTTTAAAAAAGTATGATCTTCAGGCATGGGCAATCGGCATGCATCTAACAGGTCAGCTTGTGGGTGACGTAATAGATAAAAGGCATAAGGGGTTCGCGGCTTCTGATGTCGCCAATGATCCGGAAGCAATAAGAGAGTGGGGCATACAGCAGGTAAGTCATACGATTCAGGCTGCGAATAATCTTGATATCAAAATTTTAACAGGATTTTTAGGCTCACCTATATGGAATTACTGGTATTCATTCCCACAGACTTCAGAAGAGATGATAGAGGAAGGTTTTAATACCATAGTAGAAAGGTGGTCGCCACTTTTTGATGAAATGGATAAATATGGTATAAAATTTGCACTGGAAGTGCACCCTACTGAAATAGCATTTGATTATTACACATTTGTAAAACTCCTTAAGGCTTTTAACTATAGAAAGACCCTGGGAATTAATTTTGATCCGAGCCATCTTCTCTGGCAGGGCATGAAACCACATCTTTTCATAAGAGAACTTCCGGATAGAATTTATCACGTGCATATAAAAGATGTCTCCGTAACTCTTGATGGGCTAAATGGTATTCTTGGTTCACACCTTGAATTCGGCGATACAAGGAGAGGGTGGAATTTCCGTTCTCCGGGCAGGGGAGATGTGGACTTTTCATCAATTGTTCGTGAGTTAAATCAAATAGGTTACAAGGGCCCGCTTTCTGTGGAATGGGAAGACTCGGGTATGGATAGGCTTAGAGGTGCAACAGAGGCCTATGATTTTGTTAAAGAAATAAATATTTCACCGAGTGCGGCTGCATTTGATGATGCGTTAAAGAACAAATAAAAGATAAGGTTATATTTAAAAATTTATAAAAAATGCTATTTATCAGTAAGGTATATTATTAATTTGAATGGGGGTTTTTATGAAAGAATATTTTCCGCAGGTAAAAAAAGTAGAGTTCACAGACGATAAACTAAAAAGCGGCTTATACTTCAGGCATTATAATGCTGATGAAGTGGTTGGTGAAAGGAGAATGAGTGAGCACCTTAAATTCTCCATGGCATACTGGCATACCATGTGTGCCGAAGGAACGGATATGTTTGGAGAGGGGACATGGGTACGCCCCTGGAAGGAATTTTCTGACCCGATGAAAGTAGCAGAAGAAAGAGTGTACGCAGCTTTTGAAATTATGCAAAAGCTGGGGATTAAATATTTCTGCTTCCATGACAGGGACATAGCTCCGGAAGGCGATACCCTGGCCGAGACTAATAGAAATCTGGATAAAATAGTTTCTTTAATAAAAAAGATGATGGCAGATACGGGAATTAAAGTTCTGTGGGGGACAGCCAATCTTTTTTATCGCGACAGATTTATGCATGGAGCTTCGACAAGCTGCAATGCAGACGTTTTTGCCTACTCGGCAGCACAGGTAAAGAAAGCTCTGGAGATAACCAGGGAGCTCGGTGGCGAAAATTATGTATTCTGGGGAGGTAGAGAAGGTTATGAAACTCTACTGAATACAGATATGAAACTGGAACTTGACAATATGGCATACTTTTTAGGAATGGCAGTGGATTATGCGAAAGAAATAGGATTTGATGGACAATTTTTAATTGAACCGAAACCGAAGGAGCCTACAAAACATCAATATGATTTTGATGTGGCTACATCTCTGGCTTTTTTGAAGTCATACGGGCTGGATAATAACTTTAAATTAAATGTAGAGGCAAATCATGCAACGCTTGCGGGGCACACTTTCCAGCATGATTTAAGAGTGGCCAGAATAAACGGCATGCTGGGTTCCGTAGATGCTAACCAGGGCGATATGCTGCTGGGCTGGGATACGGACCAATTTCCGACTGACCTGTATGTAACAACTCTTTGCATGTATGAAATATTAAAAATGGGAGGCTTTGAAAAGGGCGGATTGAATTTTGATGCGAAAGCAAGAAGGCCCTCCTATAAACCTGAAGATATATTTTATGCTCATGTGGCAGGAATGGATAGTTTTGCAAAAGGTCTGAAGGTAGCGCAGAAGATACTGGATGATGGTGTTTTTGAAAAGTTTATTTCAAAAAGGTATGAAAGCTACAGTGCTGGAACAGGTAAAGAAATTCTGGAAAAAAGAGCTGACTTTAAATCCCTGGAAAAATATGCACTTGGATTGAAAGATATAGATAATCCTTCAGGTATGCAGGAGTATCTGGAAAGTTTGTTAAATGAATATATAACAGGCGTGCAGTAAAAAGGTTTATAAACAAAATTATTTTTTATTAAAATGTTCTGTGTTTGGAGTTGATCTATGGGCAATCTTATGGGTTTTGATATAGGGACAACATCGACAAAATGCATATTAATGGATAGGTCGGGTAAGCTTATTGCGTCATCAATTAAAGAGTACGGGATGGAAACCCCCAATCCCGGCTGGGCGCAGCAGGACCCCGACTTATGGTGGAATGCAACCATGTATACAGCAAGAGAGGTTCTGGCAAAATCAGGAGTAAGGCCGGATAATATATCGGCGATAGGCCTTACCGGTCAGATGCATGGTTCAGTTTTTCTGGATAGCGAAGGGGAAGTGATAAGACCTGCATTGCTCTGGTGTGACCAGAGAACATTTTCCCAGTGTGATAAGATTTATGATATTTTCGGTGGAGAAAAAGAATTCATAAAGTTATCTTATAATAAGGTCCTTACAGGTTTTACTGCTCCCAAGATATTGTGGCTTTCAGAAGTTGAACCGGAAAACTACAGGAAAGTAAATAAAATACTTCTCCCGAAAGACTATATAAGGTATAAATTATCCGGGACTTACGCTACTGAAGTTTCTGATGCTTCCGGCACCGCTCTTTTTAATGTGAAAGATAGAAAATGGTCTGACGAGATAATATCCGGCTTATCCATAAATAAAGATTTTCTCCCTCCTGTTTTTGAATCGTCGGAAATATCTTCTTACGTATCCAGGGAAGGTTCGGAAATAACCGGCATATTGGAGGGAACCCCTATAGTCGGCGGGGGAGGTGACCAGGCTGCAGGTGCAGTGGGTTCGGGGATTGTATACGAAGGTATAATCTCTGACTATCTGGGAACTTCAGGAGTTGTATTTGCACATTCAGATACCCCGGTATATGACCCGGAGGGCAGGCTTCATTCATTTTGCCATGCTGTAGAAGGCGCATGGCATCTTATGGGTGTGACGCTGGCTGCTTCAGGGTCATACAAGTGGTATTATGACAACTTTGGAATTTTAGATAAGATTGCCTCCGAGAATAGTGAATTATCAGGATATGAATTATTGAATAAGCAGGCGGAGAAGGCGTCTCCGGGTTCAGAAGGCCTGCTATTTTTACCATATCTGTCCGGTGAGAGAACTCCTTATTCAGACCCTTATGCAAGGGGAATGTTTTTCGGGATATCTTATGTACATGGAGCGGGGCATTTTGCAAGAGCGATAATGGAAGGAGTATCCTACTCACAATTAGACTGCCTGAATGTTATGAAGGAGCTGGGTATATATTCAGATAAAGTTGTACTGTTTGGTGGAGGAGCAAAGTCAAAGCTCTGGCGTCAGATTATATCTGATATATTTAATACCGGAATAGTTACTTTAAATGTTGAGGAGGGCCCTGCTTACGGAGCTGCTATTATAGCCGGTGTGGGTTCGGGATTATACAACGATGTGAGAGAAGCTGTAAGTTTGATAATAAAGGAAGCCACAGAAACAAGTCCAAATAGTGAAAATACAGAAAAATATTTAAGATATTATAAAATATATAAATCGCTTTATCATAATCTAAAAGGCGATTTCAGGGAACTTGCCGCTATTTAGAAATTTATTTTAAAGTTTCCTTCTTGATTCCAGGATTAATATAATCGTGTAATTCTTATCTTAACAGGTGAAGTTTATAATAGAAGGCTATAGCAGGATTGGCCAGTATTATTTATGCCGCCTGTTACCCGGGCAGCTTGCCGGATGGCACTATTTATGGCAGGGCAAAAAAATGGATTTACCCCCGTACAAACTTAAATTATAAAAATCAGGAGTTAAAATTAAGAGTTTAATATAAAAGATAGCTGCAATAGGGTAGTTTTCATCCGGAAAAAGACCAAAAAAAGAAGACTTTACAAATGGTCTATAATTTAGGTAAAGATAAAATAAAAATCTAAATATTAGATGTTCTCTTAATAAGTGCTGTACGGGCTATAATGTGTTAGATGTCCGGACTTAATTTAAAAAAATGCGGTGCAATATTAACAATACAGGGAGGAAAAATTAAGATGAAACAGCTCAGCACATTTGCATGGATTGCGATTTTTGCTACTGGCGCAGCAGTAGTTAATGGCATTGGAATCTGGGTCATTTTTAAAAATAGAAAATGGGCTGAAAAGGCTAAGGTATATTTTATGTGTTTTGCTTCCGGGGTTTTGATATCTACTCCTTTGATAATTGCTTTTCCTCAGGCTATAAGCAAAAACTCCTATGCAGGGTATGCTACTTTAATAGGGTTTTTATTTATGTTTTTTAGCAATCAGTTAATAAAATATAGGACAAAACAAAAAGAGATAGCCTTTGGTATTACGGCAGTGGAGGGAATAGGGATACATTCTTTTGTAGACGGGATTATTTATTCCGTGACTTTTAGCGCAAGTATCCTGACCGGCTTCCTGGCGGGCATTGGTCTGGTGGTCCATGAATTTGCAGAGGGAGTAATTACTTTTTCTATTTTAATAAAAGGAGGCTTCAATGAGAAAAAAGCAGCGCTCTATGCTCTTTTTGTAGCGGCACTGACAACTCCCCTGGGAGCATTTATTGCTTACCCATTTATAAATAAATTAAGCAGCTCTTTTCTGGGTCTGGCCCTTGGCTTTGTTGTAGGAGTTTTAATTTATATCTCAGCGTCTCATTTATTGCCTGAAGCCCAGACACATCAGAAAAAGCATTCAATCCTGGCCTTTTTATCAGGAATAGCCCTGGCTCTATTTATAGCATTCAGTAAAATTTTTTAAAATCTTCTCAGAGTGGTGCTATTCAATTAATCAGTTTAAAAACTAAAAATGGTAAATTTTGCTGTGCAATTATTATATTTGAGGATATATTTTTTTTAAGTTTCATTCTTAAGCGGGCTAAAACCCCGATATAAATATAATTTAACTTGACAAATATAGTGTTTTTTTTTAATATTTGAACATATTGTTTATTAGTGAACATTTGTTCAGATTTTAATAGTGTTTTTTCTATTGTGAGTGGAGGAAGATAGTCTATCGGAACATAATAAAATAAAAAGCTAAAAAATAATATCTAATTCTCGTAAAACGAGATTTATCTTTTTTTTAAAAAATAACAAAACCGGTAAGATAGGAGGTGAAATCCAAAAAAAGATTAGAGGCAATAAATTCAAGATTTCAAATTGTTTGGAATTGAATGAGAGTTAAATTTGCCTTTAGTCTAAATAGAGTATTAGTAAAATTAATATGCTTGAGGAAAACGATTCGATTAAGTTTTCTACCTTAAGCGAAATGAAAGGAATAGGTAAAATGAAAAAATCATTATTTTGGTTCATAGCTCTTGCAGTAAGTGTGGCTATGCTTTCGGTATTCTCATTTAGTGGTTGTGCTGCAGCAGAAGAAGCTACAGAAGAAGTAGCAGAAGAAGTAGAAGAGGAAGTAGAAGAAGCAGCTGAAGAAGCAGCATCTGATGAAGAGGAAGAAGTTTCCTCGTCAGACACAGAGGCCTCTGCGGATATACCTGTGAAAGGTAAAAAGGTGGCTTATGTTATGGTTCTTCCTTCTGCAACAATTTTCCAGATGTGGGTAGAATCCGAGCAGAAACTGTGCGATTCGCTTGGTGTTGAGTATGATTACTTTTTCTGTGACGGTGACTTCAATAAGTGGCAGGACACCATTCGAACATGCGCATCTGCCGGCTATGACGGTATCGTAGCCAGCCATGGCAGCCAGGATGGCTCGTATGTGTTCCTGAAAGAGATTACCGAGCAGTATCCAGACATGAAGATCGTAACCTTTGACATACAGTTCTATGCAGACGGCGAGTATCAGAAGATTCCGGGTGTTACCCAGGTATTTCAGCAGGACAAACAACTGTTGACAGTTCTGCTTGATGTGATGATTGAAAAGTTTGGTGAAGGTGTCCGTCTTATCAAGGTCTGGAGAGGTCCGAACTATATAAGCCCGTTCGATCGTCGTGAAGTTGGCTGGCAAGAATATGAAACATCTGGCAAGATCGTAAAGGCTGGCGAAATTCAACCGCTGCAGGATACTGTCGACTCAGCTAACACTGTTAGTGCTGCTTACCTGCAGAGCGTTAATCGTGAAGACGTAGATGGCCTTATCACCTACTACGATGCATACGGACAGGGTGTTTATAATGCTATTTCCGAGAACAATAAATTTAACGGCACAGACGGTGACGCACTGCCAATGGCTTCTGTGGACATTGACCCGGTTGATATTACTAACATGCAGACTCGACCCGATATCTGGACTGCTGCAGGAACGACTGATTGGACTATGAATGGTGAAGTATTAATGCGTATTCTATTACTGGAGATTGCTGATCAGTATGACAAAATATATGATCCCGCATCACAGAAGAGCGGGGTTGACTGGGTTGAAATTCCTGGTGCTGCTATTAAGGCAGAAGACCTCAAACCTGATTCTACCATAGAGAATCTAGGTGATATTGCTGGCGAAGAATTTGGGAGTCTGGATTATCTGCCAGAAGCTGATTGGATGCCGAAGGATTTGATCCATTAATTTTAGCTGATTGGTAAAGGCTATATTATATAGTTTACTATTGAATTATTGGATGCAAAACCAAAGGTGATAGTTCTAAAAGAGGAAGCATGAGGTTTTGATTTGAGTGCTTCCTCTTTTTAATAAAATACTTTAATATAAAATATAAAATCTATTTTTAAAATGAAGCTTGAGACAAAAAAAATCTCAATTGAATTTCCAGGAGTCAAAGCTCTTGAAGATATCAACTTTGCTGTGTCTACCGGAGAGATACATGCATTGGTTGGAGCAAATGGCGCTGGAAAATCCACTTTAATGAAGGTATTGGCTGGAGCAAATCCAACTTATACAGGTGAAGTACTGCTGGATAATAAGAAAGTGGAATTGAGAACACCGGTTGATGCAAAAAGGCTTGGGATTCAGATCGTATATCAGGAAGTTGATGTTGCGTTGTATCCTACATTATCTGTAGCGGAAAATATTGTACAGAACGACATGATAATGGGCCAATCCGGATATGTCGTGAATTGGGGAAAAGTGTATAAACAAGGAAGAGATGCTTTGGGAAAGCTGCATATCAGCCGTAAGCAGATTGATGAGCATGAGCTGGTGCAAAATCTGTCTCTGGCAGAAAAGCAAATGGTTCTTATTGCAAAAGCAATTCGGTCTAAATGTAACTTTTTAATTTTTGATGAGCCTACTTCATCGCTCAGCAATACTGAAGCCGAAGAGCTTTTCCGTGTAGTACGGCATTTGCATAAAACAGAAAATATTGCGATTATTTTTATCTCGCATCGTTTAAATGAAATATTTGAAATATGTGAAAATTATACGGTTATGAGAAACGGCAAAATTGTTGGCAATGCGCCGCTAACGGCCCAGACTAAGATCAGTGAAATCGTGGAAAAAATGCTGAGCCGTAAGTTTGAAGAGGTCTTCCCCAAAGAGAAGTGCAAGATAACGGAGAAATTATTTGAAGTTGAACATCTATCCGGCGCAGAAGGCAAGGTAAAGGATGTTTCGCTTTATGTCCGAAGTGGCGAGATTGTTGGCATCGCCGGTCTTGTAGGTGCAGGAAAGTCCGAGTTTTGCAAAACTATCTTCGGTGTCTATAAAAAAACAGGTGGCAAAATGTTGATGCAGAATAGAGAGCTTAAGATCAACAAACCTTCTGAAGCTGTGAAGCATCGCCTGGCTCTGGTTCCGGAGGAGCGCCGAAAAGAGGGTGTTCTGATACATGAAAACGTCAGCCTTAACCTGTCGATAGCATGTTTATCAAAGTTTTGCACTGCCTCATTTATCAACAGTAAGCTAATAGACAAAAACGCAGAGAAATATATCAAGACTCTGGGCATTGATACGCCTTCCGTAAAGCAGATGGTGCGCAACCTTTCCGGTGGCAACCAGCAAAAAGTGGCTGTAGGCAAATGGTTGGAAGTAGACAGTGATATATATATCTTTGATGAGCCGACAAAAGGCGTAGATGTTGGTGCAAAGCAGGATATTTTCCGCTTGATTAACGAAATCGCAAAAAGGGGGAAAGGCGTCATCTTTGCTTCCTGTGAAAATTCGGAGCTTTTAGCTCTGACTGATAGAATATATGTAATGTATAACGGAACGGTGGTGGCCGAATTGGAGACAGCAAAGACAAAAGAAGATGAGATAATGAAATATTCTGTTGGAGTTGGGTTTATAAAAACCAAAAAATATAAAAATGAGGAGTACTTTTGTTATGAGCAATCATAAAAGTGTAAAAAAATTTCTGGTAAACTGGGCCGCGGTTTTGGTGCTTATCGTAAGCTTTGTTACATTTTTACTCGTTGGCGGAAACAGATTCTTGTCCGGCAGCAATATGGTCAACATTCTGCGTGCAATGGCCATAACCACGGTGTTCGGCATTGCTGCAACCATTACCATGTCGACGGAAGAAATTGACTTGACTATTGGAACGCTGGGTAGCTTCTCAGCCTACATATTTGTATCTTCCTATCTCTGGTTCGGGCAGTCTTTGGTAATGTCCATCCTGATTTGTATTGTAGGAACTCTTATAATACATCAGTTGACAATGTTCCTGGTTTTAGTATGTAAAATCCCGTATATTCTTGCGACCGTCGCGCTGATGTTTGTGCATCAAGGCCTTGGCCAGTGGTACATAGGAGGCGGTGCCGTTTCCACCGGCATGAATACACCATGGGGAGCTGCTCCACTACGCACCCAGCTGTCATATTCCTTCTCAGCCATAGGTCGTGCCCCGTGGATCATCATTATTATGCTGGGATGCGTTTTGGTGGTTTATCTGTTCCTGAGCTTTACGAAGCACGGACGCTACCTGTACGCGATAGGCAGCAATAAGGAAGCAGCGAAGCTTTCCGGAATCGATATTAAAAAGAACCGTTATCTTGCTGGTATACTCACAGCCGTATTCATTGCCATTGGTGGCATCATAGTGGCTTCTCGTAGCAGCTCTGCACAGGTCATGAGCTGTGACAACTACTTAATGCCCGCTCTGGCGGCGGTTTTCATAGGTCGCTCGGTAGGTGGTGCAGAAAAGCCTCACGCACTTGGAACCATGATCGGTGCTATGCTGGTTTCTACACTGGAAAACGGTCTTACGATAATGGCAGTCCCGTTCTATGTACTTCCCGCTGTAAAAGGCGCGGTTATGGCACTGGCACTGATCTCTGCTTATGCATCCAAAAAGGAAGATTAAGGAGGAACAAACGTATGTCAAGATTTGATAATTATTTCCAGATGGATTTGGATGATGTGATCGAATACACACTGCAAAAAACAAAAGATATTATTGACTGGGACCGCGAGTCCATGAAAGTTATCATACCCGAGGAGCATGGCAACCTAAACTATGTGTATCGTGTCTGGGATGGAAAAGGTCACTCGATCTATATCAAGCAGGCAGGCACAGCGACAAGAATTTCGAAAGATTGGAAGCCATCGACCGACCGCAACCGTCTGGAATCTGAAGTCATGATACTTGAAGATAAATTTGCGCCCGGCACGGTGCCGCATATTTATTTCTATGACACTGTGATGTGTGCCTGCGGCATGGAGGATTGCTCAGATTATGTCGTAATGCGCGACGCAATGTTGAAGCATGAAATATTTCCCCATTTTGCTGAAGATATCTCTTCCTTTATGGTAAATACTTTGCTCCTGAGCAGCGACGTTGTGATGGATCATAAGGAGAAGAAAGAACTCGTCAAAAAATTCATTTCTCCCGATCTTTGTGACATTACTGAAAAACTGGTTCTTATGGAGCCATATAACGATATTTACGACCGAAACAATGTCTTTCCCCCTAACGCTGATTTTATAAAGAAGGAATTGTATTCTGACGAAAAGCTCCATCTGGAAGTGGCAAAGCTTAAGTTCAAGTTCATGACAAATGCACAGGCGTTGATACAGGGCGATTTGCACACGGGCTCCATTTTTATACGGCAAGATTCTACAAAGGTGTTTGACTCTGAATTCGGCACTTATGCACCCATGGGCTACGACGTCGGCAATGTAGTTGCAAACCTGATCTTCGCCTACGACAATGCCCTTTCAGCAGATAATACAGAGTTTTGTGATTGGGCCCTGGATACCATTGAAAAGACGATTGATCTTTTCAATGAGAAGTTCAACAAGAAGTTTGACGAAGCTGCAACAGAACCTATGGCGAATGTCAAGGGCTTTAAGGAGTGGTACCTAGAGGATATTCTGAACGACACTGCGGGCTATGCTGGCACCGAGCTCCACCGCAGAACTGTAGGCATGGCAAATGTTGCGGACGTCACCACGATCGCAGATGAGAAAAAACGTCTTCTTGCTGAGCGTATAAACATCTTGGCTGGCAAGGACTACATTGTAAACCAGATACATTTCAGAACAGGTGCTGATTTTGTCGCAGCTGTTAAAAAGGCAACTAAAGAAGCGAAAAAAACGCTCTGATAATTTGCTGAACGCAGAGATGATTGAAGAAATAAAGGAGGTAGAGGATAATGACCGTTGAAGAATTTTTTAATCGTGTTATTACAATTAAGATGTTACAGGACAAGAGTGCGCTGGACATCATTGATCAGACACTTCTTCCTGGTACAATTCAAAGAATTAAAATACGCACAAAAGAAGAAATTTGGGAAGCGATCAAAAAGCTGAGAGTACGTGGCGCACCGGCTATAGGTGTAGCCGCAGCATATGGCATTGCTTTGCTGGCGTCCGGCATAGACGAAAAAAAATATGACGCTTTTTACTCAAAAGTCAAAGAGCTGAAAGTTTATCTGGAATCTTCCCGTCCCACAGCGGTCAACCTGTTCTGGGCTCTGAACCGCATGGAGGATGCTGTACAGGCAAATAAGGATAAACCGGTTGATGAGATCAAGCGGATTTTGTTCGAGGAAGCAGAGCGCATCCGCGAACAGGATATCAGGATCAGCCGAGATATCGGCGAAATCGGGTTTGAGTTACTGAAGGAACTTAAGAAAGATAGAGAGGAAATAGGCATTCTGACACACTGCAATGCAGGCACTCTGGCTACGGCTAAGTACGGCACAGCGACTGCTCCAATGTACATTGCCCTGGAAAAGGGATGGCGGGGAAAAGACATGCATGTATACTGCGACGAAACAAGGCCACTTTTGCAGGGTGCACGCCTGACCTCTTTTGAGCTTTACAAAGCAGGCATAACGACGACGCTGCAATGTGATAATATGGCCCCCATTTTAATGAAGTCTAAGAAGATTGATATCATTTTTGTGGGCTGCGACCGCGTTGCAAAAAACGGTGATGTAGCCAACAAGATCGGCACAAGCGGTGTTGCTATTGTAGCGAAGCACTACGGAATACCATTCTACGTCTGCGCGCCCAGCTCTACTATCGATATGGCCACTCCGACCGGCGAACAGATCCCAATTGAGATGCGTGATCCCAAAGAAGTTACGGAAATGTGGTACAAAGAGCGTATGGCGCCGAAGGGAGTAGACGTCTACAACCCTGCTTTCGATGTGACCGAGTACTCTCTGATTACTGGTATTATCACGGAAAAAGGCCTGTGTCATGAACCGTTCGATAAGGCCTTTAAAGCACTTGGACTGTGAGGTGATTTTATGCTTAAAGGAATTCCCTCCGGCGTCACTCCGGAACTGCTTAAGGTCCTCGACGAAATGGGACATGGTGACACCATAGTGATTGGAGATGCGAATTTTCCGGCGGCTTCAGTAGCAGCGGAAAAAGGTCATATAAATATTCGCTATGATGGACACCGCGCGACAGATGTACTGGAAAATATTCTACAGCTGATGCCGCTGGACGACTTTGTGGAAAAGCCTGTTACTATCATGGATAAGATGAAAATGCACCGCGATCTAGAATGTCCGGTATGGGACGAGTTTAAGCAGATCGTGGCAAAGTATGACAAGCGTGGAGCGAATGCGGTGGGTTTTCTAGATCGTTTTTCGTTTTACGAGGTAGCAAAAAACGCCTATGCGGTTGTATCCACGACAGAAACCGCGTTTTATGCTTGCGTCATTCTACAAAAAGGCTGTTTATAACATCCCAAATACCGCAAAACAGGCGGTCGATCATCAGAAAGAAAATAAATTGTGATTGTATAGTTAAAAGAACAGATTATTTGAGCTCCAGAAGGGTCGAGCCAGCTTGGAATTTATAAACATAAATCCAATAATTTAAGCATGCATAACACAAAGATAGGTGATGCTATTATCACGCCGAGGTGTATGATAAGCATTTATATATAAATGCCTGGGGAAAAGGCTGCAGAGATGGGAGCCTTGATTACTTTCTGCTTTACATGATATAGGTAAAGTAGGAATACCGGACAGGATTTTATTGAAAAAAGAAAAGTAAATAAAGATAAATTTTAGCTATTGTTTTATTAAGAAATATAATTATAATATTTCTAGATTATAAGCTTTATCAAGTTTAGCTATTTTGTCATTACTTATATTAATAATATTTCCAATACTCCTCGAGTCTATAATAGCTTTTGCAGTGAATTCTGCGACCTCGAGTATATCGAAAGCATTAAGAAGACTATTACCTGTTACTATAACGCAATCGTTTTTTACTATTACTGCGGGAATATTCTTTTTAAAAATTCTGGCTACCATTTTTTGGTGCATAAATCTTGATCCAAAAGGAATTTTTGGAATTTCTCTCAATAATATATAGCTTTCGGGTATGACTTTTGGGTTGAAATTTTCACCGGTTACTGCGAAAGCCATAATATTGGGAGGGCGAGAGATTATAATTGATTCCACGTGAAGGTGTTTTTCATAGATGTATTTATGAAGTAACACAGAGCGGCTTGGAATCTTCCCCTTTTCTTTTAATCCTCTTTTAATTTTAACAATATCGTTGGTGTCAATATATCTTCTATCATCGCCATATGGGGTTATAATAAAAGACTCATTATCTAATCTTTGAGAAAAAGTGCCTTGGGTACTTGTAAATAGTTTCTGATTATAAGCTCTTTGTATCAAATGGCTCATTTCTTTTCTGGCAGCTTTTTCAATGAAACTGAATTCTTCTGGGACATAATCCTCCATGTAGGAATGTTGTTTGTTCTTTAATGATTCTATATCTTTTTGCATAAGTGGTGCAGGTTTTCCTATTCTATTTGCGTTAATTTCCAGTCTGGCACAAAATTCTAGAGTTTCAAAAGCCATAAAAGCCTTAAAAAGGTTTAAAGCTCCTACTACTATGCCATGATTTTCAAGAATTACTGCATTTATTCCTCTCCCAAAAACAGCTGCTATTTTTTCGCCAAGGTCCTTGCTACCGGGCAATCCATACTTGGCAATGCCCACGTTACCACATATTAGTTTTACATTGGGAACTAAATTTGTATCAGGTATTTTCCTTACGATGCTAAAAGTAATTAATGAAGGCGAATGAGCATGTAGCAAAGCTTTGATATCAGGTCTCTTTTTATATATAAGATCATGAAATTGAAACTCGCTCGATGGTTTATGTTTACCTATTATGGTTCCATCTTTTTTTATGCATACTATGTCCCTGCTTGTTAGAGAACCCTTATCAACTCCAGAAGGAGTTATCCACATATTATTTTCGTTATCAAGTATTGAAAGATTCCCTCCTGACGTAGTGGTCATTCCATAACTGTATATTCTTTCCATGATCATTGCTATCTGGTCTGCAGGATGTAACAGCTTAAAACTCATGTTCAAAATCTCCTTTCTTCCTTGGTTTAATGATACCTATTTTATTAAAATATTTTTTTGAATTTGCATTATTTCTTGCTATCAATGCAAATTTATCAGAACTGTTACCCCGTTTTTAAGTATTATATATCTTTTTTAAAAATTTAGTATTTTTTACTAGCAATATTGGTATTTGAAACTAAGAATAAAGCATGTTAGCTAAAAAATAAAAGTGGACCTATCAATTTCTAACTGTTATTTTGTCATTTAAAGAGGTTGGCTCTTTTATAGGATTTAAAACTTAATTAAACAAAAAAGTATTTTTGCAAATGTTTTAGGAGAAGACGGGAAAAATATGTCAAGGAAAAAATAGGAATAACTTCTAATAGAGTATTCACTCTTGACAAAAATAATGTTTTTATTTATCATGTTGAACATATAATTATTTATAGCACATTTGTTCACTTTTTAATATACTACTCTTAAATCTTGTGGATGTAGACTGTATTAAAAATACTTAATTTAATTATTTAATCTTAAGAATGTAGCGAAAGTGAACTTTCCGTAGAAGTATTAAAAATTATAACTGGTTTATTAATCCTTTTATAGATTTAAGACATTTTGAGTTAATAAATAATCTTTTGTATTTTGTTATGTAATTGCAATGATTGGGAAATTTATTCTGTTGAAGTTTAAGATAATTTAAAAGAACTGAACTTAAAAAAAATACTTAGAAGAAACCATTAAAAATTAAAATTTTATATATTTGAGGAGGACTAGTATCTATGAAAGGTAAGATGAAAGCGCAAGTTTTTTATGGACCAGGTGATGTAAGATATGAAGAGATAGATATACCTTCAATTGGCCCGGGAGAAGCACTTGTAAAAATAAAAAGTGCACTGACCTGCGGTTCGGATCTAAAAACTTACAAGAGAGGTCATCCCACTATGATAAAGCCCGGGGATGTGTTTGGTCATGAATATGCCGGAGATATAGTTAAATTAGGTAATAATGTAAAAGACTTCAGCGTAGGTGATAGAGTGGTAGCAGTAAATTCTGTCCCCTGCTTTAAGTGCTACTTTTGTAAACTAGAGCGATATTCAATGTGTGAGAATATAACCTACAATAACGGTGCATATGCAGAGTATATAAAGATACCCGAGAATATTTTAAAGTTTAATACTTTAAAAATTCCTGATACTGTAAGCTACAGAGAAGCGGCCTTAACTGAACCTCTGGCATGTGTAGTCCATGGTTCAGAAGAATCAAATATAAAAGTAGGAGATATGGTTGCTGTAAACGGCTGTGGGCCTATAGGACTTATGCATATATATATGGCAAAGCTTCAGGGTGCAGTGGTAATAGCAACTGATCTTTCTGATGAAAGGCTGGGTTATGCAAAGGAATTTGGTGCAGATTATACAGTTAATGCCACTAAAATAGATAATCAGGTAGATGCAGTAAAAAAATTAACCAGAAATGGTTATGGGGCAGATATAGTGATAGAATCTACAGGTTCACCAAAAGTATGGGAGATGTCATTACTTATGGCAAGGAAAGGAGGACTTGTTAATTTATTCGGTGGATGTCCGCCGGGTACTTCTATAAATATTGATACTAGGCTTCTCCACTACAGTGAACTTACTATAAAAGGAGTCTACCACCATACTCCTTACTATGTAAGAAAAGCATTCAATCTCATAAAAGATAAGCTTGTAGATGCTTCAAAATTTATAACGAGTGACATGCCTCTGGGTAAATTGTTGGATGCACTTAATTTGGTAGACCAGAAGAAAGGCATAAAATACAATATAGTAACTTAAGATTAAATGAAAGCTCTACTTTGTTACAGCAAAGATGATTTTAGATTGGAAGAAATTCCAACTCCTGAAATAGATGAGACCCAGATGCTTGTTGAGATGATCTATACAGGTCTTTGTGGTTCTGATATCAAAAAAATAATTGATCCTGGCTATAGAAAGCCTGGAATATATGGACATGAACTTGTAGGAAGGGTTGTTAAAAAAGGAAAAAATGTAAAAAATTTTGATATCGGTGACATAGTAGTTGCCGGGCATCACATACCCTGCTACAAGTGCCATTACTGTAAGCGTGGAAGTCACACTATGTGCCGGCATTTTAAGAAAACTAATTTCTATCCTGGATCGTTCTCCCAGTATATAAGACTTACTGATGAACATATAAATAATACTGTTTTTAAGCTCCCAGAAGGCCAAAATTTAAAAGAAGCTGTTTTTGTAGAGCCAGTTGCCTGTTGTATAAGAGCAATGGATAGAATAAAAAATAGAAAAGGTGATTATTTTGTAGTAGTTGGGACCGGGTCAATAGGGCTTATTTTTTTGCAACTTGCTAAGCTTGGAGGAGCAAATATTATTGCAATAGATCTGGATACCAAAAGACTTAGATTAGCAAAGGAGCTTGGTGCAGATTACATTCTTAATCCTCAAAATTCTGATATTGTAAAAGAAATCATAAAAATTTCAAAAATGGGAGTTGATAATACAATACTTACGGTTACCAATGAGATAACATTAAAAAGTGCAGTAGAATACTCAAGAGATGGAGGGGTAATAAACATATTTGGAGTTGCAAAAAAAGGGCAAACTATTCCTTTAGATTTTGAGGCTATTTATAGTAGAGAACTTTCCATAAAAAGTCATTACTCTTCAACACCGGAGACTTTAAAAAAGGCATATGATGTTGTAATAGGTAAAAAGATTAAAGTAAGTCCTTTGATATCTAAAGTTTTAGATTTAAGTAATTTTAAAAAAGGCTTTGATCTAATGCTTAATCAGCAAGCGTATAAGGTAATTTTTAAATTATAGAATTATTAAGGGAGTATTGGTAATAATACAGATGACAGATTTATAATTTTTATAAAATAAATTTTATTTTGATGATAATCTATTTTTATATCCGGGTCAATTGCTATAGAGGTAAGGGCATTTTTAGCTCTTATGTATATTAATTCTCTTTTTATTTTACTGCATGTCTGAGGGTGAATGGTGATAATATTGCAGCCTGCCTCTATAACCATATCAATATATATCCCGGATTCTCTATTTCCAGATGAGCATTAAATGGGAGTTCTGTAAGCTTTCGGAGTGATTTGATGATTCCTAAGTTAAAACCAAAATTTTTTACAAAATGTCCGTCCATAATATCAAAATGGAAACCGTTAAATTTTTTTCTTTCTAACTTTTTTATGATATTTTTGTAATTAGAAGCATCTGCTAAAAGGAGAGATGCAAATTTTTTTATCATAAGAGATTCTCTCTGGACTAAATTGTATTTTTCTGAAAATGTGCATTATAGAAAATTTTATATTAACAAGAGGCTTTTTCAATGGAAAAGGAAAATAAGACATTTGTTTATTTGACTATTAATTATTTTTTTGTATAATTTAAACAGTTGTTCAAAGCATTAACAATTGTTCATAATAAAAAATATGAAATGGATTGAAAATAAAAAATTTATATCAAAAATAGCAAGACTCTATTATATAGGAAATATTACCCAACAGGAGATTGCAGATAATTTAAATATATCTAGGACAAAGGTGTCCAGATATCTTGATAAGGCAAGAGAAGAGAAAATAGTTGAGATTAAGATTAATTCACCACAGGAGGATTATTCAAATCTGGAATGTGAAATAGAAAAAAAGTATAAGCTAAAACAATGTATTGTTGTGCCAACTTACGATAGAAGGGAAGATATCTTAATGGATATGGCTGATGTTCTGGAAAATATGTTTGGCAGGATAATTCAAAATGGAGATTATTTTGGTATTGGATGGGGGACCTCACTTAAATCAATAGCAGATTACCTGGATTTTGGAATGAAGGTTGATATAAAAGTAGTGCCGTTGATTGGTGGTGTCGGGAAAGTTGGTACAGGAATTCATACAAATTCAGTGGCCAGGACTCTGTCGAATAAGTTTGGCGGGATTAGTTATGTAATTAATTCACCGGCAATTTTAGATAGTAGTGAAGCAAGAAGAATTATTCAGAATGATAGCAATGCAAGAGAAATAATAGAAATGGCCGGTAAGGTTAGTACAGCTATGGTTGGCATGGGTGGCATAGACTCTCAATCTACACTGGTCAAAATTGGAAATTTCAGCGTAGAAGAATTTGATTATCTTAGCAGTCTGGGGGTTGTAGGTGACATTAACCTGATTTTTATAGATGAAGATGGAAAAAAGGTTCAGAATGAGATTAATGGAAGGATTATGACTACCCCTCTTGAAACAATTAAGAAAATAAAAAATGTGATTGGCGTGGGATTTGGAAATAGTAAATTAAAGGTTATTTTAGGTGCATTACGTGGAGGGATTATAAATATTTTATTAACTGATGAAAATACAGCCAGGGGTATAGTTGAATCTTTCTAAAAATTAAAGATATTTTAGAAGTTTATTATGGATTCAAATTAACGGTTAAAATTATATTCAGGAATGGTTCAAGATTTAACCAGAATAAGAATTATTAATTGTCAAGTTTTTTAGATAGCGGGGTTTGAATGAAAAGGAATGTTGATAAAAAAAATAAGTATATGAACGTAGGTGGATATAAGATAAAAAATAAATTCAAAGACTTAAATGAGAATATAAAAATTGAAATGCTAAAAAAAATGTACCAGATAAGACAATTTGAATATCAAACCGAGCAATTTATTATAAGAGGTGAAATTCACGGGACGTGCCATCTTTATATTGGTGAAGAAGCAACAGCAGTAGGTTCTATTTATGCTATTGGCAAAAATGATTATATTACTTCTACTCACAGGGGTCATGGCCATTGCATAGCAAAGGGTGCAGACCTGAATATAATGATGGCAGAACTGCTGGGCAAGGAAACAGGGTACTGCAAGGGGAAAGGCGGCTCAATGCATATTGCGGATTTGAGCACAGGTAATCTTGGTGCGAATGGAATTGTAGGTGGTAGCATGGGTATAGCAACAGGAGCTGCACTGACCTGCAAGTTAAAGAAAAATGGCAGGGTCGTTGTATGCTTTTTTGGAGACGGAGCAGCTAATACCGGTATTTTCCATGAGACTTTGAACATTGCTTCCATCTGGAGCCTGCCGGTTATATACCTCTGTGAAAATAATGTATATGCAATGTCAATGCCTAAAAAAGAGGCATTTAATATTGAAAGAATATCGGAAAGAAAAACTGCATACGGAATAGAAGGGTTAACAATTGATGGCAATAATCTAGTTGAGGTTTTTAACACAGTTTCGCACTTTGCTGATGAGAGCAGGGCGGGGAGAGGCCCGGTATTAATTGAAAGTCTGACTTATAGATGGAAGGGTCATTCCAAGAGTGACGCTCAGGTATACAGGAGCAAGGAAGAAGTTAAATCGTGGATGAAAAAAGATCCGATTGCCAGGTACAAAAAAGCTCTGATGGAAGAGGGGTTATTAACTGAAAAAGAGAATGAGGAACTTGAAAAAGAAGTAGAGGAACAAATAAAAGAAGCAACAGAATTTGCAAAAGAAAGTCCTTCTCCGGATAAGTCAGAAGTTGAAGAGGATGTTTATGCATGAGCAGATTTATATCCGGATAATTTGACATTTTATAAAATTCATTAATCTAAAGGAGATATTTACAAGAGATGAGAGAGATAACTTACCAGGAAGCTATAAGAGAGGCAATGCAGCAAAAAATGCGAGAAGATGAGGATGTATATCTTATAGGAGAGGATATTGCCGAATATGGAGGAGGATTTGGTGTAACAGTAGGAATGTATGAGGAATTCGGGAAGGAAAGAATCAGAAATGCTCCTATATCTGAGGCAGGGCAGGTGGGTATTGGTATTGGAAGCGCTATTACAGGTATGAGACCAATAGTCGAAATTATGTTTTCAGATTTTATAATTTTATCCGCAGAGCAGATTATAAATCAGGCTGCAAAAATAAGATATATGTATGGTGGAAAAGCAGAAGTTCCTCTTGTGATAAGAGCGGCAGGCGGTGGAGGAACGGGTGCCGCCGCGCAGCATTCCCAGAGCCTTGAGGGTCTTTTTACGCAGATACCGGGGCTAAAGGTTGTCATGCCATCATGTCCGTATGATGCAAAGGGGCTGCTTATCGCGTCAATCAACGATGATAACCCGGTTATATTTATAGAGCATAAGCTACTTTATAAAAATAAGAAATATATACAGGATGTACCGGAAGATATTTATGAAGTAGAACTTGGAGTAGCAGATATAAAAAGGGAAGGCACAGATATAAGTATAGTTGCCACCTCTTTAATGGTTCAGAAATCACTTGAAGTTGCACAGATGCTGGAGGAAGAAGAAAATATAAAATGTGAAGTAATAGACTTGAGAACACTCCGCCCTCTTGATATAGATACGGTTTTAAATTCAGTTAAAAAAACCGGAAGGCTTATGTGTGTTGAAGAAGCACCTATCTTTGGGGGTTTTATGGGAGAAGTAGTGTCGCAGGTGGTAGAAAAGAGATTTGACTATCTTGATGCCCCTATAACCAGGGTAGCTGGAAGAAACTGTCCGGTTCCTTATAGTCTAGTTCTGGAGCAGGAGATGATACCGGGGGTAGATAGAATAAAAAGAGGCGTACTTAAAGCTCTGAATAAAAATTAATTCTAACCGCATATATTTGGAAAATTAGCTGAAAGGAGTATAAATGCAAGAAAGCAATTTAGATGCCCAGAGTCGGATAGGAAAAAAGAAAGACCTGATTCAAAAACCCATGGATAAAAATTTAAAAAATTATAGTAAAGTCGAATATTATCCACTGATAACGTCAAGGAAAGACGACGCACCAAATTTTTCAATGAGATTATTTAAAATAGGTCCCGGAGGATATACTAACAAACACAAACATAGCTATGAGCATGAGGTATATATTTTGAAGGGGAAGGGTCATGTAATTCTTGATAATGAAAAATTGGAACTGGAGAGCGATAGTTTCTTTATAATACATCCATATGAGTTACACCAATTTTATACAGAAGAAGGACTTGAATTTATTTGTGTCGTACCAAATAAACTTAAAAACTATCCGGACTAAAAGCAAAAAAGATTTAAGTTTGCTGTAAATGTTTTACATGTATATTAAATCCTTCTGTGTTATCAATGCTACTCATGATTTAGAATTAGCAAATTTATCAAAAGTTTTTTGTAAAAATTATCACTTTAGAGAAGAAATAACAGGGAAAGATATCATATTTAGTTATGTGCTATATAGAGGAGTTTGTAAAACAAAGAATGCAATAAAAATATTAAAGAATATGGGATATCATGAAGAAATCTATAAGGGTGCAATTAACTTTAGTAAAAAATTTTATAGTATTAGATTACTATTGAATTTGAAAATAAAAAAGATAAAATAAAACCTCGGCATGGTATAAAAAGCAAAAGTTACACTGATACGGGGCGAATGGCGGAGATAATAAACCCGGCGCGTACCCTAAAAATCCAGAGGATGCAATACAAGAGTTTATAAATGCTGAAAACAGTCCGGTTGATGTAGGTCTTACCTTTAAAAAGAAAATAAAAGTTATATAAAAGAACCTGGCATTATGCCGGGTTTTTTGCGTTATATAAAGACTTAAAGTGGAAGCTTTTAAAATGAGCAGAGATAACTTAAGAGATGGCAGGGTAAGAAACTGGTTTTACCTTGAAAATGACCTTCTGGACCGGCAAGATTTAACTATTTATGAGAAGATGATCTATATCGTTATAGCTAGATATGTAAATGGTGAAAATAAAGCATTCCCCAGTTATGAAACCATTGCAAAAAAGGGAAGTATGGCGAAAGTCCAGGCGATACGAGTAGTAAAGTCTTTAACCAAAAAGGGATTATTAAAAAAAGAAGTTAGAAAAACTATAGATAATAAAAGTTATACTTCAAATTTATATACTTTATTAAATCCGAAACCTAAAGATAAAAATAATTATAATAAAAAGGGGGTAGTATCTGGCAGATACCAGGGTGGTGTACCACAGATACCAGGGGTGGTATCTAGTAGATACCCTAACAATACCAATATTAAAAATACAAATTTAAATAACGTTAATAGAGCTGGCAGTAAAGGGGTTATGGAAAACTCAAGAGAAGTAAAAAAGGAAAAGAAAGTAGAAGACAAGGAGGATATTAACGATATTAGGAGAAAAATAAAAGAATCATTAAAAGAAAATAGAAAATGTAACTTTACAGAGTCTAAAGGCTCTGGGAAGGATAAAAACATTGATTTAAAAGGAAAATATTCAAATAATGGTATAGTAGAGGAATATCCTGTATCGAGGAGATATAGGTCCAGAGAAAAAGAGCTGCTGACTAGAGAAATAGCAGAAGAGCTTAATGACAATCACAGCTTAGGAGCATTCCGTTCTGTAGTTGATAAAATATCAGAGCAGCGGATAAGAATATTTTTGAGTATAATCAAGGATACATATCTTACCGGGAGAATTAAAAGGAATAGAGGTGCTATGTTTATATCACTTGCTAAAGACTATGCTGGAAAAAACAATATAAATCTCAATTTCATGTAATCCTACCACAAAATATAAATTTTAAAGAAAAAGGTTAATTATGATATTATTAGCTAAAAATTTTAACAAAACTGTAAACAAACCAGAAGAGAGCAGTCTAGAGATGGTTAATAGAAGACGAGATAAAGATTATATTAGAAAAGTTATAAGAATTAATTCTAACTATATAATAATATGCGACTTTTTAGATTTTTACGCTGGATATAAGGGAAAAAGCAAGTTTGATTTTTATAACAATCTATTTAATTATTCACTAAAAAAAA